>JAGRKN010000151.1 GCA_020442275.1 Rhodoblastus sp. | reverse complement strand
TGGAGCCCGCATACATTTTCGCGTTCTTCTGCCCCATGATCTCGCTCGCCACGAACCACGCGCCCGAGGCGAAATGGCCGGTGTTGCAATAGGCGATGGATGGCTTGGAGGCGTCGATGCCCTGGTTCTTGTAGATTGCAGTATATTGCTTGGCGCCCATGAATTGCTGCGACGGACCGACCGACATGGCGATCGCCTCGGTCGGCAGCATCTTGGCGCCTTCCAGATGGCCGCCGGCGCGCACGACCGGGCTCTTGCTGATGCCGAAATACTGCGCCGTCGGGCGGCCGTCGATGAATTGCGCCGAACCGTCCTTCATCGCAGCCTTCACGTCGTCGGTGGTGGCCAGAATCTCGTTGCGCTCGGCGGTCGCCTTCCAGTCGCCCTGCTTGGCGGCGATCGGATCGGTCGTCACCGGCAGGCCTGCGGCGAGCCAGGCGTTGAGGCCGCCGTTGACGACCGCGATCTGGTCCGTGCCGAAATATTTCAGCTGGAAGTACAGTCGCGTCGCCATGTCGAGCGAGGAGACGTTCTCCGCCGGCGAGACGATCACGATCGGCTTGCCCTTGTCGACGCCGGCCGCGTCCATCACCTTCTCGAAGGCTTCCTTCGTCGGCATCATCGACTTCAGCTTCACGCCCGCGACCGTCCGCTCTTCGCGGATCGTGGCGAAATCGACATAGCGCGCGTTGGCGATATGGCCGCCCGCCTCGACGAGTTTCTTCGCGCCGGTCTTCTTGTCGACGACGAATTTCGGCTGCGCCGCGAGACGATCCTTGTCGTCGCCGACATCGATCACCTGCACCTTGTCGAGATTGCCGGCGAGCCATTGCGCGCTGACGAGCGGGCCGGGCAGCGTCTGCGCAAAAGCCGGCGCGCTGGACCAGATGGCGCCCGCGAGGAACGCGCCGACGGCGAGCGGACGCCACATCGAATGTGTGCTGGTCATTTCTGGATTTCCTTCCCCTGGGACGTCGCGACGGGTCGCGACGGTTGACGTATATAATAATTCGAATATGAGCATAAGCAACCCGCGCAAGCCGAAAAACGAACGACGTCGCACGCTCGACGCCTACGAGCTGGCGTCCTGCGCAAATGGACGAAGCGCGTCATGCCTGCCTATTGTCATGCCTTGATGGGACTTATCGCGCGAACCCTCGCCGCCCTGCTGGCCTCCCTCTGCTTTCTCGGCGCCGCGCGCGCCGAGACGCCGAGGGACGTGCACATTGGCGTGCTCGCCTTTCGCGGCGCCGAGGAGGCGGAGCGCACCTGGCAATCGACCTTCGATCATTTGGGCCGCGCGCTGCCGCAATACCGGTTCCATCTGGTGAGCGGCACGGCTGCGTTTCTCACCGCCGCCGTCGCGGCGCATCGCCTCGATTTCCTCATCACCAACCCCGGTCATTATCTCGAACTCAAGGTCGACTATTCCGCGAGCGCTTTGGCGACGGAGCAGGACCTGGAGGGACCGACGCCATCGGAAGCCGTCGGCGCCGCCGTTTTCGTGCTCGACGATCATCCCGAGATCCAGTCGCTCGCCGATCTGCGCAATCTACGCGTCGCCGCCGTCGCGCCGGACGCCTTCGGCTATCGCGCCGCGTTGCGCGAGATCATGGAGCGCGGCGTCGACCCAGAACGCGACACGAAGCAGATTTTTGTCGGCTTTCCCGTCGACGAAGTGATGCGCGCCGTGCGCGACGGGCGCGCGGACGCAGGCATAATCCGCTCCTGCGCACTGGAGAAGCTGCTGGCCGAAGGCGCGATCCAGAAGGATGAGTTCCGCGTGATCGGCCGCAGGCCGTCAGGCGCGCTGAATTGCCAGGTTTCGACACGCCTCTATCCTGGTTGGCCCTTCGTCAAGGTGGCGCAGGCCCCTGCGCCGCTCGCGCGCGAAATCGCGCAGGCGCTGTTCGGCATGCAGCCCGGCCAGGACGAGAAAGCCTGGACGCAGCCGGACGCCTACGGCAGCGTGCAGGATCTCTACCGCACCTTGAAGGTCGGGCCCTATGCGCCTTTCACACGGCTCGGCCTCGCCGACTTCGTCGTCGAGCATCGTTACATCGCGGCGTTGATCGGCCTCGGAGTGATCTGGTGGCTGACGCACGTCGTCCGCGTCTCCTATCTCGTCCGCAAGCGTACGCACGAACTGCAGATCGCCCATGAGGCCGCGCGCCAGCGCGGCGAGCAGATGGAGCATACGGTTCGCCTCTCGCTGATGGGCGAAATGGCGAGTTCGCTCGCCCACGAGATCAACCAGCCGCTCGCCGCCATATTAACCTATGCGCGCGGCTGCGAGCGCCGGATCGAGGGCGGCGCCGATCCGGCCAGCCTGCGCGACGCGGTGCAGCGGATCGCGGTGCAGGCGGAGCGCGCCGGCGACATCGTCCGCCGCATGAAGGACTTTGTGCGCAAGAATCCCGCGCCGCAGGTGCCGATCGATCCAGCCGCCGCCCTGCATGACGCGATGGCCCTGTTCGAACCAACGGCGACGGCGGGCGGCGTGATCGTGGAATCGGAAATCCCGGATACGCTGCCGGCCGTCCGCGCGGATCGCCTGCAACTGGAGGAAGTCGTCATCAACCTTCTGCAGAATGCGCTGGAAGCCACATCCGCGCAGGACGACAGGCAGATCATCTTGCGTGTGCGCGGCGACCGCGACCGCCTGCACATTTCCGTCGCCGACAACGGGCCCGGCCTCGCGGCCGAGGCCCGGGAACGCCTTTTCGATCCCTTCTACACGACGAAAAAGAACGGTCTGGGTCTCGGCCTTTCGCTCAGTCGCACCATCGTCGAAGCCCATGGCGGCAGACTTGTCGTCGAAACCGATTCGGCCGGCATGACCAGTTTCCGTTTCTATTTACCTCTCATCGAGGAACCCGCTCGTGTCTGAGCCTACGCCGATCATCTACATCGTCGACGACGACCCTGCGGTGCGCGACGCCGTCGGCTTTCTGGTCTCCTCCGTCGGTTACCCTTTCGAGGCCTGCGCGTCTGGCGCCGAATTGTTGCAGCGCCTCGACAATGCGCGACCCGCCTGTATCGTGCTCGACGTGCGCCTGCCAGGGGTGAGCGGCCTCGAAATCCAGCGCGAGCTGCAGAACCGCAATTCCATCGCCGGAGTCATCTTCATCACCGGCCACGGCGATGTGCCGAAAGCTGTTCGCGCCATGCGTCACGGCGCGATCGACTTCCTCGAAAAGCCGTTCGACGATCAGGTGCTACTCGACCGCGTCAGCGACGCGCTGCAGGCGAGCAAGACCGCCCTGGCGAAACAAGGTCGGCGCGAAAAACTCGAACGCAAGCTTGGGGCGCTGACTGAACGCGAGCGCGAAGTCCTGTCGCTGGTGATCGCCGGCAAGACCAGCAAGGCGATCGCGGCGGATCTCGATATTTCCTCGAAGACGGTCGAAAACCATCGTCACAATCTCATGGCGAAGGCGGGCGTAAACTCCGTCGCACAGCTGATCTCCTGGGCGACCGACATTTCCGACGTCTGAAGCCTGGGTGTTTTCCCCCAGACGCTTCCGGCATCGTCCCCGATGGCGAGGTTTTGTCGGGCCGCTATTGTGCCGAAGCTAACCGGGCGCTTGCGACAGACCCGGGTCACGGGAGCGGAAACGCGGCATCGCGCCTTGCAGGCGCCTCCATGCACAGCCGAATTCCGTGCGAATCACGCAGGCGCCGACGCGAGGATGCGCGGAGACAGGATGCAAAGAGGTTCTGATACCGATCTGGAGGCGATGGCGAAAGCCGCCAATCCAGCGAGGATTCGCAAAGCGCCCGAGAATTTCCTCGGCGCGGACGAGATCGCCGCCGTGAGCAACGGCCGTCGCGATTTCTTGCGCGGCGCATTCGCGGCTGCGGCCGCCCTCGGCGCTGGCGCGGCGGCAGCTGAGGAATCTCCCAAGGGCGACGAGATGATTCTCAAGCCCCAGACCTGGGCGACAACGCTCGGCCAACCTGTCGCCGCCACGCCCTACGGCATGCCCTCCAAGTATGAAGGCGGCCTCATCCGCCGCCAGAGCCCAGGCCTGACCCAAGTCGCCGGCGCGTCCGTCTCCTTCATGCCGCTGCAGGGTATGTTCGGCATCATCACGCCCTCCGGCCTGCATTTCGAGCGCCACCATCAGGGCTGGTACGACATCGACCCCAACAAGCATCGCTTCATGATCAACGGCTCGACACCGGAATTCGTGAAGAAGGCGAAAGTCTACACACTCGACGACCTCATGCGCTTCCCCTCGGTGTCGCGCATGCACTTCATCGAATGCGGCGCCAACACCGGCATGGAATGGGGCAATGTCGCCGTGCCCACCGTGCAATACACGCACGGCATGATCTCATGCAGCGAGTATACGGGCATTCCGCTGCGCACGCTGCTCGAGGATTGCGGCGTCGACTGGAAGAAAGCGAAATTCGTTCTCGCCGAAGGCGGCGACGGATCGGCGATGACGCGCACGATCCCGATCGAGCTCGTGGCTTCAGGCGAAGTTATTGTCGCCTACGGCATGAATGGAGAAATGCTACGGCCGGAGAACGGCTATCCGCTTCGCCTCGTCGTGCCGGGCGTTCAGGGCGTGTCCTGGGTCAAATGGCTGCGCCGTATCGAAGTCGGCGACAAGCCGTACGCCACCAAGGACGAGGCGGTCCATTACATCGACCTGATGCCCGACGGCCAGCATCGCCAGTACACCTCCATCCAAGAGGCCAAGTCCGTCATCACCTCGCCCTCCGGCGGCCAGACGCTGCTCGAAAAGGGCTTTTACAACATCACTGGCCTCGCCTGGTCGGGTCGCGGCAAGATCGCGCGCGTCGACGTATCCTTCGACGGCGGAATCAACTGGGTCGAGGCGAAGCTGCAGACGCCGGTCCTCTCGAAGTGCCTCACGCGCTTCAACGTCCCGTGGAACTGGGATGGCAAGCCCGCCATCCTGCAGTCGCGGGCCACCGACGAGACGGGCTATGTGCAGCCGGGCTACCGCATGCTGCGCGAAGTGCGCGGCACGCGTTCGATCTATCACAACAACGCCATCCAGTCCTGGAAGGTCGTCGAAAGCGGTGACGTCGGCAATGTTCAGGTTCTCTAAGCCCGCCCTGGCGCAGGTCGTCTTCCTTGCGGCCGCGCTCGCCGCTGCGTCGCCTGCGCGCGCGCTCGACGATTTCGGCCTCGGCCGCGCCGCGACGCCCGACGAGGTGAAGGCGTGGGACATCGACGTACGTCCGGATTTCGCCGGCCTGCCGAAGGGCTCCGGCAGCGTGTCTGACGGCGAGACCGTGTGGGAGGGCAAGTGCGCCGTCTGTCACGGCACCTTCGGCGAGAGCAACAAGGTGTTCTCGCCACTAATTGGCGGCGTGACCAAGGACGATGTGAAAAGCGGCCATGTCGCCGCGCTGAAGCGCCCCGACTATCCCGGCCGCACGACCTTCATGAAGGTCGCGACCATCTCGACGCTGTTCGACTACATCCGCCGCGCGATGCCGTGGAACGCGCCCAAGAGCCTTACGAACGACCAAGTCTATGCGGTGCTCGCCTACATGCTCAATCTCTCCGAAATCGTTCCCGACGATTTCGTTCTGAACGAGCAGACGATCCACGACGTACAGAAGATGATGCCGAACCGAGACGGCATGACATACGATCACGCGATGTGGCCGAGCGCGGCCTTCAGCGGCAAGAAGATGAAGCCCGACACGCACGCCAAGGTGTGCATGAAGAATTGCAAGGACAAGGTGGAAGTGGCGTCGAGCCTGCCCGAATACGCCCTGTCCTCTCATGGCAACATCGCCGACCAGAATCGCCACGTCGGACAGGTACGCGGCCAGACGACCGGGCCCTCGGCTGCGGATTCCGCCGCCAAGAAGCACCCGGCCGCCGAACTCGCGGACGCTTCCGGCTGCCTCGCCTGCCACGCCGTCGACACGAAGCTCGTCGGCCCGAGCTACAGGGATGTGGCCGAAAAATACAAGGGCCAGGACGTATCCGCGCTACTGTTCAAGAAGGTTCGCGAAGGCGGCGAGGGCGCGTGGGGCGATGTGGCAATGCCGCCCATGACTGATATAAAAGACGACGATCTCAAGACGCTCGTGGCGTGGATCCTGAAAGGCGCCCCGAGCAAATAAACCCGGTAATAAGCGAAACTAAAATCTGGAGGGCATATCGCATGCTGAACCAAACAAGTCGCCGCCAGCTTCTGAAGAATGGCGGATTGCTCGGCCTGATCGCGGCCTTCGGCTCGGCGCTCGCGCCGCGCTTCGCATTCGCTGCCTGGAACAAGGCGGCGTTTGAGGGCAAGACGCTCGCCGACACCTACAAGGCGATGGGCGCCGAAGGCGCGAAGGAAAGCGGCGAGGTGCAGATCCTTGCCTCCGACATCGCCGAGAACGGCGCAGTCGTTCCGCTGCAGTGCGTCAGCAAACTGCCCAACACGACGCAGATCGCGTTCCTCGTCGAGAAGAACCCGAACATGCTCGCGGCCAGCTTCGACATCGGCCCGGACATCGTCGCCGACGTCACCACCCGCATCAAGATGGGTCAGACTTCGAACGTCATCGCCCTCGTGAAGGCTGACGGCAAATTCTACACCGCGACCAAGGAAATCAAGGTCACGCTCGGCGGCTGCGGCGGCTGATCGACCAAGGAGGAGAAAGACATGGGCCATCCGATGAAGATCCGCGCCGCCTCCAAGGGCGGCGTGACCGAAGTGAAGGTTCTGATGAACCACGAAATGGAAACCGGATTCCGCAAGGATTCCTCCGGCAATGTCGTGCCGGCCTGGTTCATCGCGGAAGTCGTCGCCAAGCTCAACGGCAAGGAAGTCATGACCGCGCAGTGGGGTCCTTCGGTTTCGAAGAACCCGTATCTCGCCTTCAAGATCAAGGGCGGCAAGGCGGGCGACAAGGTCGCGATAACCTGGACCGACAGCAAGGGCGACACGCGCACGGACGAAGCGACGGTCAGCTAGCACGCAAGAAGCGCGCGGCTTCGCGGGCCGCGCGCTCGCACTTTCGAGGCAATAACGAACAACGATCCGGGACGCCGGAGCGCTCGTCGGGAGGGATTTGATGAGACGTTGGAATTTCGCTCTGGCTGCAGTTACTGCGGCCTCGCTGCTCGGCGCGGTCGGCGCCTTTGCCGAGGCGGACAAGTCGATCGAAGGCATCGAAAAATACCGTGAAGCCCTGAAAGACGGCAATCCGGCCGAGCTGTTCGAAGCGACCGGCGAGGAACTCTGGAAGAAGCCCGCCGGCCCGAAGAACGTCTCGCTCGAGAAATGCGACCTCGGCCTCGGCGCCGGCGTCGTCGACGGCGCCTATGCGCAGCTGCCGCGCTACTTCAAGGACACCGACAAGGTGCAGGACGCCGAGTCGCGCGTGCTGACCTGCATGTCGACGCTGCAGGGCGTCGACGTCTCCAAATACGTCAAGGCGAAATGGGGCAGCCCGGAGCGCAATGATCTGAACGCGATCGCAACTTTCATTTCCGGCATGTCCAAGGACAAGCCCGTGAAGGTGAGCCTTGCGCACCCCAAGGAACAGGCGATGTTCAACCTGGGCAAGCGCATGTTCTACTATCAGGGCGGCCCGCACGATTTCTCCTGCTCAACCTGCCACGGCCAGGAAGGCGTGCGCATCCGTCTGCAGGAACTGCCCAACATTCCGACTCCCAAGGGCGCGGCTTCCGGCTGGACGTCCTGGCCCGCCTATCGCGTGAGCTCGGGCCAGATGTGGGGCATGCAGTGGCGTCTGGCCGACTGCTTCCGCCAGCAGCGTTTCCCCGAGCCGATCTACGGTTCCGATGTGACGATCGCCCTGTCCATGTTCATGGCCGCGACGTCGAACGGCGCCATCATGGCCACCCCCGGCATCAAGCGTTGAGGAGAGAGACCATGAAGAAGACGATCCTCATCCTCGCGACCCTCGCCGCTGCGCCGGCCTTCGCCGCCGACACCAATTGGGGCAAGGGCGCCGACGACGCGGCCTTCAAGGCCATGGTGCATTCGAGCTTCCGCGAAGTCGGCATGGCCACGCTCGCGCGCCTCGACCAGGATGCGACGCAGGCCTTCTGCTCGGATCCCAAGCACGCCGACGACAAGGACGCAGCCAAGATGCGCGCCAAGATCGAAGCCGAGAATATGGCGTCGATCAAATGGCCGTCGGACGGCAAGTTCCTCGGCGACTGGAAGGCCGGCGAGAAGGTGGCGCAGAGCGGCCGCGGTCTTACGTCCACTGACAAGCCAGGTCAGGTCAACGGCGGCAATTGCTACAATTGCCATCAGATCTCGCCGAAGGAAATCTCCTACGGCACGATCGGACCGAGCCTGCTGCACTACGGCAAGCTGCGCCCCAACAATGAAGAGACGATCAAGTACACCTGGGGTCGCATCTTCAACGCCAAGGCCTACAACGCGTGTTCCAACATGCCGCGGGGCGGCCACATGGGCATCATCACGGAACAGCAGATCAAGGACCTCATGGCCCTGCTGCTCGACCCGCAATCGCCCGTCAATCAGTAAGACTGCAGGGGAAGACACGTGAACCGTCGTGAATTTCTGAACGTATTGGCGGCGGCCGGCGTGTCCGGCTTGGCGCCCACGGCGAGTTTCGCGCAAGCCGAGAAGAACGCCGGCAAGATCTATGACGCGCCGGCGTTCGGCAACGTCTCTCTCCTGCACATCACCGATTGCCATGCGCAATTGCTGCCGATCTATTTCCGCGAGCCGAACGTCAACCTCGGCATTGCGGGAATGGCGGGTAAGGCGCCGCACATCGTCGGTCAGAATTTCCTGAAGCACTTCGAAATTCCAGCCGACCCGATGCTGGCGCACGCCTTCACCTATCTCGACTTCGAGCGCTACGCAGGCGTTTACGGCAAGGTCGGCGGCTTCGCCCATCTGGCCACGCTGGTGAAGCGCATCAAGGCGCAGCGCCCTGGCGCGCTGCTGCTCGACGGCGGCGACACATGGCAGGGCTCCGGCGTCGCGCTGTGGACCAAGGGCCAGGACATGGTCGACGCCGCCAAGGCGCTCGGCGTCGATCTCATGACCCTCCATTGGGAATGCACCTACGGCCAGGAGCGCGTCGAGGAAGTCTCGAAAGGCGATTTCGCCGGCAAGATCGAGATCGTCGCGCAGAATATCAAGACCGCCGACTTCGGCGACGCGGTGTTCAAGCCCTATTCGATGCGCAATGTGAATGGCGTCAAGGTCGCCATCATCGGCCAGGCCTTCCCCTATACGCCGATCGCCAATCCCCGCTACATGGTCGCCGACTGGACCTTCGGCATCCAGGAAGAGAACATGCAGAAGACCGTCGACGCCGCGCGCAGCGACGGCGCGCAGGTGGTTGTCGTCATCTCGCACAACGGCATGGACGTCGATCTGAAGATGGCCTCGCGCATCTCTGGCGTCGACGCGATCTTCGGCGGCCACACGCATGACGGCATGCCGCGCCCGACCATCGTCGCCAACCCCGGCGGCAAGACGATCGTCATGAACGCCGGCTCGAATGGCAAATTCCTGGGCGTGCTCGACCTCGACGTGAAGAATGGCAAGGTCGCCGACTTCCGCTACAAGCTGCTGCCGGTCTTCGCCAACCTGCTGCCCGCCGATCCGACCATGCAGACACTGATCGACAAGGCGCGCGCGCCGTTCACGTCGAAGCTCGACGAAAAGCTCGCGATCAGCGAAGGCCTGCTCTATCGCCGCGGCAATTTCAACGGCAGCTTCGACCAGCTCATCCTCGATGCGCTGATCGAGGAGAAGAACGCCGAAATATCCTTCTCACCGGGCTTCCGCTGGGGCACGACCATTCTGCCGGGCGAAGCGATCACGATGGAAAACGTGCTCGACCAGACCGCGATCACCTATCCCTACGTGACACTGACCGAAATGAAGGGCTCGCAGATCAAGGAAATCCTGGAAGACGTCTGCGACAACCTCTTCAATCCCGACCCCTATTATCAGCAGGGCGGCGACATGGTCCGCGTCGGCGGCATGAGCTATTCCTGCGATCCGACCGCGGCCATGGGCGCGCGCATCGACAACATGACGCTCAAGGGCAAGGCGATCGAGGCGAACAAGACCTACAAGGTCGCCGGCTGGGCGCCGGTCGCCGAAGCCGCCAAGGACGCCGGCGGCGAGGCAATCTGGGATCTTGTCGCACGCAACCTGCGCGCCAAGAAGACGATCAAGGCGCCGGACCTCAACCTGCCCAAGCTCAAGAACGTCGACGGCAATCCCGGCATGGCCGCCTGATCCGACAAGCACGAGGAGGACAACGATGAACGCACTACGCCAGGCCCTTCAGCGAATCGCGCTCGGTCTTCTCCTCCTCGTCGGCGCGACCCCCGTTTTTGCAGGCGACAAGGTCATCTATCACATCGACAATGCGGCCACGCAGGCGCTCAAGGGGCTGCGCAACATCCGCAACCATCTCGACGTCGCGCCCGACACCAAGATTGTCGTGGTCGCTCATGCCGACGGCATCGACTTCCTGTTCGATGGCGCGAAGGACCCCAAGAGCGGAGCCGAATACGGGCCGCTGATCTCCGGCCTCAAGGCCAAGGGCGTCACCTTCGAGGTCTGCGAGATCACCATGAAGCGGCGCGACATCGCCAGGGACAAGTTCGTTCTCGACGCCGATTTCACGCCCTCGGGCGTGGTGCGGATCGGACAGCTTCAGTTCCGGGAACATTACGCCTACATCAAGCCCTGACATGATCGAGTGGCTGATCGATACGCTCGGGGACCAATGGGTTCTCGCCCTCGGCGGCCTCGTTGTCGGATTGCTGTTCGGCGCGTTCGCGCAATATTCGCGCTT
This sequence comes from Rhodoblastus sp., assembly GCA_020442275.1. Classification (GTDB taxonomy): domain Bacteria; phylum Pseudomonadota; class Alphaproteobacteria; order Rhizobiales; family Beijerinckiaceae; genus JAJXWB01. The sequence goes on along the minus strand of JAGRKN010000151.1, from coordinate 38,375 downwards.
CTGCCTGCGCGCGGCGACGCTCGAAATCGCGCATGGCGTGATCGGCGAGCGCATGGCGATCTGGCTCTTCACCTTTTCGACTGCGCTGATCGTCACGCAGGCTCTGATCCTGCTCGAACTCTTCAACACCGGCGCCGTACGCCAACTCAACAACACCGGCAGCCTGTCTGGCGCTGTCATCGGCGGGCTGATGTTCGGTTGCGGCATGACGCTGACGCGCGCCTGTGGCAGCCGCATGCTGGTGCTGTCGGCGACCGGCAACCTGCGCGCGCTTCTTTCGGGCCTCGTTTTCGCCGTCGTCGCGCAGATGTCGCGCGATGGGCTACTTTCGCCAGCGCGCGCGGCCATCAACAGCTGGTGGACGATCGATTCCTCGACTCGCGATCTGCTCGCCATGTTCAAGATCGGCAACAAGGGCGGTCTCATCTTCGCCGCGCTTTGGCTGATGGCCGGCATCGTGATCGCCATCCGCTCGAAGACAAGGCTATCCTATGCCTTCGCGGCCATTGGCGTCGGCCTCATGGTCGGTCTCGCCTGGTGGTTCAACTTCTACATGGCGTCTGTGTCGTTCGAGATGGCGCCCGTGCACGCCATCAGCTTCACCTCGCCCTCCGCTGACGCGTTGATGTACGTGCTCGCGCCACCGGGCTCGAAGGTCACATTCGATCTCGGGCTCATTCCCGGCGTCTTCATCGGCGCCTTCATGTCGGGCGCGCTCAATGGCGATCTGAAGCTCGAGGGCTTTCATGACGGCTCCAGCATGCGCCGTTACATTGCCGGCGGCTGCCTCATGGGTTTCGGCGGCGTACTGGCTGGCGGCTGCGCCGTCGGCGCCGGCGTCTCCGGCGCGTCGGTTTTCGCGCTGACGGCGTGGATCGTCCTGTGGTCCATGTGGATCGGCGCGGTTGTCACGGACCGCCTCGTCGATCAGCGCAGGGAGAAGCGCGCCTATGCGATTGCTTAGTCTCGCTCTTGCCGCGCTCGTGTCGATCGGCTCGTCGACGGCCTTTGCCGAAGATGCTGCCGCGATCGAAGAAGGCCGCGCGCTTCTGAAGGAACACAATTGCAACGGCAATTGCCATCAGAGCCATTCCGCCGACAACGAGGCGCTGAGCCTCTACACGCGCGAAGACCGCAAGGCCCGGGATCGCGCCGCGCTCGATCGCTACGTCAAGCTCTGCGTCGCCAATACCGGCGTGATGGCTTTTCCTGAAGACATCGAAAAAATGTCGTCGGCGCTCAACGTCGATTTCTACAAGTACAAGTAAGGCATCCGAGGCGGACATGGCGATCACACGTCGAGGCGTTCTGACCGGGGCGGCCGCGGCCGGCGGCCTGCCGTTGGCGCACTACAATCTCTGCATGCCGGCCTATGCCGCCGATGACGATGTCGTGCTCGGTCCGCCCGTGAAGGACCAACCGATCCAGAAGCTGAGCCCGCACGTCTACATGGTCGAGGCGCCGGACGGCTTCCCGACGCCGGAGAACCAGGGACTGATGTCCAACATCGTCTTCGTCGTCGGCAAGCAAGGCGTCGTCGTAATCGACAGCGGCGCATCGCTCCAAATCGCGCGCATGAGCATCCGCCAGTTGCAGACGATCTCAAAGGCGCCCGTGATTGGCGTCTTCAACACGCACTACCACGGCGATCACTGGCTCGGAAATCACGGCTTCGTCGAAGCCTATGGCAAGGACATTCCGATCTACGCCATGGCGGGCACTCGCACCGCGATCGAGGGCGGCACGGGAACCTCGTGGCGCGACGCCATGCTGAAATGGACGAACCAGGCGAGCTCAGGCACGCGCATCATCCCGCCCAGCAAGGATGTCGACCACGGCTTTACGCTCCCGCTCGGCGACGCAACGTTGCGCGTCCATCACTATGGTACGGCCCACACGCCGTTCGACATCGCGATCGAAGTGCCGGAGGACGAGGTCATGTGCGTAGGCGACATTCTCATGGATCGCCGCATCGCGAACATGGAGGACGGCTCCTATCAGGGCACGCTCGACGCCATCGACAAGCTGATCGCAAACAGCAAGACATCCGTCTGGGTCCCCGCGCATGGCGATTCTGGCGTGAAGGTGCTGGAATGGCAGCGCTCACTCTTCCAGGGCATCTTCGAGGCCTGCACCAAGGCCGTAAAGCAGGGCATCCCGCTGGAGGGCGCGCTCGCGGTGGCGCTAAAAGATCCACGCGTGGCCGACAAGGCCGCCGAGACCAAGGGCTGGGCGAACAACATCGGCAAATATGTCTCGATCGCCTATCTCGAGGCCGAGCAGGCGCAGTTCTGAGCAGCGCCTTCAGCCCTTCGGCGCACGCCGACGGGCCGGCAAGGCCGCATCGACGACGGCGCCGCAGGCCGTAGCCGCAACGTCCGCTAGCGCCGGCTGACGTGTGACCATCGCCGCGACGATCGCGCCGTCGATCAGCAATCCGATCTGATGCGCCAACGACGCCGGTTCGCGCGCGCCGGCCTCGGCAGCCAGCGCAGAAATCGCATCGAGGACTGCCGACTTGTGCTGCATGGCGAGTTCGCGCAGTCGCGGATCGCTCTTCTCGTGTTCGCCGACGGCATTGATGAACGGACAGCCGTAAAAATCCTCACGCTCGAACCACTCCTTGAGCAGAGGGAAAATGCGATCGAGCTTTTCCCGCGGCGCCTCGGAGCCGTGCGTCAATGCTGGCAAGAACCAGCCACGCCAGCGCTGCCCCTCCTCGTCCAGCACGGCCTCGACGAGTCGATCCTTCGAGCCGAACAGCTTGTAGAGCGTCATCTTCGCGACGCCCGCCTCGCGCAGCACGGCGTCGACGCCGGTCGCGGCGATGCCGTGCGCGCAAAACAGCCGCGTCGCCGCCAGGATCAACCGTTCGCGCGGGGATAGAGCCGCGAGATCGGCGGAATCTGTGGTGCACATCATCTCGTTCATGGGCGGCGCCCCTTTCCTGTGCACGGGTCCAACGGACACAAAGCAGAATGACGTTCCATGCGGCGCCGAGCTGCGGACGCCACGCCCGACCAAAGCCCAGAATCCAGCAAAACAGCCATTTCCAACCTCCGGAGCCGCTCTGGCACGCTCCATGCAATAGACAGACCGGTCAGTCTTCATAGCTCACTCAATGGAGGAACGCCATGACCGCTCTGAAAGAAGAAGTTGTTCTCACCGGTTGCCTCGCCCCGATCGACAAGGGCGGCCTCGACGGCCTGATCGCCTCGGGCAAGGCCAATCCGAAAGCGATCAAGACGCTGAAGTGCAAGACGGTCGCCGAGGGCAAGTTCCGTCACCTCAACTACATTCGCAATCTGCCTCCCTACATCGTGGACGAGCCGCCGGCGCTGCTCGGCGACGACACGGCGCCCAATCCGTCGGAAGCCTCGCTCGCCGCGCTCGGCTCCTGCGTCGCTGTCGGCCTGCACGCCAACGCCGTTCATCGCGGCTGGATCGTGCGCAAGCTCGAACTCGCGCTCGAGGGCGACCTCAACATCACCGGCGTCTGGGGCACGGGCGATCTCAGCGAGAAGCCGGTCGGCTTCACCGATGTGCGCATCAAGGTCGACATGGAATGCGATGGCGTCTCGAAGGAAGAGATCGAGAAGCTGATCGCGCACGTAACCAAATGGTCGCCCGTCGCCAACACCTTCATCCGCCCCGTCAACCTCGAAGTCGGCCTCTGAGCGAAGGGAGGGCGCCATGGCGCTTCAGGAAGCAGTGATCGACAAACCAGCGACCGAAAGCGCCGTGGCCCTCCGCGACGCCGTGCGCAGAATCGCGTGCAGCGACCTCAACGCGCAGGTCGTCGAAATCGACAAGGGTCTCTATCCCGCCGACACCATGCGCGCCTTCGGAAAGGTCGGCGCCTGGGGCACTCATCTGGCGCCCGACGGCAAAGCCGACCTCCGCGAGGCCATCGCCACCATGTCGATCGTCTCGCAGACCTGCACGGCAACCGGCTTCATGGCGTGGTGTCAGGACACGCTCGGCTGGTACGTGCTCAACACCGATAACGTAGAGCTGCGCGAACGTCTTCTGCCGCGCATCGCCTCCGGCGCGCAGCTCGGCGGCACCGGTCTCTCGAACCCGATGAAGACCTTCTACGCGATAGAGCAATTGCGCCTGAAGGCGCAGCGTGTGAAGGGCGGCTACACGGTTCGCGGCGTTCTGCCTTGGGTCTCCAACCTCGGCCCCGACCATCTCTTCGGCGCGATCTGCGAAGTCGAGGCGGACGGCCAGCGTGTCATGTTCCTCGTGGATTGCGCCGGCCCTGGCGTGACCCTGAAGCCCTGCGAGCCCTTCCTCGCGATGGACGGCACGGGCACTTACGCAGTGCAGTTCCGCGACGCCTTCATTCCCGATTCCATGGTGCTCTCGCACGACGCCATGAGCTACGTGAAGAAGGTGCGCGCCGGCTTCCTGCTGCTGCAGTTCGGCATGGCTTTCGGCCTCATCCGCGATTGCATCGCCATGATGCGCGAAGTGAAGCCGGCGCTCGGCCACGTGAATTGCTACCTGCCCGAACAACCCGAGCATTTCGAGGAGATGCTCGAAAAGGTCGAGGCGGAAGTGATGGAGCTTGCGAAGACGCCCTACAATACGGACATCGCCTATTGGCGGCGCATCATCGAGCTGCGGCTCGCGGGCGGCGACGCCTGCGTCGCGGCGGCCAATGCGGCCATGCTCCATTGCGGCGCGCGCGGCTATGTCGCCGCCCACCGTGCGCAACGCCGCCTGCGCGAGGCCTGGTTCGTCGCCATCGTCACGCCGGCCACCAAACAGCTGCGCAAGATGCTCGCCGATACGGCGCACTGAGATCCGACGACGCGTCGGATGCGGCCGCCACGGCGGCCGCGCTTCCCCAACCGGATGGAGTTCCTCATGACGGATGTATTGGTTACGGCTGCCGATCTCGCGACTTTCATGAAGACGAACCCGACGGTCGTGATCGACACGCGGGCGCCGGAAGCCTATGCGGCGGGACACATTCCCGGCGCGGTCAACGTCCACGAAATTTTCACCTATCTGGCGACTTCGACGCCGGAAGGCATGAGCGAATTGAAACACAAATTCGCCGAAGCCTTCGCCAAGGCCGGCCTGACCGGCAAGGAAACCGCCATCATCTACGAACAATCGATGAATTCCGGCTTCGGCCAGTCCTGCCGCGGCTATTACATCCTCGCTTTCCTCGGCTACCCCAACGCGAAAGTCCTGCACGGCGGCCTGGACGCCTGGAAAGCGGCTGGACTTCCGCTGTCGACGGAAACGCCCACGCCTACGATGGGCGGCTTCGTTATTGATCCGGCGGCCGGCGACATTCTGATCGACGCCAAGACGATGCTCGCCGCCGTCGGCGATCCGAAGATCGTGCTGCTCGACGTGCGTGACGTCGACGAATGGATCGGCGATAGCTCGTCGCCCTACGGCAAGGACTTCTGCCCGCGCAAGGGCCGCATTCCCGGCGCCGTCTGGCTCGAATGGTATCGCATGATGAAGCCGACGGCTGAAGGCCCGCGCTTCAAGTCGAAGGACGAGATTCTCGCGGAATGCGCGACCGTCGGCATCACGCCGGCCTCCACTGTTTATCTTTACTGCTTCAAGGGCGCGCGCGCCTCGAACACCTTCGTCGCGCTGAAGAACGCGGGCGTGAAGGACGTGCGCATGTACTTCGGCTCCTGGAACGAATGGTCGCGCGATCCCTCGCTGCCGATCGAAGAGGGCCTGCCCCTCGCCGCAGCGAAGGCTGCGTGACCCATGACCGAGATCGAGCACTTCTTCACGCCGGTCTCGGGCTACGCTTATCTCGGCCACGACGCTCTCCTGCGTCTGGCCGGGGAGTTTGGCGCGCATGTTCGTCAACGCCCCGTCGATATTGCGCGCGTTTTCGCTGAAGGCGGATCGATTCCGCCGGCCAAACAATCCGACGCGCGTCGCGCGTATCGTGCAACCGACATTGCGCGCTGGGCGGCGGCGCGCGCACTACCTGTCAACGCGAAGCCGCGGTTCTGGCCGACGGACGCCGCGCCAGCGGCGCGCGCGATCATCGCGGTCGACCGTATGCATGGTCCGGTCGATCGACTCGCCGGCGCGACGCTCGCGGCCTGCTGGGCGCGCGATCTCGACATCGCCTCGCAGGACACGCTGTCGATGCTCTTTCGCGAATGTGGACTCGATCCGCAGCTCGTCCTGGACGTCGCGGCAGAGCTGGAGACGCAGACGCTCTTCGAGGCCAATACACAGGCCGCGATCGACGCAGGCGTCTTCGGATCGCCGACCTATCGCGTCGCTGGCGAAATCTTCTTCGGCCAGGACCGCCTCGACTTCGTTCGGCAAGCGTTGGAGCGCTCGTCATGACGAAACGTCGCAGTCATGCCGCTCCGAACGGCACAACGCTTGCTTCGAAGGCAGAAAATCGGCGCGACACGCGCGCGCTGCACTCGACAGATTTTCCGCAGGAGGGCCAATGACGGTTGCATCGGACAGGCATCGCGGACGAAAGCCCGGAGCGCATATTGCCGTGACCGGCGTCAGCCACCGCTTCCGTCGCAACGCGACCTATGCGCTCACCAATGTGGAATTCGAAATCCAGCCCTGCGAAGCGGTCGCGCTCGTCGGCCGTTCGGGCTGCGGCAAGTCGACCCTGCTCCACATCATGTCCGGACTCACTGCGCCAACGAAAGGCGAAATACGGCTCGACGGCGCACTAGTCAAAGGGCCCTCCCCTGAATGCGTCGTGATGTTTCAGCAGCCTCATCTCTTTCCATGGATGACGGTCGCCCAGAGCGTCGGCCTCGGGCTCAAGTTCGCCGGCAGGCCGAAGAAGGAGATCGAGGCGCGCGTGCAGGAACTTCTCGCGCTTGTTGAACTCGACGGCTACGAGAAGCGGAACGTACAGGAGCTCTCGGGCGGTCAACAACAGCGTGTGGCGCTTGCACGTTCGCTCGCCGTCCATCCGGAGGTGCTGTTCCTCGACGAACCTTTCTCTGCCCTCGATCTCGTCACGCGCCGCGCGTTGCAGCAGGACGTTCGCCGTATCGCCAGCGAGATCGGCATTACGCTGGTCATCGTCACGCACGATATTCCCGAGGCGGTCACCATGGCCGACCGCGCCATCGTCATGGCGCCGAACCCCGGTCGCATCTTCGACATTGTGCCGATTGATCTGGACGACGCCGATCGCTCCGAGCGCAGCGCCGCCGCACAGGCCGCGCAGGAGCGCCTGCAGAAATCTTTCGAGGGCGCTTCCGGCCGCTCCGTGGAACTCGCCGCCGCCCGCCAGGCAGGCGTCGAAACCTTGCGGCTCGCCGCCGCGGGACAACACTGAGACAACAGAGGGAAGACCGATATGTGTGAACGTTGTGGCCTCGACATCATCCATCCCGATGATGATCGCTTCCGTCTGTCGATCACGCGTCGGCGTTCGCTCGACATGCTGGCAGCCGGCGGTCTCGCGGCGCTCGGCACGATGCTCGGCGGCTTCGGCCAGTCGGCGATGGCGGCAGACGACGATGTCGTGCGCATCGGCTACCTGCCGATCACCGACGCGACCGCGCTCCTGGTCGCTCACGGCATGGGCTTCTTCAAGGAAGAAGGACTCGAATCCGAAAAGCCGACGCTGATCCGTGGCTGGTCGCCGCTCGTCGAATCCTTCGCCGCCGGCAAGTTCAACCTCGTGCACCTGCTCAAGCCCATCCCGGTGTGGATGCGCTACAACAACAAGTTCCCGGTCAAGATCATGGCCTGGGCGCACACCAACGGCTCCGGCGTCATCGTCGGCGGCCACACGAACGTGAAGAGCTTCAAGGACCTCGGAGGCAAGCAAATCGCCGTCCCCTTCTGGTACTCGATGCACAACATCGTGCTGCAATACGCGCTACGTCAGTCCGGCGTGAAGCCGGTCATCAAGTCGCAAACCGAAACGCTTGCGCCCGACGAATGCAACCTGCAGGTGATGGGCCCGCCCGACATGCCCGCCGCGCTCGCGGCCAAGAAGATCGACGGCTATATCGTCGCCGAACCCTTCAACGCCATGGGCGAACTGAAGGCCGGCGGCCGGATGCTGCGCTTCACCGGCGATATCTGGAAGAACCATCCGTGCTGCGTGATCTGCATGCATGAAGAAGTCACGACCAAGAAACCCGAGTGGACGCAGAAAGTGATGAACGCGATCGTCCGCGCGGAAGTCTACGCTTCGCAGAACAAGAAGGAGGTCGCCAAGCTTCTGTCGAAGGATGGCGGCGGCTATCTGCCGATGCCAGCGCCGGTCGTGGAACGCGCAATGACTTATTACGATCACGCCTTCTACGACAAGGAAGGAGCGATCAAGCACGACGACTGGAAGATCGGTCGCATCGACTTCCAGCCCTGGCCCTATCCCTCCGCCACCAAGATGATCGTGAAGGCGATGAACGACACGGTCGTGAGCGGCGACACGACTTTCCTCAAGAGCCTCGATCCGGAGTTCGTCGCCAAGGACCTCGTCAACTACGACTTCGTCCGCAAGGCGATGGACAAGCATCCCGAGTGGAAGAAGGATCCGAGCGTCAATCCCGCGGACCCCTTCGCGCGTGAAGAAATGCTGGCCCTATGAGCGCGGAAGCGATCGACGGCGCAGCCCTTGCGCAATTCGAGAGCGAGGCGCGCGCCCGCAAGGTGGGTGACGCCTCGCGTGGCGCGGGCTTCGCGCTGATCGGCCTCGCCGTCCTGCTCGCCGTCTGGTGGGTCGGCGGCAAGATCATCGCCGACAATCCGGCGACCGCGAATTTCGCGGGCTTCGCGCCGGCCCCGACGTTCGAGAAATTATGGGAGATGTTGCGGAGCGGCTTTGCCTGGCGCATGACCTGGCCGAGCCTGATGCGCATCGGCGCCGGCCTCGCTTGGGCGATCGCCATCGGCGTACCCATGGGCATCGTCATCGGCCGCTTCCGCGCCGCGCGCGAGGCCAGTTCGGTCCCCTTCCAGTTCCTGCGCATGATCTCGCCGCTCGCCTGGATGCCGATCGCGGTGCTAGCCTTTCCCTCCTGGGATCGCGCCATCATCTTCCTGATCGGCGTCGCCGCAGTCTGGCCGATCCTGTTCTCGACCGCACATGGATTTCGGCGCATCGATCCCGCATGGTTCAAGGTCGGGCGCAATCTCGGCGCGCGCCCCTGGCACATGCTGTTCACGATCATCATGCCGGCGATCGCGCAGGATGCGCTGGCCGGCATAAGGCTCGCCGTCGGCGTCGCCTGGATCGTTCTGGTGCCGGCGGAATTTCTCGGCGTCACCTCCGGCCTCGGCTATTCCATCAACGATGCCCGCGACGCTCTCGAATATGACCGGCTTGCCGCGACAGTCGTGATCATCGGCGTCATTGGCTTCTCGCTCGACTGGATTTGCGAGCGCGCAATTCGCAAGGCGAGCTGGGCGCGCGAGGAATAACCACCCCCTCCCACTACTAAGCTCAAGAAGGAGAACGCAATGAAGCGTGAAGAACTCACCGAGAAAATCCTCGACATCAAGCGCGAGAAGGGCTGGAGCTGGAAATACATCTGCGGCGAGATCGGCGGCATGTCGGAAGTGCTGATCGTCGGCGCGCTGCTCGGCCAGATGAAACTGGTCAAGCCGCTGGCGAAGAAGGCGGCCGACCTTTTCGGTCTCAGCGTCGTGGAAGAGCGGATGCTGAACGAAGTCCCCTATCGCGGCTTGGGCACACCGATGCCGCCGACCGATCCGCTGATCTATCGCTTCTACGAACTCGTCATGGTCAATGCGCCGGCCTGGAAGGCGCTGATCGAAGAGGAATTCGGCGACGGCATCATGTCCGCCATCGACTTCGATTTCGAGATGGAGCGCCTGCCCGACCCCAAAGGAGATCGCGTCAAGATCGGCATGTCCGGCAAATTCCTGCCGTACAAATATTACGGCGCGACGCAGGGTACGCCTGCGCTCGGCTACAAGGAAGACTAGTCAACGGCGCAAACGCCTATGCTCATCGAGCCGGATCGCGCATTAGCCGATCCGGCTCTTTGTTTTCACGCGTTTCGTATGAGGCGTCGACCTGGTCTCAATAGGTCACGCGCAGACCTGCATAGGCCGCCATGCCTTGCGCACGAAATCCGGTCGGGCTCTGGTATTGCTTGTTGAACAGATTGTCGACGCGCGCCGTCGCTGTCACGCCTTCAGCGAATTCATAGGAGCTCGCGATATTGACCAGCATGTAGCCCGGCGCCTTGAACCGCGGAATCGAGAAATCGCGTGTTCCGTCGATCCACCCGCTGACACGCACCACGCTCGCCGACAGGCTGAGCTTGTCTATCGGCTTCCACGTCGCCTGCAGGCTCGCCTTGCGGCGCGGACGGCGGAGCAGATCCGGCTGCGGTGTTCCTTCGATCGCCTGTCTCAGGAGTTCCGCCTGCACCGCGCCGACAGTCGGCGAGATCGAACTCGCGTCACGCGCCACCGTATACGTGTAGTCGGCGCGCAGCGTGAGCTGATCGAAAATGCGCGCCTGCGCGAATGCCTCGACGCCATATGTCTTGCCGCTGCCGATATTGACCAGCGTGGACGTGAACGTCGTCGGATCGAATTGCGTGTTGATGAGATCCTTGATGCGGTTGCGGAAGTAGGTCGCTCCGAAGCGGAAACGGTCCTCGAACAGCGGCTGCTCGAAGCCGACATCGAAGCCACGGCTCTGCTCGGGCAGCAGCCGCGGATTGGCAAAGTAGAAGAAGGCCGGATAGGACACGTAGAGCTGGTTGAGCGTCGGCGCCTTGAAGCCCGTGCCGTAGCTCGCCTTCAGCACCGTATCCGTCCACGGCACATGGAAGGACGGGGCGATGCGATAGGTCGTGTGCCCGCCGAACTGGCTGTTGCGGTCGCGGCGCGCATTGGCCGTCAAGAAGAACCGGTCGAAGAAGTTGCCGACATATTCGACATAGCCGGCTGTGTTGGTCAACGCGGCCTCCGTCGCCGTCTGCGTCGGGTCGAGCATCGGAATCGTGAGCCAGTCGCGCTGCGTCTCGGCGCCGGCGATCAGCTTGTGGCCGTTCACGACCTCAAATTCCCCGCGCCAGTCGAATTTCGTGCGCTCGCCGATATATTGGTATGGCGGCTGGTAGCCGGAGGAAAAGAAGCTCGGCGTCTGATCGCCGGGCTTTGCCCAGGTGTCCGAACGCATGTGCGACACGCCGAACCAGTTCTTGAAGCGCCCGTCGAACAGATTGGCGGTGGCCTCGCCGCGCACGTAGGACTGCTTGTCGCGCTGATAATCCTGCCGCGCGTTCGGCGAACTGAAGGCGAAGCCGTAAGGAAAGCCGAAATCGTCGCTCGTGAAACGCAAGCGTCCTTCCGTATAGCGTCCGACGAGATTGACCCCGAAGATATCGGTGAGCTGTGCGCCGACCTTCGAGGAGAAGGTCAGATTGTTGTAAGAATTGTTGTTGATCGCAACGCCGGGGGGCGTCAGTTCGGGCGGCGTGACCGGTAGGCTGCCTACGCTCTGGCGCTGGATGTTGAACGAATAGTTCACGCGCTCCTGCGATCCGCGCACGCCGATCGAACTGTTGAGCGTGCCGTACGAGCCGCCCTCCACGAAGGTCGTGAACTTGGCCGGCCCCTCGCCCTTCTTGGTCGTGATCGAGATCACGCCGCCGATCGCATCCGACCCGTAGAGGCCGCTCTGCGGGCCGCGCAGCACTTCGACGCGCTCGATATCGCCCGCCAGCAATTGCCCGAAATCGAACGTGCCATTGGCCGAGGCCGGATCGTTGACCTCGATGCCATCGATCAGCACTTTCACATGATTGGCGTTCGTGCCGCGCATGAACACGTTGGTGTAACCGCCGGTTCCCCCGGTCTGCACCACATTGAGGCCGGGCACGGTTTGCAGGATCTCCGGCGCGGTGCGGCGCTGCATCTCACGGATCTGCTCGGCGGTGACGACCGTAACTGAACTGCCGGTCTGATCGTTCGGAGTCGGCGTCGATGTGGCGACGACGTTGATCTCTTCGAGACGTTCGACACGCTGGGCCTGTTGCGCGAATGCATTGCCCGAAATCAGGAGAAACGCGGCAGGCGCGACATGCGCAAGCAAATGACGACGAGCGCCGGTGAGCGCGAAGCAGGAGGAAGGAAACATGGGACTTTGAACTCGCAGCGAGCGTGGACCGTCACTGCGATCGATCACGACTGCCTACGAACAAACAGGAGCCGAAATCTCTTCAGGACACCCCGCCCAAAGCCATCGCGCGTGACCACGATTGATGGCAGGTCTCCTGGCTCGCGGGTCCGCGCTTCGAGCCGCCTTCCCGCGGACGCCCGCAGTGGCATGTCGGCTCTCTGCTAACCGCTTACAGTTGCGGGGGCAGCTGCGGTTTTGGGCAAGCCCGCACCACATTCCCGTTTTCATCCCCGAAGGGAACCATCGGCGGCCATCTACGAGCCGACGACCAACAGAGTCAATCGACGCGCGCTCATCGCAACGGACCGGCCGAGCCCGCGTTGCCTGATTCACGAAGGACTGTGCGCTTTCGGCAACAGACGATTTGCGAAGCACGCGCCGCTCGCCTAGTGTGCGCGCGACGGTCCTTCGCCTCGCAAGGGCGAAGTTAAACGGGAACGCGGTGCGGCCCTGCGCCAATTCCGCGACTGCCCCCGCAACTGTGAGCGGTTAGGTCGACGCTCATCGCCACTGGCGAGGCCCCTCCTCCAGGGGGTCTCCAGAGCCGGGAAGGCGCGTCGACCGAATGAGCCGCGAGTCAGGAGACCGGCCGTCAGTGTTGGCGCGCATTGCCCGGACGGGGAGCTCCGGCGCTCAGGTCGCGCTCTGGAGGCGTGCTTGGCGGCAAACACGAACGCGTTACGCGAAGGAACGATCGGCCTGTCCGAGCCCGCGACGGATGCCGCCGCCTTCGATCTCGCACGTCTCCTGCCCAGAAAGGCGACGGGAAACGAGAAAGACCGGAAAGACGACAAGGACGCCGCGCGCTTATCGTCGGACGACGGCGCCACGGTGTGGGTCGAGAGCGGCGATCTTCTTCATCTGCCGCGCGTCGCCCCCCGGTTCGAGGCGACACGCTTCACGATCGCGGCCAGCGCGTCAGCCGCCCTGCATGCTATCGCGCTGTTCGGCTTCGTGCATTTCGGTCGTCCGGCCTTGGGAGACAACGGCGCCGATCAGGAGATCCCGATCGAAATCGTAATCGAAAGCAGCGCTCTGCCGGACACAGGAGCGGCGAAGACGCCGGAACAGACTGGCGACACACCGGCCAAGGTCGTAGACGCGCCGCAGGTCGTCGCCGCGACGCCACCGGAAATCGCGCTCCCGCTTCAGAAAGAAACGGCGGATACACCCCCGCCCCGCCCGTCCGCGCCCGCACAACCGGTGACATCCGAACTTTCATCTGCGTCCACGAGCCCGCCACGCGCCCAAGAGCCGGAAACCGCGCTCGCGGTGACGCCCGAAGCCAAGTCAGGCCCGGCGCTCACGCCTCGACCTGAAGTGCGCAACGACGAAAAAAGACAGGAAGCGGAGCGCAAGGCGGAGCAGATCGCACGGGATAGACACACCGAGCAGCGTCGCGCGATCGAACGTGCGCGCGCAGAGGAGCGCACGCGTCTGGCGCACAAGCAGGCGGAGCGCTACGCAGCCGAGCAGGCAGAACGCCAGGCGGCCGAGCGGGAACAACGTCGCGAGGCCGCACGCCGCAGCGCAGCGCGCGCGGACGCGGAGCGGCAAGCGCAACGCGCAGAGGCCCGTCGGCTCGCCGCTATCGAACGCAGCGCGGGCTCTGGCTCCCGGCCAGCGGCGACGCCGGGCGCGCATGCCGCTCGTACAGCGCGTACAAACGATTTCGACGCAGCCTCCTATCGCGCGCTCGTCGCCCGCGCAGTGCGCGCCGCGATCGGAAGCCGCTGTTCGCTCGGCGCCGGCTCCCGCGTCGTTATCGCGCTTTCCATCGGGCGCTCCGGCGCCATATCCGCCGCGTCGATCTCCAGCCCGAGCGGCAATTCCAACTTTGACGCGGCCTCGCTCGCGGCGGTGCGGCGCGCCGGCCCTTTCCCCCCGCTCCAGGGACGCTCTGGCGTCAGCGTTCCCGTCGGCGTCGCCTGTCGTTGAAAGCCATCCGGCGACCACCGCTCAAGCCACGATGAGCCGCATTCCCACGATGCCGAGCATCACTGACAGCACGATCCTGATCGCGCGTTCGTCGACGCCGGGCGCCAATTGCGCGCCGATGACGACGCCGGGCACGGACCCGATCAGCAGCGATGCAAGCATCGACACGTCGACCGATCCGATCATCCAGTGACCGATTCCGGCGATAAATGTCAGCGGCACGGCATGAGCGACATCGGCGCCGACGATGCGCACGATTGGCGCGGAGGGGTAGAGCAGTAGCAGGACAGTCAGGCCCATGGCGCCGGCGCCCACCGATGAAATGGACACGACGACGCCGAGGACAGCGCCGAAGGCAATTGTGACGACAGTTCGCGTCGCCTCGGTGGCGGGCCGCGGCCGTAGCTTCAATGCCAGCAATTGTTTACGCAGCAGGATAGAGAGCGCCGTCAGCACGAGCGCGACGCCGAGAACAACGCCGATCGTTCGCGACATCTGCGCGGTATGCACGCCGTAGCGATCCATCAGGAACAATGTGATCGCGGAACCCGGCGCGCTGCCCGCCGCAAGTCGTCCGACGATCCGCCAGTCGATATTTCTCTTGCAACCGTGAACGGTTGCGCCTGCAGTCTTCGTTATCGCGGCAAACAGAAGATCGGTGCCGACCGCAGTCGCCGGATGAACGCCGAACAGCAGCACCAGCGCCGGCGTCATCAGAGAGCCGCCGCCGACGCCCGTCAGGCCTACGACGAAACCGACGACGGCGCCGGACAGCGTATAGAGAGGATCGATCTGCATCGCGGCTCCGAGTCTCGGGCAAGCTGCTCAGATGCCGCCGCCATCTGTCGTCAGCTCTGCCTCACGGACCAAGGCCCGCCGCTTGGATGCCGCAGCCCAAGCGGATCGAAAGGCGACCCGTAACGCCGGCCGAAAAAAGAAATCGGCAATGCCGACCATGACGGCGATCACTACGGACCCACTCAACGCCAGAGCGATGAACGCGGTGACAATAGCGCTGACGGCCAGCCACGCCAATTCGCTTGCGCCGTCTTCGGCCGGCAACGCGCCGATCCCCGCAAGTCCGGACGCAAGCCAAACCGACCACGACGGCGTCACGGCATCCGCGTCCACGTCGCTGTCCTCGACGACGCCGAGTCCAATCGTTTCATTGCTGTGCGGATCAATCAGCAGCAGCGCGCCGAGCGTCTGACATGCGCGGTACGGGGGCGCGACGACATCCGTTTCGAAACGTAATGTCGCCAGCCCAATTCCGTTCATAGGCAGAACCGAAGCCGGTTGCTCGCTATAGTCGTGCACATCGACTTGATGATGCAGCGTAACGAGACGGGCGCTCGCCAGATTCGTCCCGATCTTCACGAGATAATTTCTGCCCGGCGCCAGCTGCGCCTCGTTCATGGCCAGAAGTCGAGCGACAATATGCCGCTGTGGCGCTGCCGACGCCGACGCCGCGACAAGCACATCGCCACGGGAAATGTCGATCTCGTCCGCTAGCGTCAACGTGATCGACTGCCCGGACGTGGCGACGTCGAGGTCGCCGGAAGGCCCGAGGATGCGCGCGACCCTGCTCGACCGTCCGCGCGGGAGCGTCGTGATCCGGTCGCCGACCGCGATCGACCCGCTCGCGATCGTGCCCGAAAAGCCACGAAAATCGAGATGCGGCCGGTTCACCCATTGCACGGGAAATCGAAACACCTCGTCCGACTGCAGGACCGTTTCGATATTCTCCAGCAAGGCCAGAAGCGGCGCCCGTCCGTACCACGGCGTCTTGTCGGAAGACGTAACAACATTGTCGCCATGACGGGCGGAAACCGGCACTACATGGCACTCGAGAAATTCGAGCGCGCCCGCCAATTTGCGATATTCCTGCTCGATACGGCGGAAGACGTTCTCGTCGTAGCCGACGAGATCGATTTTGTTGACCGCGACGATCACGCGTCGCACGCCGAGCATCGAGACGATGTAGGAATGCCGTCGGGTTTGCGCCAACAGACCCTTGCGCGCATCGACAAGAATGATCGCGACATCGGCCGTCGAAGCGCCGGTCGCCATGTTACGCGTATATTGCTCGTGGCCGGGCGTATCCGCCGCGATGAACGCGCGCTTCGCCGTCGAGAAATAGCGATAGGCGACATCGATTGTGATACCCTGCTCGCGCTCGGCGGCGAGTCCGTCGACGAGAAGCGCATAGTCCATGTCGTCGCCGGTCGTCCCGAACCGAGCGCTGTCGCGTTCGAGCGCCTGCAACTGGTCGTCGAACACCGCGCCCGTCTCGTACAGCAGACGACCAAGCAGCGTGGACTTGCCGTCATCCACCGACCCACACGTAAGGAACCGCAGCAGCGAACGTTCAGCGGCGACGCCACTGGCGACCGAGGCGAAATCGTCCATGAGGATCGGCTCGGGCGCATTCGTTTCGACGAGCTTCAGCTGCGCGCCCATCAGAAATAACCTTCCTGCTTCTTCAACTCCATCGAGCTCGACCCATCGTGATCGATCACGCGACCCTGCCGTTCGGACGAACGCGAAGCGCGCATTTCCGAGATGATCTCGGGCAGCGTGGCGGCCTCGCTTTCGACCGCTCCGGTCAACGGATAGCAACCGAGCGTGCGAAACCGGACCATCCGCATCTGCGGCGTCTCTCCAGGCAGAAGCGGCAAGCGTTCGTCGTCGCGCATGATCAACGCGCCATTACGTTCGACCACAGGCCTGCGCTTGGCGAAGTAGAGCGGCACGACGGGAATGTGCTCCATCGCGATGTAGTCCCAGACATCAGCCTCGGTCCAATTCGAAAGCGGAAAAACGCGAAAGCTCTCGCCCTTGCGCTTGCGCGTGTTGAAGGCGCGCCAGGGTTCGGGTCGCTGCGCCTTGGGATCCCAGCGATGATCGGGCGTACGTAGCGAAAAGACCCGCTCCTTGGCGCGGCTCTTTTCTTCGTCCCGGCGCGCTCCCCCGAATGCGGCGTCGAAACCGTATTTGTCGAGCGCCTGCTTCAAGCCTTGCGTCTTCATGACGTCGGTATGAACGGCCGACCCCGATGCGATCGGGCTTACCCCGGCCTTCACGCCCTCTTCGTTGACATGAACGATGAGGTCGAGCCCGAGTCGCCTGGCTGTCTGATCGCGAAACGCGATCATCTCGCGAAATTTCCAGCCGGTATCGACGTGCAGCAGCGGAAAGGGAGGCTTGCCAGGTGCGAAAGCCTTCATCGCGAGATGCAACAGAACCGCGGAGTCCTTGCCGATCGAGTAGAGAAGAACCGGGTTCTCACAGGTCGCGGCGACCTCGCGCAGAACGAAAATCGATTCCGCTTCCAGCGCCTGCAGATGGGTCAGACGGCCCACGGACGGTCTCCATCGGAATGGACGAAACGCGGCTTGATCGAGCCGTCGGCCGCGACATGCAGGCCGCACTCCTTTTTTTCGTCCTTCTCCCACCACCAACGCCCGGCCCGCTCGTCCTCGCCCGGCTTGATCGCCCGCGTGCACGGCGCGCAGCCGATCGAGGGGAAGCCCCGCGCATGCAGCGGATTGAGCGGAACGCCCGCGACGCGCGCGGCAGCGTCGACCTGCGCCCGCGAGACATCGGCGAGCGGGTTTGCCTTGACGAGACCGAACCCGGTGTCGAAAGAGGCGAAATCGATCGAGCCTCGGGCCTCCGATTGATCGCCGCGCAAGCCCGTCACCCAGGCGCCCGCGCCCGCTAGCGCACGCTTCAACGGTTCGACCTTACGCACGCCGCAGCACGTCTTGCGCGCCTCCAGGCTGTGATAGAACCCGTTGACGCCCTGCTCCGCGATCATCTCCTGCAATACGTTCGCATCAGGATGATAGGCCTTGATCCTCCGCCGGTACTTTTCCTCGGTCGCCTGCCACAACGCGTAAGTCTCCGCGAACAGACGGCCGGTATCGAGCGTTACGACATCGATCGCAATATCTTGCGAAAAGATGAGATGCGACAAATATTGGTCCTCGAGGCCAAAGCTCGTCGTGAACACGATCCTGCCCTGCACGCTCTCACGCAGCCGCATCAGACGTTCCGACACGTTGAGAACGTCAAATTCCGAATTGAGGAGCGAAACGAGATCACGCATTGCATTCACCCTGTCGACCGCGCCTGCGTTGTTCGAATATGCTGGTCGCACGCGAATATCCTTGCTGATACGGAAGGCTGATGGAGGCGCCAGCGCGCCGCCACTGCTCGAACGGCTGTCGGTCGACAATCGACTCGGGCGCCTCGATCTCGTCGAAGCCGCACGCCAGCGCATGGGCGAACTGGTCGGCGATCAGAGGCCCGACAGCGCGCAGGACGCCTCGAAATCCGGCATTGCGCAGGCGGCGCGCGAGCGTGAAGCCGCGGCCGTCGCTGTAGGCCGGAAAGACGATGGCGATCAGCGCCAGATCGTCGAAATACCGCGCGAGCTCCTCGACGCTCGCAACATTCGAGACTTCGACGCCAACTTGCCGCATTTCACGCGACGAAAGCTGCGCCTCAAGCGCGTCAGGCGGCACGATCAGCCGATCATGCGAGACCCGGTCCTCTGCCGTCGCCCGGAAAAATTCATCGATGCGAATGCCATCGCGATCAAGCAGCTTCATCTTGCGCCCCCAGAAACGCAGCGCGAAATTCGTCGACGCCGAGACGCCTCACGGTGTCGATGAACAGTTCGTCAGTAAGACGGTGCGCGAGATAGTGGTCGACGATGCGCTCGATCGCGTCGGGGACCTCCTGCGCGCTCACGCCGGGCCCGAGCAGATCTCCAATCGCCGCATTTTCCGTGGCGTCGCCACCGAGCGTGATCTGGTAGGATTCCTGGCCGCGTTTCTCGAGTCCGAGAATGCCGATGTGCCCGACATGGTGATGTCCGCAGGCGTTGATGCAGCCGGAAATCTTGATCTGCAGCGGCCCGATCTCCGCCTGCCGCGCCGCATCAGCAAAACGCGTCGAGATCGCCTGAGCAATCGGGATGGACCGCGCGGTCGCGAGCGCGCAATAATCGAGGCCGGGGCACGCGATAATATCGGTGATGAGACCGACATTGGCGGTTGCAAGATCGGCGTCAACCAGTTCGAGCCACAGCGCGTGCAGGTCGTCGAGGCGCACATGCGGCAGCACGAGATTTTGCGCATGCGTGACGCGAATTTCGTCAAGGGAGAAGCGTTCGGCGAGTTCGGCGAACAGCCGCATCTGCGCCGCCGTCATGTCGCCAGGGACGCCGCCGACGGGCTTCAGTGACACGGTCACGGCGGCATAGCCGTCAACGCGATGTGTGAAGAGGTTCGTTCGCGCCCATTCGGCGAAGCGGGCGTTTCTCGCGCACGCGGCGTCGAATTTTTCGGAACGCGGGGCAAGCCTGGAGTAATGGACAGTGTCGAACGCCGCGGCGATACGGGCCAGCTCCTCGAGCTCGTCCCCAGGGGAGGTCGAACCGATCGCGCGAAGCTCGGCCTCGACCCGCGCCTGAAACGCTTCGACGCCGATCTCGTGAACAAGGATCTTGATCCGCGCCTTGTACTTGTTGTCGCGTCGTCCTTCGGCATTGTAGACGCGCATGACCGCCTCGAGATACGCCAGCAACTGACCTTTAGGCAGGAAGTCGCGCACGACCTTGCCGATCATCGGCGTACGGCCGAGCCCGCCGCCGACCAGCACCTCGTAGCCTGTTTCCCCCGCCTCGTTGCGCACGATACGGATAGCCAGATCATGCGCTTTCAGAAGCGCGCGATCGCGCGCCGCGCCAGACACCGCGACCTTGAACTTGCGCGGCAGGAACGAGAACTCAGGGTGGTGGCTCGACCATTGGCGGATCAGTTCGGCGACCGGTCGCGGATCCTCGATCTCGTCGCCGGCGACGCCGGCAAACTGGTCCGCGGTGACGTTGCGAATGCAATTCCCCGACGTCTGGATGCAATGCATGTCGACATCGGCGAGAAGGTCGAGAATGTCCGGCACGTCAACCAGTTTCGGCCAATTGAACTGAAGGTTCTGACGCGTCGTGAAATGCGCGTATCCACGGTCGAACCTGTCGGCGATCAGCGCCAGCTGGCGGAATTGCGTCGCGTTCAGCACGCCGTAAGGGATCGCGACGCGAAGCATATAAGCGTGGAGTTGCAGATAGAGCCCATTCTGCAAACGCAGCGGTTTGAACTCTTCTTCGGTCAGCGAACCGTCGAGCCGACGCCCGACCTGATCGCGAAATTGCGCAACGCGCTCGCGGACGAAATCCGCATCGAACTGGTCGTAATTGTACATCGTCTACTCCGAAACCGCCGCAGCCTGCGCAGGCGCATCGGCGCGCCTCGCAAGATGCGGATAGATTGTCGGTCCTGTGGTCCTGAAGCGTTCACGAAAGTGGCGCGGTCGCGGACCATCGCGCGTCGGCTCGACCTCGATCAGATAGGCGTCGACGACATGTTGCTGCCCGACGGATCTCGCGCCCGCGGCTTCGAGAACGTCGGCTGATGCCTGATCCGGCGCCACGCGCGCATTTCCGAGATCGCGCGTCCAGCCTTCGTCGGCGTAGAAGACGACGTCGCCAGATCGTAGATCGTTGGCGATGAGGATGACAGGCAGCAACCTGTGCTTGGTCGATACGGACATCGGTATGCGAACCCTCGAATGCTGGACGAAAGCGACGCGGCCTGAGCGCCACACGCCTTCGACGTTGGTGAGCGCAGAGGTACGCCTGCCCCCCTCCTGTCTCAATCGGGGTTGGGGAGGTCTAACTTCCATAATTCGAGACCGCCGGAGAAAATCATTCTCCGGGGCTTCAGTGTGCTGTCGCCACGCTGCATGTACGAGCGGTATGCGCGTAAAACGGGCAAGCGGGGTCAGTACTTTGCCGCCACGCGACATTCCGCTTGCCTCCATCCCCGGACCCGGATTGACATAGGCAGGCAAGTCGATACCGCTCCCCATCCCAGAGAAGTCGAAGGCGCCTCGGTCAATGGCCGACAAGATGAAAGCAAGCCCGCCGCCAGCGCGTCGCGGCATATTCTCGCCCCTCAGGCATGCAATTTTCCGTCGCATCTGGCTGGCCAGCCTAACGTCCAATCTCGGCCTCATGGTCATGGGCGTGGGCGCGGCCTGGGCGATGATGGAGATGACGAGTTCGCCCGAAATGGTCGCCCTGGTGCAGGCCAGCCTCATGCTGCCAATCGCGCTGGTGTCCGCGCCGGCGGGCGCAGCCGCGGACATGTTCGACCGGCGCATCGTCAGTCTGGTTGCCTTGTCGATTTCCTTCATCGGCGCGAGCTCCATGACATTGCTCGCGTGGTATGGCGCGCTGTCGCCGTCGACCCTGCTTGCCTTCTGCTTTCTCATCGGCTGCGGCATGGCGTTGATGGGCCCGTCCTGGCAGGCCTCCGTCAGCGAACAAGTGCCGGCCGACGACTTGCCTGCGGCCGTCGCGTTGAACGGCATCAGCTGGAATCTTGCACGTAGCTTCGGACCGGCGATCGGCGGCGCGATTGTCGCAGCCCTAGGCGCCACCGCCGCATTCGCCAACAACGCACTGTTCTATATTCCGCTGCTGATCGTTCTTTTCATGTGGCGACGCGTGCGGGAAGCGTCGCGATTGCCGCCGGAGCGCCTGGCCCGCGCCGTGGTGTCGGGCGTCCGCTACATCGCCTATTCCCTGCCGATCCGCGTGGTTCTCATCCGCACGATGGTGACCGGCGTGCTCGGCGGCTCGATCCTCGCTCTCATGCCGATCGTCGCGCGCGATCTGCTGAGCGGCAATGCGCAGGACTATGGCGTGATGCTGGGCGCCTTCGGCGTCGGCGCCGTGGTCGGCGCGCTCAACGTCTCCAACCTGAGCTCCCAACTCGGCGCCGAGAAGGCGATCCGGCTTTCGGCCCTGGCCATGGGGGCCGGCGTCGCCGTCGTTGCGGTCAGCCATTCCAAGCTCCTGACCGGCGCCGCGCTCCTCGTCACCGGGGCCGGATGGACGGCGTCCGTCACCTTGTTCAATGTCGGCATTCAGCTCGTGGCGCCGCGCTGGGTCGCCGGGCGCGCACTCGCCGCTTTCCAGGCGTCGATTTCGGGCGGCGTCGCCGCGGGCGCATGGCTGTGGGGCGCAACCGCGAAAGCGATCGGCGTCTCCGACGCGCTGCTCGTGGCGAGCTTTGCGCTCGCCCTGTCTGCGATACTCGGCCGATGGTTGCGCATGCCGCAGGTCAAGGGACCGACCGAACAGACGCTGGAGGCGCTGCAAGACCCGCAGATGCGACTTCAATTGACCGCGCGCAGCGGCCCGATCGTCGTCGAAATCGAATACAGGGTGGACGCGAAACAGGCGCGTCTGTTCTATGCGGTCATGCAGCAGGTCCAGCACAGCCGCCAGAGAAACGGCGCCTACGGATGGTCGATTGCGCGCGACATCGCCGATCCCGAACTGTGGACCGAGCGCTATCACTGTCCAACCTGGCTCGACTACCTCAGACAGCGCAACCGGCCGACCGACGTCGAGCGCGCCCTGCACGCGCGCGCGCAGGAATTCCACATCGGGCCGGAGCCCGTTCGCATTCGCAGAATGCTGGAGCGCCCTGTCGGCTCGGTGCGATGGAAGGAGGAAACGCCCGACAGGGCCGTGACCGACAATGCGACGATCGTGGGCGCCTGAGGTTCGCGCCAGCTGATGCGTTCGATGAGATGCGCTTCGCGCTACCGCGCGGACACGCTCGTCTCCATTGCCGCTGCGGGAAAACCGCCCGAAAGAGGCAGCGCTAACGATATCGTCGCAGTCTGGCGTCACGCAACTAGCATACGGCGCACATACTCCACAAAGCGAGGCTTTCATGAGCCGATACAAGACCAGCGCCGCCTGGATCTCGAAAAGGTCCTGACTGATGTCTTCGACCCCCAGCATTTGCCTGGCCTTTTCGATCCGCTGGCGCATCGTGTTGACGTGAACGTCGCTCGCCGCGGCCGCGCGCGGCAGACTCAGCCCCTCCGCGATTTATGATCGCAGCGAATCCAGCAGGCGCGCGCTCTTTGCCTCATCTTGCTCGATCAGCGGACCGAGCTTCGCGCGGACAAACTCCTCGAGCTCGCTTCTCGTTGCGGTCGACAACAAGGTCGCGTACATGGCGAGTTCGAATTCGCCGACCACGCTTCACCGCCTTTCGACAGCCAGCAGCAAGGCCAGGCATCGCCGGCATGACATGTAGGCGCCCGGCAACTCCGCGAGTCCGGCCAAAGGGCGGGAGATCACGATCGTAAGAGGGCCCGCACGCCGCTCCAGCGCATTCTTTATCGACGCCGAGAGCGTGTCGCGATCCTGGGCCGCACAATCGACGGCGGGCGACCCATCGAGCTCGCCAGCGAGCAGGTTTCTCAATGCAGGGTCCAATTGCGGTCACTGCAGCGCAAAGCCCGACGATTTCCCAGCGAAATCGACCATGATAAGGGCCGTGGCGCCCGTAATATGCGCGCCGCGACGCTCGGGATGACGTGTGAACGCGGCCGTCGCGTCGGAATTGTGGTTGAGCAGGCTGCGCAATGCTTCTTCGAAATCATGATTCAGATTGCGTGTGATGCGTTCGCGGGACAGCAGGATGGCGCCAGCGACCAGCGCGCCGCGCGCGATCGTCCGTACATCGAAATCCGAGAAGGCGCGGTCTCGCCACACCACCAGCGAGCCGTGCGTCTGACTGGCGCCGACGATGCTCATCGCACGGCAGATGCACGTCTTCCAAATGCCCTGAGCATCGGCTCGCCTCAAGGGCAAGAGAGATCAGCCGACAGCGCGCTCGCCAACGTATCCGCCAGCGCCTCTATGCCGCGTCCGCTCGCGACATTCGCGATGAGTTGCTCGTGAACGCGCACAGCCGCCTCGACCTCCGCCATGGTGGATTGGAGACGCCGTACCGCATCGCGCGCCTCTTCGAGCAATCGGGCATTTTCGAGCGCGAGCGTGGCGTGGGCGCCGCCGGCCTGGAGAAGTGCGATCTCGTGATGTTCGTCATTTCGTCGGTAGCGTTCCGCGACATAGAAAATGCGAGAACCCGGCCATCGAGTTGAAAGGGCACAGCGGCCATGGCGACGATGCCTTCCACACGCAATGTGTTGTCCACTGCGGCGTCGTGTACGAACCGGGGGTCTTCTGCGTAGTCGGAGGTCACGAAAGGTTGCACCCCGTGACTATGTGTCGGCAGCTTCCTTGTCTCGTGCGACGCGACTCTCGCGAAACCGCGGCGAAATGATTCCGACCGCCACTCGGATTTAGAAATCCTCGCGGTCTGGTTCATAAGGTCGTGCGATAGGACACGTCGCTTTCAATGGAAAAGGAATGCTTTTCCTCGCGAGAGCACAGGGATTGCATAGCAGCGTTTCTCAACAAGTAGCGTTTGGACTATCGTCGCTCCGCATCAACCGGGATCGCAGCTTTTTCTAAACGCCCTTGGCGGCTTGGTCGGCTCGGTTCGCGCGCAGGATCGTATCCGCCGCGCGATCGGCGATCATCATCGTCGGCGCGTTCGTATTGCCAGATACAAGCGCCGGCATGATAGAGCAATCTGCGACACGCAGGTTCGAGACGCCGATCACCCGCAGTTCGAGATCGACGACCGCAGCGGCGTCCGGCCCCATGCGACACGTGCCCGTCGGATGGAAGATCGTGCGCGCATGCGAGCGGATCGCGTCGTCGAGACGATTGGAGCCGCGCGCGCTCGATATGTCGGGGCCGGGCCAGATTTCTTCACCGACGATGTCCTTCAACGCGGGCTGCTCGTAGATTTCACGGGCAAGACGCACGCCACGCCGCAACGTATCGAGGTCCTCCTCCCGACCGAGCATTTCGGTCTCGAATTTCGGAGCCGCGCGCGGATCGGTCGATTGCAGCCCCAAGCGGCCGCGCGACTTCGGCCGCATGGTCATCGGATGCACCTGGACCGCGTGGAAACCGAGCGGCGGCTTGCCGGGCGCGCCAGGCGCGAAAGGCGCGAAATTGTATTGCACATCCGGTCGCCCCGAACCCGAGGTGTCGACACAGGCGCCGGCCTGCAGAAGGTTGGAGGTGAGGAGCCCCTTGCCGAACACGAAATAGTCGATGCCGTGCTTGAGCGCCTTCAGGCCGCGATCTGCCCCGTGAATGCCGATGTCGTGTTTCAGGCGCCGCGTTACCGGCGCGCCGACATGATCCTGATAATTGCGGCCGACCTCTGGCGCCTCGTGGACGATATCGATTCCGTGGCGCAGCAGTTCGTCGCGCGGCCCGACGCCGGAAAGCATGAGTAGTTTCGGGCTCTGGAAGCTGCCTGCGGTCAGGATAATCTCGCGGCGAGCGCGGATCACGACCGCCGCGCCCGACGCATCGAGCGCCTCGATCGCCGTCGCGCGACGGTTCTCGATGCGGATTCGGCAGACCAGATGCTCGGTCAACACGCTGAGATTGGGTCGGCCGAGCTCCGGCCGGAGAAAACAATGGGCCGCCGACTGGCGCTGACCGTCCGCCGCCGTCACCTGATACCAGCCGGCGCCTTCCTGCGACGCGCCGTTGAAATCGTCGGTCGCTCTCACCCCTGCCGAAATCGCGGCTGAAACGATCCGGTGCGAGACCGGATGCGGGGACGAGGGATCGGCGACCTTCAATCGTCCGTCACGCCCGTGGAATTCGTTGTCGAGACGCGCATTGGCTTCCTGCTTCCTGTAGGTCGGCAGGACGTCCGCATAGGACCAGCCCTTGCAACCATGAACGTCGGCCCAGTCGTCGTAATCCTTGCGCTGGCCGCGCATGTAGATCATGCCGTTGACAGACGAGCCGCCACCGATGACGCGGCTCTGCGGTACAGGAAACGGAAGGCCGTTGAGGGAGGCGTCCGGCGCGGACACGACCGCCTCCGCATCCTGGCTCTGCAACGCCTTGAAGAAGGTCGCGGGAATGTGGATCCAGCGGTTGACGTCCGAGCGTCCGCGCTCGATCAGCGCGACCGTTCCGTCGCCTTCGGCTGCAAGGCGCGCCGCGAGGACGCAGCCCGCCGAACCGCCGCCGACGACGAGATAATCGAATTCCTGCGCGAGCGACATGTCATCCTCCGGCCTCCACGCCTCGTCCGAAAACGCGATCAAGCCTGCGCGACGCTCTTTTCGCGCGTGAGGCGGAAGCCTTCGTAACCGTTCCGCGCCACACGGTCCGCATGTTCGCGATAGGCTGGCAGACCGCCGGCAAAAGGCATGAACACTTTCGGTTTTCCGGGAATGTCGGCGCCGATGTACCAAGAAGGCGTGCGCGGAAAGAGCGTGCGGTCCGCGAGCTGGTTGACGTGCTGCACCCAGGCATCCTGCGCCTGTTCCTCCGCCTCGATGCAAGCGATGCTTTCGCGGCGCAGATAGTCGAAGCAATTCGACAGCCAGTCCACGTGATGCTCGATCGCGCGAATGACGTTGGCGAGAACCGATGGGCTTCCTGGCCCGGTGACGGTGAACATGTTCGGGAAGCCCGATATCATCAGGCCCAGCAGATTGCGCGGACCATTCTCCCAGGCTTCTTTCACCGTCAAGCCGTCGCGACCGACGACGTCGACGGCCAGCAGCGCGCCGGTCATCGCATCGTAGCCGGTCGCGAGCACGATCGCGTTCAGCGCGTATTCCCTGCCCGAAGCCAGCCGAACGCCTTTTTCGGTGAAGGCTGCGATCCTGTCTTCGGACACGTCGATCAATTCGACATTGTCGCGGTTGAACATCTCATAATAGCCGATGTCGACGCAGGTGCGGCGCGTCGCGATCAGATATTTCGGACAGAGTTTTTCCGCGAGCGCCGGATCCGCAACGGTCTCGCGGATCCGGTCGCGCACGAAATCGGCGACGAGCTGGTTGGACGTCTCGTTCATCTGGACGTCCTTGAACGTCGCGAGGAACGTGAATGCGCCACCCGCCTCCCATCGCTCGCGAAGCATCCGCTTACGTTCCTCGGGCGAAACGTCCTGCACGCCCAGCGTCGGGTTAGCGACGACGATACCGCCCTTCTGCGTCATCGCCAGAGCGTCGAATTCCTCGATATTCTCAAAGAACGTCTTGTAGTCCTCCTTCGTCAGCGCACGATTGCGCGCCGGAATCGAATAGGCGGGCGAACGTTGGAATATGTTTAGTTTATTCGCCTGCTTCGCAATCTGGGGCGCGACCTGCAGACCGGAACTGCCGGTGCCGATCAGGCCGACTGACTTTCCGTTAAAATCCACGCCCTGCGCCGGCCACTGCGCCGTGTGAATGATCCGCCCCTCGTAATTCTCGACGCCGGGAATATCGGGCATCCGCGGCGTGGCAAGCGCGCCGGTCGCGAAGACGACATGGCGCGCGGTAGCACTCGAGCCGTCCGACAGCGACACGGACCACCTATGCGTCTCGTCGCTCCAGACCGCGCGCTCGACACGCACGCCAAACTGGATGTCACGGCGCAGATCGAGCTTGTCGGCGACGAATTTCGCGTATTCGAGAATTTCCGGTTGCGACGAGAAGCGCTCTGACCAACGCCATTCGCGACGCAATTCCTCCGACCATGAATACTGATACTCGAGGCTTTCCACGTCGCAGCGAAGACCGGGATAGCGATTGTGCCACCACGTGCCCCCAACCTCGGGCGCCGCTTCCACGATGCGCACATTGAAGCGCAGGTTTCGCAGCCGATGCAGCAGATACATGCCGGAGAACCCAGCGCCGACGATCAGGATATCGAGCGGCCTGGCTGCGGCGGACTCTTGCATCGCTTCGTTCCTCCGATGAATTGCGCGCGCCTGGTCGTCGGGCGTGCCGCCCTTCTTGTTCTGTCGCGCCGGCAATGCCGGAGTCGCGCTTGACCGATCCATTTCTATTGATAAGATCAACGTTGCGTTTGTCAATCATGAGGGATCGATGCCCAACCGACGCGAGCCCGCGCGAGTTCAGCGCCCTAGGGACATTCGCGATCTCCTCGGGTTTCGGCTGTCGCTGCTGACGACGATCAGCGATCGCAAGGCGCAATCGCAGATCTCCGGAAAATTCAGCATGAATCTGGGCGAGTGGCGCGTGCTCGGCGCGATCCAGGCCTATGCGCCGGTCACCCTCGCGGGTCTCGCGCGAGAACTCTACCAGGACAAGGGTCAGCTCAGCCGCACGATAAAGGCCCTGTCGGCGCGCGGCCTCGTCGCTTCCGCGCATGATGCGCGCGACAAGCGCAACCTGTTTTTCAGGCTGACCCCGACCGGCAAGCGCTGGCACGACCGGATGCTCGACTTCGCAGCCGACCGCAATGCGCATCTCGTGGACGGCCTGAACGTGAAAGAGCGTGTCGAATTGTTCCGGCTTCTGGAGAAGCTGGTCGCAGCGACCACCGAGGCCTATGAGGAAACGCTCAGGGCGCAGAATGAGCGCAAGCCGGCGCGGGGGCGCGCGGTTGCGAATGCGCTGCAAAATCGTCCGGAGGCGCCCCAGTGACGGCTCCAGTCCTCAACGCCAGCAATGTCGTGAAATCGCTCGGCGGAACGCCGATCATCGGCGGCCTGACCCTATTGGCGGAACAGGGCGAATTCATCTCCGTCGTCGGACCGTCCGGCTGTGGCAAGACGACCCTGCTCACCTGCCTTTCAGGCCTGCGCAGCGTCGATGCTGGCGAAATTTCGTTTGAAGGCCAGAAGCTCGACGGACCGCCCGATGGCATGGCGTTGATCTTCCAGGACTACAGCCGTTCGCTTCTGCCCTGGCGACGCAATGTAGACAATGTCCTGTTCGGCATGCGGCGCATGACCGGCGCGAGCGCGCAGGAAAAGCGCGAAAAAGCGATGGAAATGCTGGCGGCCGTCGGCCTGTCGAAGTTCGAGACCCATTTTCCCTGGCAGGTCTCGGGCGGTATGCAGCAGCGCGTCGCCATTGCGCGCGCGCTCGCCGCGCGTCCGCATCTGCTGCTGCTCGACGAGCCGCTCGCGGCGGTGGACGCGCAGACGCGCGCCGACATCCAGGATCTGCTGCTGTCGCTCGCGCGTCAGTTCCAGAAGACATGTCTGCTCGTCACGCATGACGTCGACGAAGCGATCTACATGGCCGACCGCGTGATCGTCCTGTCGAACCGGCCGACGCGTGTCATCGCCGATCTCGCGGTTCCCCTGCCGAAACCGCGCGACCAGATTTCCACGCGCGCGGAACCGGAATTCCTGCGGCTTCGAGAAAAGGTTCTCACGCTCATTCGATCGATGAGGACCGCCGCCTAGCGAACATCAATACAAAAATCACAAACCCTGAAATCGTGGGAGGAGTACGATCATGGGACTGAAACTGACCCGCTGCCTGGCGTTCCTTGCCGGTCTTGCGACGGTGCTGGCGTCGCCGCTCGCCGTGCAGGCGCAGGACGCGCCGAAGGTGCGCTTCGCCTATCTGAAGACGCTCGATCTCATGCCGTTCTTCTATGGCGTGCAGAAGGGCTATTTCAAGGAAGCCGGCGTCGACATCGAACTCATCGCCGTTCCCGGCGGACCGGCTGTCGGCGCAGCTGTCGCATCGGGCTCGGCCGACATCGGCTACGCGGCGCCGACGCCGATCATGATCGCGCGAGATCAGGGTCAGCCCTTCAAGGCCTTCGTCAGTCTCGAATGGGAGCGCACGCCCGACCGGCTGTGGGGCGACATCCTCGCGACGGAAAAATCCGGCATCAAGAGCTTGAAGGACCTCAAGGGCAAGAACCTCGGCGTCAGCGTGCCCGGCGGCCTTTGCGAACTGGCGGCGCGCGACTGGCTGACGAGCGTCGGGCTCTCCACCAAGGACGTCAACATTCTCAATAATCCTTTCCCGCAGATGCCCGCCATGATGGAGCTCGGCACGGTGGACGCGGTCTGCATCGTCGAGCCTTTCGCCACGGCGGCGCTCGCCGGCAAGTCGAAGCCGGTTCTGCTGAAGAAGGGCTATCTCGCCGACGTCAAGGAAAAGTACCGCGTGTCCATCCTCTTCGCGACGGAGAAATGGATCGCCGGACATGGCAAGGAAGTCGCCGCGATCAAGAAGGCGTTCGTACGCGCGGCGACCGAGCTGAAGAGCAATCCGGCGCTCGTGAAGGAAATCCTCGCCAAGGAGTATCGCTTCCCGCCGGCGCTGATCGACAAGCTCAACACCGATTTCGCGCTCGATCTCGACCCCAAGGCGGAAGACTACAAGATCATGGTCGAAAAGATGACCAAATACGGCATGCTCAAGAATCCGATGAAGCCGGAAGACTTCATCGCGCCTGCGAAGTGAAGGGCAAGGCGCAACGATCATGCTGAGCCTTCTGCGCGGCAGTCTCTCGATCCTGGGCTTTCTGGCCCTGTGGGAGATTGTCGCGCGGTCGGGCCTCGTTCCCACGGACTATTTTCCCTCGCCGATTCTCGTCGGCGAGACGCTCGTTGCGGAGATCGGCCGGGGCGAAATCGTCTCCGCCTTTCTCGCGACCTTTCAGCGCGCGCTGATCGGCGCCGCAGCCGCATCTCTGCTGGCGATCGCGATGGCGCTTCTGGCGGCGCGCTACACAATCGTACGCCGCGCCTTCGACCCGATCGCGGAATTCCTGCGCCCGCTGCCGCCGGCGGCGCTCGTGCCGCTTGCCATCTTCTTTCTCGGCCTGGGTTGGAAACTCTACGGTTTCATTCTTGTTTTCGCCTGCTTCTGGCCGGTCTATCTCAATGCGGCGCAGGCGCTGGCCGCGACGTCGCGCGTGCAGATCGAGACCGCACGCTCCTTCGGCTACGGCGACTGGGCGATCCTCGCGCACGTGCGGCTGCCTGCCGCGTTGCCGACGATCTTCATCGGCGTACGCATGGCCGCCTCCATCGGCCTGATCGCCGCCATCGCGGCGGAAATGATCGCGGGCCGCGACGGGCTCGGCTTCTACCTGATGGACGCCGGCCTGTCGCTGCGCGTGCCCGAGACATTCGCGGGCCTCGTCGCCGCCATGGTCGCCGGCCTGCTCATCAATGCGCTGGTCATGTTCTTGCGCGCGCTGACGATCGGCTGGCATATCCAGCTCACACGCATGGAGGCGGGCGCGTGAGACGGCTCAATGTACCAGCCATCGTTTTCGGCCTTGTGCTGCTCGGCGCATGGGAACTGGCCGCGCGCGCCGGCCAGAATTCGTTCTTCCCGCCGTTCTCGACGGTTCTCGCGGCGCTTTGGGCCAATGGCGGCGTCATCGCCGCGCAGATCGTCGACACGCTGCGCCGCGCCGCCATCGGGCTGGCTATCGCGGTCGCGGTCATGGTGCCATTTGGCGCGCTGATCGGTCGCATCCGATTGCTGGGCGACATATTCGAGCCACTGGTGAACATGCTGCGGCCGATCCCGCCGCCGGCGGTGGCGCCGATCGCGCTCCTGTTCGCCGGCACGGGCGACGCGGGTAAGATCGCGATGATCGTATACACCTGCGCCTTTCCGATCCTGATCGGCGCAATCGACGGCGTGCGCGCCAATCATCCAATGCTGACGAATGTCGGGCGCTCGCTGCGCCTGTCGCGCCTCGAGATCATGGCCTTCATCGACCTGCCAGCCGCCCTGCCCGTCATCATGACCGGCATACGTCTGGCGGTCGCCGCCGCCCTTCTCGTCTCTGTCATCGCGGAAATGCTGCTGACGACGAACGGCATCGGCGTCTACCTCCTGCGCAGCCAGGAGAATTTCCGTATCGCCGACGGCCTTGCCGGCGTCGTCGCCATCGCTGTCGTCGGCTATTTCGTCAACGATCTTTTCTTGCGGCTCGATCGACGCCTGCTCGCCTGGCACTATGCGACAACGGGCGGCGCCGAGGGACAGGGCTAGAGAGGCCGGCATGAGCGAGACGCTTCGCCCCGACAGAATCTGGGTCAACGGACGCATCCGCACCATGGATGTCGCGCATCCCTGGGCGAGCGCGATCGCCGTGCGCGGCGGTCGCATCCTGGCAGTCGGCGACGATGCCTCGATCGAAGCTATCGCGGGGCCGGGAACGCGCCGTGTCGATCTCGGCGGGCGTTTCGTCATGCCCGGGCTCATCGATTCCCACACGCATGCGCTTTGGGGTGGACGACGCGATCTCTTCGAATGTTTCGTCGGCTATGGCGCCACGCTCGATCAGTTGTTTTCAGCCGTCGTGGAGCGAGCAAGAACATTGCCGCACGGCGAATGGATCGACGGCGGCCCGTGGCGCCTCGAACATGTCGCTCAGCTTCCCGAAAGCCCGCGCGCGATCCTCGATCGGATCGCGCCCGACCACCCCGTCGCACTGCGCGATGCGACGCAGCACAATATGTGGGTCAACAGTCGCGCACTCGCCATCGCAGGCATTTCACGCGACAGCGTCGATCCGCACGGCGGCCATATCGGCCGGGATGCAAACGGAGAGCCCAACGGCGCTCTGTCGGAAGCCGCGACCGCGCCCGTGCGCACCGCGCTCGTCGTCACCGAGCGCCAGAACCGCGAAGCAGTCGCCTATGTGACGAAGACCTTTCATGCGCTCGGCCTGACCGGATTCAAAGAGCCGATGGCAATCGAGAGCGATCTCGTCGCCTATTGCGGCGCCGACGATGCCGGCGCGTTGAAACTGCACGTCGCCTGC
The DNA here is from genome assembly GCA_020442275.1 of Rhodoblastus sp. Classification (GTDB taxonomy): domain Bacteria; phylum Pseudomonadota; class Alphaproteobacteria; order Rhizobiales; family Beijerinckiaceae; genus JAJXWB01. Next base: position 5,739 of record JAGRKN010000151.1, on the reverse strand, counting down.
CATCTGGTGCGCCAATCCCCGATCGCCGCGGACTTTGTCCCCTACGAGACCTTGGTCGAGTGGCGCGAGAAATATGCACGCCCACATGTGCGCTGCGATTATGCGAAACTCTTTCTCGATGGCGTCGCGCCGAGCCTGACAGCATCCTTCCTCGATCCGTACCTGCCGGGCTCGGCGCCTGGCTATGATCCCGCCAGATATGACGCCGACGCGCTGTTGCAGATTTCGTCCGAGACCATCGCAGATGAGATCGCCGCGTTGGACCGGCTCGGCTTCACGGTGAAAATGCATGCTGTCGGCGACCGCGCCGTGCGCGCCGGGCTCGACGGCATCGAGGCCGCGCGCCGCCGCAACGGCGCGACCGGGCTACGGCACGAGATCGCGCATACGCCCTTCGTCCATGCCGACGACCTGCCGCGCTTTCGCGAGCTAGGCGCGGTCGCGGAAGTCTCGCCGAAACTGTGGTTCCCCAATGCGATCACCGCCGGGCAGAATCTCGTCCTCGGGCCGGAGCGCACCCAGCGCTGCCACCCGATCCGCTCGTTGATGCAGGCGGGCGCCGATCTCGTCTACGGCTCGGACTGGCCGGCCGCCGCGCCCGATGTCGATCCGTGGATCGGCCTTTCAGGCATGCTGCTGCGCCGCCATCCCAAGAATGCCTATCCCGGCTCGGTCGGCCCCAAGGAAGCGATCACGCTTGATGAAGCGCTGCCCCTGTTCACGACCAACGGCGCCCGCGCCATGGGCCGCGCCGACGCCACCGGCGCGCTCAGGACGGGACTCTCGGCGGACTTCATCGTTCTCGACCGCGACATTTTTTCCATCGCGCCCGAAGCGATCGCGGAGACGCGTGTCGAGAAAACAGTATTCGAAGGAGAAACGGTGCACGACGGCTGAAGCTGAACTGATCGGATCCGGGGACCGGGCATCGTTTCGATCGGCGTGGTTTCTTGACGAACGGTCCGACCGCGACGCGCGAACGCTGGCTCTACAACCGGCGCGAAGTTCCAAACCCGCGCCATGTGATGACGAAACTCATGGCGCACCACGCGCTATAATATCATTCCGCGCGATCACATTGCTGCCAGTTCCGTCGAAATTGGCGTTGAGCCCGCGCCCAGGGCGCAAAGGATCCTGCGCGGCCCGCGCACGAACACGCGGTCCGGTCGGACTTCAAAGGTCGCCGGGATCGGCTAATGGCTTGCCCACGAGCCCGCCGGCGGGCCAGAATGGCGTCGAAATCCCGCAATTTGGTACATTATTTTCGCTTGCGCGAGATTTCCGCGAGCCGAATCAACCACCTCGTCTATGCCGTCCTTTTGCGCCATCAGGACCCTGCCCTAACAATTGGCGCGCGGTTTGCATTTTCTGCCGCGCCGATCCAACGAGAGAGCGCCTTGTGCGAAAGCCTAAGAAAATAGTCGGACACATTGAGACACTCGATCGTGACGGCGTGACTGGTTGGGCAACAGGCCCCGCCTCCTCGCCACGTATCGAGCTCCTGGTCGCCGGCCACCCACGCGACGTGATTGTCGAGCGACAACAACGGCTCGACGTCGCTCAAAACTATGGCCCTGCCGCCAGGGACGCGGGCTTCTATATTTCACTTCGTGGTATCGCGCCGAGCGATAGTGCGGCGCTCGATGAATTTCTCGCGAGTGTCGAGGTGCGCGCTGACGGCGTCCCCCTCCGGTCCACCGCAAGTGCAAGCCGCGCTCGGCGAACGATTACAACGCTGAACATCGTCGGTCGCCAGATCGGCCGCGTGTTCGGCAAGCGCCAGGACAAGGCTCACGCGGATGCCGACTTCGAACAATATGTCGAGCGTCCGACGCGGCTGGCGCAACAGCATGGGCGCGAGCTTCAAGCCGCGCATGACGCAACCGCCAAGATTCGTCCGAACGACATTCTGGTCTTCGTGACCGCGCGCAACGAAATGGCGCGGATCCCATACTTTCTCGATTTCTATCGAAAGATGGGCGTCGCCCATTTCCTGTTCGTCGACAACGATTCGTCGGACGGTCTGATCGATTATCTCAAGCTTCAGCCGGACTGTTCGGTTTGGCACACGAAAGCCAGCTACAAGGCCTCCAATTTCGGCGTTCACTGGATGAACTACTTGCTAGGCCAGTTCGGAGTTGGCCACTGGTGTCTGACACTGGATCCCGACGAGTTTCTTGTGTTCCCCTATTGCGAAGACCGCAATCTCCACGAACTCGTGCAATTCCTCGACAGCGAGCAACGTGACCACCTGTTTTGCATTCTGCTCGACATGTATTCGGATCATCGGGTGAGCGAGACCATATACTCGACCGGACAGAATCCGCTGGACGTCGCGTGTTTTTTCGACGGGGTCGGCTACGTGCAGCGTGAGAATGCATCCTTTGGCGAGACCTATGTTCAGGGCGGTCCCAGGAGACGAATATTTTTTCGCGAGAACCCTTCAAAGGCTCCGGCGATCAACAAGACGCCACTTGTGAAATGGGGGCCGAACTACAACTACTTGTCGTCCACCCATATGCTCTCGCCGCGATCCGCGAACCCGCCGCATCCGCACGACCATTTGGCGCCATCGGGGTGTTTGTTGCACTTCAAGTTCCTGTCGCTGATGGCGGAAAAGGCCAAAGAGGAGATAGAGCGCAAGGAGCATTATGACGACTCGATCGAGTACAAGAACTATCACTCGGTCATTTCGCAGTCCCGCGACATGTTGTTCTTCGAAAAATCGGTACGATTCAAAAACTCGCGTCAATTGTGCAGCCTCGGCTTTATGACGACTGGACAATGGTTCTAGAAGGCTTGGAGAAGACTGCTTCTGTCATGACGAAAATCGCATTCGTTGTCATCGCCCACCAGAACCCCAAGAACGTCGCGAGGCTGGCAAGACTGCTGGTCGGCGGAGATAGCGTCGTGGCAATTCACTACGATGCGAATTCGGACGCCGCTGAATTCGCCGAGCTACAACTCGAGCTTGGCGACATCGCCTCTCGAATCCTCTGGCCGAAACGCGAGCGCGTCGCCTGGGGCGAGTGGTCGATCGTGCAGGCGACGCTCAATGCGTTGGAGGCCATTGCCGCCCTGAAGGACAAGCCTGATTTCGTCCATCTGTTGAGCGGCAGCGATTACCCGATCCGACCAATCGCGGATTTTCGCGACTACCTCTCGCGACACGCCGACAAGGAGTTCATCGAATGCGTGGACATGGCCGCCGACAATTGGGTGAAGGGCGGCCTCGGGCACGAACGCTACGAATACCGGCACTGGTTCAACTGGAAGGCGCATCCCGACCTGTTCGACAAGAGTTGGCGCCTGCAACAAAAGTTCGGTCTCAAGCGCCAATTCCCGGCGGAATTTCGCCCCCATCTCGGCTCGCAATGGTGGACCTTGAGTTGGGCTGCGATCGAGGATGTTTTGGCCGCGAGCCACAATCCGCGCATCAAGGCCTTCTTCAAATCCGTCTGGATTCCGGACGAGATGTTCATTCAGAGCATTGTCGGAACGACACGCGCGGGCTCGACGCTTGCGTCGAATCTGACGCTGTACCAGTTCACGCGGATGGGAGTTCCCGCCGTCTATTGCAATGATCATGCAAGGTATCTCGCACGTCAGCCATTCTTTTTCGCGCGCAAGATCTCGCCTTGGGCGGATCGCCTGCGCGACGAACTCGACGAGTATGTTTCGGGCAAACGCGACGTCGTAGAATTCCCCGACCGCATGATGGGCGCTCGTACCACGGAATATGACGAATTTGTCGAACGTAACCGCCGGCCCCCGCCAGGCGTCCGCCTTCTGGGATACGACAACGACCACTGGCGCGGCGATCTCGCGTATCAGGAACGGCCGATCGTCGCCATCTTCGGCGCGTCGCATCGGGAGCTTCGCGCTGTCGCTGAATTGCTGAACAAGCATACGGGGATAGTGTGCCATGGTGCGCTGTTCGATCCGAACCGGATCGAATTCGCGGGCGACGCCAAGACATGCGCGGGCTACAATACCGAAGACGTTGCGCTACGGGACGACAAACGCACGAATTTTTTGCATGATATCGCGTCCGAGGTCCCCCCCCCGCCGTCATGGGATTTCTCCTGCCCTGGACGACGGACGGGCACATTCGCGATCGGTTGCTCTGGAGCAAGTTCTCCCGAAATCTGATTGTGCGTGGCAACGTCCTGCTGGCGTTCGAGGAATATTTGGAACGCCAGAGCGCGGCTGCGAGAAAGCGTTCGCTGGTCGACAAGCGCGAGCTGGATGCCGCGAATGCCGCGCCGGTTGCGCCTTCGGCGACGCCTCGTCAATTTGAAGAATTCGAGCGCGCCCGAGCCGATTACTACGGCCAGCTGAACCGGCAGTTCAAGGACGCCTCGGCCAAGTATCTCGAGATCGATCTTCTGAGTACGGATTGGCAGGAAAATCTGGCCCGGTTTCTGACGACCAGTCTGGCCGGCGCGGCGGCTGCGCCCGAGACGAGCAGGCTCCTGACGGCCCGAGCGCGTATGCCCGACATCAAGGATGAGGCGGCCGCCTGCGGCATGATCGAGATCATGCCCGACGCGCATCGACGCGCGGAGCACATCAAGGCGTTGATCGGATCGGACGCAATTCTTGGCCGTCCGCTGGTTCTCATCGTCGGCGCCTGCCTGGAGGAATTGAACTTCGTTGGACGGACACTCGAGCAAACCCGCGAATTCGCGATCACGGACTTCACGAGTAAGGCCGTTGGCTCCGTGAAAGGCTCAAAATCGCAAAGCGGGATCGTTCACGCTATTATATCCGCGTTGAAGTCGAGCCTCCCGAGCGAACCAGTTCCGGTCTTGCTCATGCCATCGCAGATCGCCCCGATCGCCCGCGATCTCGCCCTGCACGAAGGGGCGGTCTCAATCATAGTGCGCGGCAACCTGTTCAGGGCTTTCGAGCAGATCAGAAACACCGCCCCGGACTCGACCCGCAGCACTGTCTTCGGCGACCGCTCGAACTGGACGGGAACGCGGCTCCAGGTAGGCAAGCCCGCGATTTTCATGGATGCAATCGAGCAATTCCACGCTGAAATCTGGCGCGGCATCTCGTCTTCCGGGACAAAATTCGTTGAAATCGATCTGATGACTCCCGGCTGGCTGGACTCGCTACTCGATGTCATCGGAACGCTTTCCTTGAACGAGCGCTCGAGCCTGCATCAAATTTGTCGAGAGTGGGTAGCGGAGCACGCCGAGGATTTGAGTTCACCTGCGCCATCGCGCGTGGATGCCGCCCAGATCGTACGCTTGATCAAGGATGATGCCCGACGCGCGGGCCACTTGAATGTGCTGAGGAGCGGAAAGATCGGGTAACCAGTGGACGAACATGCGGACCCACATCGTCGAACTGATCCGCAATTCTGCCGAGCGATTGCTGCCACATGACGAAGCGAGCACGGTTCACGGAAGAACAGATCATAGGCGCGCTGAAGGAGCGCGAAGCCGGCGCGAAGACTGCCGATTTCGGATTCCCAATCGATTCAGAAGGACTGGAAACGGCTCTGATAGCCGCTGGATGAATGACCTTGCCCCTCGGAGCGCCCTCGTTCTGAACTAAGCTCCGTCTCGCAGGAGATGGATATGAGGAAGAGCCGTTTCTCTGAGGAACGGATCATCGCGATCCTGAAGGAGCATCAGGCGGGCATTGCGCTCGCCGAGATCTGCCGCAAGCACGGGATCAGCGATGCGACGTTCTACAACTGGCGATCGAAGTACGGCGGGATGGAGG
>JAGRKN010000015.1 GCA_020442275.1 Rhodoblastus sp. | reverse complement strand
CGCCATATTGCACGACGAGATCGATCCCGCTCTGCTTCACCTTCAGGCCGGCTGCCGTGATATTCGAGGCTGGATCAAACACGATCTCGTCGGCCGCCTTGTCCGCGCCCTGGTCGTTGATCGTCGTCGCGCCGTCGCCGGCCGCCAGAACATAGGTGTCGGCCCCAAGCCCACCTTGAAGCGTATCGCCCGGACCTCCGATCAAACGATCATTGTACGCGGATCCCGTCACGATGTTCGCACCGGCCGACGCGTCCACGATCTCGCCATAGCTCGCCATAAAATTGGCTCCATGCGCCAAGACGACGCTCCCGGTCGGAACGAGCTTTCGCTGGATATCGGCCGCCGCCAGCACCGCGCCGTCGGCGAACGCGAACGAGGCAATCTTCGTCGCGCCTGTGAACTGGCCCAGGACCGTCACGCGATCGCCGGTCACGCCGTCCGTGATGATCAGGTTCTTCGCCGCATCCATCGTGAATGTCAGATTCGCAGCATTCAAATCTGCGAACTTGAGAACGTTCGCACCGGTCGCCAGATGCGCGTCGATCGAGATCGCGCCATCGCCGCTCGCGTAAACGAAGGTATCCGCTTTGGTCGTATATGCCGCTACCTCGCCAAAGTCGCCCTTACCGAACACGACCGCATTCTGCAGCGCCATGAATCCCGCGCTGTCGATGACCACGCCGTCAGCCAACACGATTTTCGTAAAGATGCCTCCATCAGCAAAAGCCGGATTCGCGAGCATCACGCGCTCTCCGGTCGCCAGAATCGTGATCGTCACATCGATCTTGTCGATGTTCCCGTCCAAGTCCCTGTAGCTCGAGCCTGTTCCATCAATTCGAACGTCCTTCGATGAAACGTCGGCAAAATAGAGCGTTCCAGCGCCCATCTGGCCACCCCAAGGCCAGATGACCTTGTCGCCGGCGCCTTTTTGATACACGAACAAATCGCTGCCGATACGCGCGTCGAACCCAATCGACGGCAACTGGCCCGGCAACGACACCTTGCTCATCAAATCGATGATTCCTGGCTGCGCCCAGTCGTTACTCCAAGACGTCGACAGCACATCGAATGGGCCAAGATTGTCGTCAATCACGAGCTGCGACAGATCCGCGCCGGCCGGCATATTTGCGGCCCAAGCCGCCACGAGCGGCCAGATCGCATCGGTCGTCGGTGCGGCCCCGGCACCGTCGCGCATGTACTGAAACAGCACTTGCCGGAACGTCCCGTTCGCCTGCATCTGCGACAAAGTCGCACTCGCCGGCGGCGTGATGTCGCCGGTAGCCGGATCGAACGCATATCCAGCGAACATCGCCGCCACGCTCGCCGAAAGCGACCCGCCGCCAACGCCCGATCCGACCTGCATCGCAATATCGGCCGTCATGGTGTCGAGCATCATCGAATAGAGATGGTCAACATTGCCGCCAGCCAACAGCCCCTGCTGGTCCGAATTGAACATCGAGACGGCAAATGCCTGGCCGCCCATCGCTTCCATCACGGCTGCGCGCTGCTGCTGAAGCGTTGCGCCGGCCGGCAGCGCCGCGCCGCTGCCGCGCGCCCACTGAATCACGAGCGCCTCGACCGCCGATCGCAGGTCTGAATAGCTCATCTCCGACGCGCCGGCGACTAGCGCCGCCGCCGTCTGTTCCAGAACCGGATTGTTCGCGTAGCTCTGCTGCAGCGAATCCAGATTGCCGCTCGCCGGAAGATCCGGCAGCGCCGCCTGCACAGCAGTCGGCGCGTGCCACGCCCACTGCGACATCATCGGATTGGTCGCAAACCACACGTCAGCGATCACGCGCGTCGTGCCGTCAGCCATCGTCACTGTCGACGTCTGCCGGATCTCGTTACCGTTGTTCATGTGGGCCGGCGAAGTCGTCGCGACCGTCGCGTAGCTCAGCGAGATCGACGCGACCCCTACCTGCGCCAAGGTCTGCGTCTCGCCGGTCTCGGCGACGCCGTCGCTGTTCAAATCATTCCATACGACCAGCGAGCCGAACGCGGCGTCCGCCGCGCTGATCTTGCCATCATGATTAGAATCCAGCGCCGCCAGCGACTGAAAACCATTCGCGGCCGAACCGTCAGTGCCGAACAGGTTCGAGATCGACGTGATCGACCCGTCCGCGTTCGGACGCGCCAGGAAGGCGCACGACGCCGACAGCCAGCCCGTCTGCTGCCCATGGCCAATCCCAGCCATGTCGAAAAACGTCTGCGAACCCTTCAAGGCCGTCGTCTGAATGGCGCCACCCGTCAGATCGATCACTAACGGTGAAATGAACTGCGAATTCAGCTGCGCCCGAAGCGGCATTGAAAACCACGAAGGCACGCTTGAAATAATCTGCGGAACCGCCTCAAGTGTCGAAAAAATCGACCCGACTGCTGACCACAAGAGTTGCGTGGCTGCATGAGCCGCTTCTTCTGCAACCCCTGTCGCAATGATCGCAGCCGCCGTTCCAACAAGCGTCGCGCCAACCGCCGCACCAACGGGCCCCGCCACTGAGCCGCATGCGCCGCCAACCGCTGCTCCCGCCTCGAACGCTGCCAACGCCGCCGCAAACCCCGCACCAAAACTTGCGACAGTCGCAGCCGCCCCCTCGTAATCACCGGCTGCAATCTGGTCATCAGCCTTCGCAGCCGTCGTCAAAAGCCCGTAGGCGAGTCCCGCCGCGCCAACAATCACGATTCCTTTCGCCGCGTAGCGACTGAACGACTGAACATAATCGACAACAGGTGTCGGCGCTTTAGCGAGAATCTCTTCAAGTTCGGATGGAGCAAGAAAACGCTGACGTGGATCCCATCCTTTTCCCGCCTTGCTGACGTTATACTGATCAATGGATGTGTACACATCATAGATTGCGGCGCTTTCGCCCGCAGAAATCGCGTTGTTGGCGCGAACAAATGCAACCATGTCCGATGAATTGCGCGTTATTGCCTCAGCAAACTCCGGATTTATACCAGCGTCGATGAGCTTCGCCGTATTCTTAAATAGGGCCGCGTCATCACTAAATACCGTTACAACATCGCCCCTCTTGGCGCATTGCTGTGCATATTCAAACGCCGACAATTCTCCCGCATCCGGCGGCATAATAACGTTGTTTAAGCGTTCATTGGCGGCCTGGGCAGCATATGATGTCGCGACGCCCACTCCACTATCGCCAAGAGCACCCGCAGCCGACAGCTCAGGCAGAATCGCACGAAGAACAGTGCTGCGTCGAAATTCCACGTACAGCGCATCCGTAAGCTCAACCCGCATTCCCTGCGCGGCTGCCGCTTGTAGAATCGCTGAAAAATATTCCACCGCCGCTTTGGTGCCCGTAGAAATCGAACGATTCACGGCGCCAGTGTCTAGCAACAGAATATCACTCATGACGACCTCTTGGGGTCGTTTAGGTCACGCAGCGGCGGCCTGGCGCCAAGAATGTCGTCAAGACCGCCACGCTGCCACAAAAGGCTGTCGAGCCCTCCGATAAAGTCATCATCAGAAAAACGTGCCCCTAAAACGCGATGGAAGGTCGCCCATTTTGCGCCAAGTGTGTCCAAGTCGCGACGCGCTCGCAGCGTTTCGGACAGATCATTCCAAAAATTTGGCGCCTGCGCCTGCAGGAGCGCAATCGCTTCGCGAATCTCTTCGTCAGTCCAATACCTCCGACGCCCGGGCTGTTTTCCTTCAATCTCTGACGTCACAGCACTTCCCTTCTTGTCACCCACTGCGCCGACAACAATCTGTTTCCCACAGGCCATTTCTTCACAACGGACCACCACAGATTGAACGATATGACATCGCGCTCGTCCACCCGACCATCGTTACGCGGTGGATTGACGCCAAGAATGTCCCTGACACCACCATACTGCCAGATAAGACTGTTTAGACCCCCAATGAACTCGTCATCCGAAAAACGCGCGCTCAGAACCCGCGCAAAGATCGCCCATTGGGGCCCGAGAGTATCTCGGTCGCGCCCTTCGCGCAGAGTTTTGCAAAGCGCATCCCAGAATTCAGGCGCCTCCGATTTAAGAAGCGCAATCGCCTCCTGGACCTCGTCGTCACTCCAACGCCGACGACGCCCTAGCTTCTTCGCTTCAATCTCTGCCATTGCCATACTTCCCCTCTCCAACGTTCATCATATACCCGTGAAGGCTCCCCAGCCGCACAATTCCGTGCGCAGCGGCGGTCTGAACTAAGAATGTCCTTCAATCCGTCAGCGCGCCTCTAACGATCACGCCGGAATCCAGCAGGGGCGTTGTCGCAGCAGGACCGCCACCATACCGGTGCGCGCAGACTCCGTCGAGACATTCAGTCCGCCCAGCCAATTATTTTTCCGTCAGGTTCGCTTCCGCCATATAGAAGCCCACGCCGCAGCTCTTTGCTGAATTTTCACATCTATCGTTTACTCTCTGCCTGATTCCCCAGAAAGGCCTGCCATGTCCATTCACCCGACCCTCACGAAATACACCCGCTGGACGACGGCCTTCTTCTTCACGCTGTCCGTGATCCTGACGTCGGCCAACGTCTACCCGGCCAATCTCGTCCTCGCGATCATCGCCAGCGCCATCTGGATCATCCAGGCGCTGTTCCTCAACAAGAAGACTTCGGCCTACCAGCAGATCGCGCTGATCGCGATCTACGCCACCGGCCTCCTCGCCTATTTCATCGGCCCGCAGCTCACCCTCGACATCCCGGGCCTCAATCTCGCGCTGGCCTATCCCCTATCCTCGATCTTCGACTGATCCGTACGCGCCAGCGCCGGTTCTCCGATCATCAGTTCGACGGTAAAATAGCCGGCCTGTCCAGCTACACGGATTTTCCATGAATCACGATCCCAACGACGCCGCTGTCGCCGGCCTCGATCACTACCTCGTCGGCGGCGCCGTGCGCGACCTCTTCCTCGGCAAGACGCCGAAGGACCGGGATTATGTGGTCATCAACGCCACCCCGGACGACATGCTCGCCCGCGGCTTTCTTGTCGTCGGCGCGGATTTCCCGGTCTTCTTGCACGCCGAAACCAAGCACGAATACGCGCTTGCGCGCACCGAGCGGAAGTCAGGCCGCGGCTATCAGGGTTTCGTCGTCTCGACCAACGGCGTCACGCTGGAGGAAGATCTCTCCCAGCGCGACCTCACCATGAACGCGATGGCGATGACGCCTGACGGCGCGATCATCGACCCGTTCAATGGCCGGCGCGACCTCCAAGACGGCGTCCTGCGTCACGTCGGCCCCGCCTTCGCCGAAGACCCGCTACGCGTGCTCCGGGTCGCCCGGTTCGCCGCCCAGACCGGCTTCACTGTCGCGCCCGAGACCGCCGAGCTCGGCCGCTCGCTCGCGCGCAGCGGCGAACTCGACACCCTGACCCCCGAACGCGTCGCCGGCGAACTTACCAAAGCGCTCGGCGGCGCGAAGCCGTCGCGCTTCTTCGAGACGCTCGACGAGATGGACGCGCTTCAGCGCCTCTTTCCCGAAGTCGCCGCGCTGAAGGGCCAGACGCAGCCCGTCCAGCATCATGCGGAAGGCGATGCCTACGTCCACACCCTGCTGGTCGTCGACGCGGCCGCGCCCGACCCGCTCACCCGCTTCTGCGCGCTCGCCCACGACCTCGGCAAAGGCCTCACGCCGAAAGACCTGCTGCCGAAGCACCACGGGCATGAGGCCGCCGGCGCGCCGATCGCCAAGGCGCTCGCCGAACGCCTCAAGCTGCCAAACCGCTACGGCGAACTCGCGGCAAAATCGGCGCGCTGGCACGCCCATGTCCACCGCGCCGACGAGCTGACCCCGCAATCCTTCGTCCGACTGTTCGACGAAAACGGCGGCATCAATCGCCTCGGCGATCTCGAAATGGTCGCGGCCGTCGCCGTCGCGGATTTCGAAGGCCACCGCTCCGCACTGCGCGATCAATACCCGCACCTGACGCATGTCCGCGCGCAGCGCTTCATGAACGTCGTCACCGAGATAGGCAAGGTTCGCGCCCACCATTTCGCCGATCCCGACCAGATCCGGGCGATGGGCGCCGAAAAGCTGAAAATCAAGCTGCACGAAGCGCGCATCAACGCCGCCAAGACAGCGATGCGCCAGCACGTCCGTCACGATCCCAACCTCGGACGGTAAAACGGAACGCCCTTCGGCCTTCCGTCATCGAGACCAGATTGCGGGAAACCCCGCTCCTTCGCGATCCGCAGAAGGCCGCGTTGCGGCCCCTGCCCGCGCCGGCACCTGCCGGCGATCCTTCGTCTTGTCTCTACGAGCCGACTGAAGGGACAGAAAGCACGTCCCCGGAAAGAGCAGCGAAAGGACAACGACCATGACCAACAAGACCTCGACCAAGACCGCCTCGAACTTCTCGAAGGCCCCGAAGGCGGTGCAGGAAGCGTGGCTCGCCAACAAGATCTCGCAGGGCTACAAGAACCGCGCCAAGACCAAGGCGATGCGCGCCTACTACGGCAAGAAGCACGCGATCGAAGCGTGGATCGCCAAGAAGGCGGAAGCCTCCCGCAAGGCGAAGATCGCCGCCTACTACGCCAGCAAGAACGCCCAGGCCGCCGCCGCGTAAGCGAACGCGCGTCCTGCCAGAAAAGCCGGGCCGGCTGTCGCCGCCCCGGCTTTTTTCTTGGAAAACGCCACCGCCGCTCCGCGGCGCCTCCCAACCCGGCTCTCGCGCATGCTACAATTTCCGCCCTCCCGCTTCGTCTGCACGGCTGCGCGCGCCCTCGCGCTGCTGTGGAGCCTCCTTCTCATCCGCGCGATGGGCCCGATGACCGCCCAATCCCTGTTCCACGCGCCTTCCTTCTTCGTCTGAGCCCCCGAAATGTCCCAGATCGCCTTCCACAGCCACGTCATCGGCCGCAACGACAATCCGTGGCTGACGACCGGTCGCGACATCGACATCGCCGGCCGCGACGCCGATACACTGCGCGCACACGCCGCCGACGCGATCCTGGCCGCGTTCCCCTGTCCGACACTCCTGTCGCGCGGCGCTATCGCGACCCGCCGCTGGATCGATTTTTCCGTCGAAGGCCATGCCTTCCAGGCGCGGTTCCGCCCGCGCGATTATTCCGTAGAGGTCCGCCTGAAATGACCACGATCCAGACCATCGTCACCCACGACGGCCCGTTCCACGCCGACGACGTCTTCGCGGTCGCCGCACTCGCCATGACCCGCGAGTTCCGCGGCGTCCCGGTCATCCGCACGCGCGACAAGACCGAGATCGCCAACGCCACGATCGTCGTCGACGTCGGTTTCACCTACGACCCGATGCACTGCCGCTTCGACCATCACCAGAGCAATGGCCCGAAGCGCGCCGACGGCACGCCCTACTCGGCCTTCGGCCTCGTCTGGAAAGCCTACGGCAAGCACGCGGTCCAGCACGGCGGCGGCATCGCGCACGAGTCCGACGCGATCGAGATAGCCCGGATCATCGACGAGGGTCTCGTGCGCTCGATCGACCTCTGCGACAACGGCATGATCGAGTCGCGCCCCTACGACATCGAGTCCCTGATCGGCGCGATGAACGCCCTGCCGGCAGCCGCCATAACCGAAAATTTCGACAGGGCGGTCGAGATCGCAAAGACGATCCTCGCCGCGCAGATCGCGCGCTCCGCCCAGGTCGTTACCGACCGCATCATCGTCGAATGCGCGCTCGCCGCGCGCGGCGCCGAAGATCCCGTTCTCGAGCTGCCGATCTCCTGCGAGCACTGGCGCGCGCCCATCTGCGCGCACAACGCCGCCTTTCCGCACGCCCCGATCCTGTTCGTCCTGCAGGAGCGCGCCGGCCAGTGGGGCGCAACCGGCGTCCCGCCAAACCCGGACAGCCGCGCCATCCTGGCGCCGTTCCCCTCCGATCTCGGCGGACTCAGCGAAGACGAGTTTGTCGCACGCGGCCTTCCCGACGTCATCTTCGTCCATCGCAATCTCTTCTTCGCCATCTCCCACACGCGCGAAGCGACCATGGACCTGATCGCCGCGGCGCTCGAGCAGCGCCCGTCTTCCTGAAGGACAAGACCATGCAAACCCTCACATTCCCGATCCAGGTCGTCTTCGACGACCTGACGCTCGACAGCGCGGAACAACGCCGGCAGGCCTGCGCCGAAATCGAAGAGGCCGTCACCGAAGCGCTGATCGCGCACTACGGTTCGGTTTCGGTCGTCGCATTCAGTCCGGGCGAGGGCGAGTTTCAGCGCCTCGCCTGCGTTCCCGCCTCCAGAAAAGGATAAATCGATGGGCCGTTACGTCAGCAAGCACCTCATGCCTGGCGAAAAGGTCGCCTTCGAGACGCGGCTTTCCGCCTGGTGCTACATCTCGATGCGCAGCCTGCTGTCGCTCGGCCTGATCCCGTTCATCCAGCGCCGCACGCGCGAATATGCCGTCACCAACAAGCGCGTGATCATCAAGAGCGGGCTGATCCGGGTGAACTCGCTCGAGCTCAATCTTTCCAAGGTCGAGAGCGTCGCCGTACACCAGTCGCTCGTCGCGCGGCTCCTCGGCTACGGCTCGCTGGCGATCCGCGGCACTGGCGGAACGAGCGAGCTCTTCCATGAGATCGACGACCCGCAGGCGTTCAGGTCCGCCTTCCAGCAGGCGGTCGACATCTCGACCGCTCGGGCATGACCCGTCTTCCAGGATGCCATACCCATGAACAGCCCGACGCCGCTCGGCGCTTCGCGCGCCGTCATCGAGACGCTCGCAGAAACCGTCGCTTCCACGCTCACCCTGCGCCCAGGCGCATGCCTTGCACCGATCGTCACCCGCCTCGGCGGCCGGATCATCCATGCAACCGCGGCGCCCGTCTCTCAGTCACCCCGGCTTCTCGCGCGCCGCCGCGACGATTTCGACATCTTCGTTCCGTCGTTGACGACGGAAGCCTTCAACCGCATAGCGATCGCCACCGCGCTCGGCTTCCTGTTCCTGCACCATCCGGCGCACGCACGACGCGCGCCCAACAGGCCGATGAGCGCACCGCGCTGGCCGGGCGACGATCGCGAGGCAGCCACAACCGATATCGAGGCGACGCAGTTCGCTTACGCGTTCCTCATGCCGGCCCGCGCGTTCCGCGACATCTGGGATGCCGGCCATCCCGATCTCGCCCGCCATTTCGGCGTCTCGACCCGCGCCGCCGCGCTGCGCGCCCGCAGCCTCGGGCTGGTCGACCTGACGCCAATCGCCGCCTGATCCATCGACCGCCGGCACAGCAGCATTTCCAAACTCGCGAAACCGAACGCTACAGGCTTATTCTCCGCAAAATCTGCGGAGAATATCGGGCGCAATCTCCGCAACATGACCGTGGCGCCAGCTCGCCAGCGATCGCCGACCTGGCGCGACTCGCGCGTAATCGCCATGCATCTCTCACGTCTGTCGCCCATCTCGAGGAAGCCATCATGTCCACGCCGAGCCCGGAAGATTTCGCCCGCTTCGCCGCGCAGACACAGCAGCGCATCGACGACCTCGTCGAGAAAGGCTCATGGCTTGTCGTCTTCGTCGGCGCCGACAAGCAAACGACGCCGCCAACGCCGGGTTTCTCGTACACTGTCGGCCTGACCGAGCATGGCCTGCCCGAACTCGTCATCGCCGCCCTACCGCCCGACGTCGCGCACGGCACGCTCAACCAGATCGGCGCGCTGATGCGCAAGAACGGCCCGTTCAAAAACGGCGACATCAGCTACGAAGTCCTGCAAGGCAACTTTCGCGTTGCGTTCGTCGATCTTCCGGGCGGCGCGCTCCCGATCGCCAATGCGCGCTACGGAGCGGACGACTATCATGCGCTTCAGGTCTTCTGGCCCGATCCAAATGGCCGCCTACCCTGGGAACCGGACATCCAGCAACGCCTCTTCGGCGTCGGCCTCGTCGCCCCGCGCCGCGGCGCCTGACGCCGCACGCATTCTTCATCAATCGTATTCGGCTCCACCCGTAAAGACGGTCGGCGCCTCATCTCTTCCCGCCATGGGCTTCTCATGTCTGCGATCTATCGCCGCTATTTTGCGCCCTTGCGCCCGCGGATCTTCCTCGTGAAAATCCCGGCTCGAAACCTCGAGATCGTCACGACCGCCATGACGGCCGACCTCGCCCTGCGCGAGGTCGCAACGACGGAAAATTCCGTCCCTGCCGACATGCTCGTCTTCGAACTCGCCCCGACCGAGATCGCTTAAAGGACGGAATAATGACATTCGATTCCAGCACCCGGCCGCCGAGCTGTCCGCGGCCGCTCCACCAAAGATCATTCGTACGTCGCGTCGAAGATCTTCTTCAGGCGATCTGCGAAGACCGTCCTCACGGCGACATCATCGGCGCCTGCACCGACCTCGGCGATTACAACCAAGTCCGGATCGGCGTCCTGCGGCGCGCTGCGATCACCTATCTGCCCGACAGGACACACCGCGCCATACAGCGCATCCTGTTCGGCACAGCCGATGCCGCAAAGGCTTGCCTGAAGGAATGGCATGACATCAACGACGAGGCGCTCGATTTCATCGCCGAGCGCCGCCGTGCGATGAAGAGCCGGGAAGACTGCCTCGCGCACAAGACCAACTCCGTCAGACCGCCCGAGCAAATTCCGGCCGCCACGCCGCCGGGTATGTTCGCGCCCGACATCAAGGTCCACCACCCAGATCCCGCATTCATCCCGGTGCGCGCCCATTTCGGCGACTCCGGATTCGACCTGCGCGCCTTTCTGCCAGAAACGGCAGAACGCATTCGGCACCCGGCCGGCCATGACGTTCGCATCATGTCGATCAAGGCCGGCGAGACCGTAAAAGTGCCGACCGGCCTCACCGTCGCCGTGCCGCTCGGCTACGAACTGCAGGTCCGGCCGCGTTCCGGCGCGTCGCTTCGCGGCACGTTTCTCATCCCGAATTCGCCGGGCACGGTCGATTCTGGATTTAGATCGGAGATTCAGGTCATCGTGCATGCGCTTCAGGATTTCGTCATCGAACAGGGCGACCGGATTGCGCAGGCCGTGATCGCGCCGGTCGCGCTGCCGACGCTCGTTCCCGTCGCCGATGTCGCCGATCTCGGCACGACCGAGAGAGGCGCCGGCGGCTTCGGGTCTACCGGCGCCAAATAAATTTCTCGCACATATTGTCCTTCTGTCTTTTCCCGTGCGGGATTGCCTTCGGCGAGCCCCCGAAAAATGGAGAGACAGCGATGCGTAGCCTTTTGAGAAAATCGATCCTCGCCATGCACCCCTCCGACCTCGACGGCCTGTCGCCGTCGCAGCTGCGCTCCTTCCTCGGAGACCTGCAGCGCCTGAACATGGACGCCGCGCCGATCGCCGCGGCCGCGCGCGACCGCCTGACGCCTGCCGCCGGGGGCGCCCGCCTCATCGCCTGACTTTCGGGTCCTACCGCCACAAGGCCGGCGCGCACCAGCGCGACCGGCCTTTCTTCATGCTCACACCGTCTACCCCGAAAGCCACACGCTGCGCATTTCAATCCGTCGCCGCCTCGCCCACGACTTGCGGCATTCCTCCGACGACATAAACTCCGTTCCGTCTCGTCCATCAACCGGCCGAAACTCCGTTGCGGCTGACGCCGACCGACGGACGATTACTCCATCACACCGTCGAAGGATCCACTCGCAATGAAACCCCGTCTTCCCATCTTCCTGCTCTCGGGCGTCGCCGCCATCGCCCTTTCCGCGCTCACGCCCTCGGGCGCCCGTGCCGAAACCTGCCTGACCGGCGTGAGCTGGAACCCGATCACCTGGCTGTCGACCACGATTTCCGGCGCGAGCGACGGCGCAGTCGCGTCGAACACCGCCTGCGGCCAGAACGCCGCAGCGACCAACGCGGCCGGCAACGACACCGCGGTCGGCGCGAATTCGACCGCCAATGGCGGCGGATCGACCGCTCTCGGCGGAGCTGCCTCGGGCCTCGGCGCGAATGCCGCCGGCTCCGGATCGGTCGCGGTCGGCGGCTCGCCCGGCACGGGCGTCGGCGCCGTCGCCGGCGCGGACGGCGCGGTCGCAGTCGGCGGCGCATCCGCTTCGGGCAACAAGGGCGCCTCGGCGACCGGCAAGTCCTCGACCGCCATCGGCGGCGGCGCGGACATCTATTTCGGCGCGCAGGCGGCCGGCGACTATTCGACGGCGCTCGGCACCAACACGCTGGCCGCAGGTAACAGCGACACGGCCGTCGGCAATGGCGCCTATGCTAGCGGCGGCGGTGGCGTCAACGCGGCGACAGCGATCGGCGTCGGCGCCAATGCGGTCGGAAACGGCGCGTTCGCGGGCGGCGGAGCATCGGCCGCCAACGGCGCCGGCGCGGTCGCCATCGGCCTCGGCCAGAAGGCCACGGGCGCTGGCGCGGTCGCGATCGGCGACCCCAACATCGCCAACGGCCAGGGCGCCGTCGCGATCGGCGCGGACAATGTCGCAGCGGGCGATGCCGCCGGCGGCACGGCCGCCAATGGCGCTGTGGCTCTCGGCAACGGCAACAAGGCGATCGGCCAGGGTTCGGTCGCCATCGGCAACGCCTCGACCGCCCAGACGGCCGGCGCGATCGCCATCGGCGACGGCGCGCAGGCCCTGACCGACCGCGACATCGCGTTCGGCTCGGGCGCCATGGCAACCGGCGGCCAGTCGATCGCCAGCGGCGCAGGCGCGCAGGCGGGCGATACGCTCTCTTCCGCCTACGGCGGCAACGCGAAGGCTGGCGCCTACGGCTCGACGGCGCTCGGCGGCAATTCCACGGCCTCGGGCATCGACTCGACCGGCGTCGGCATCGGCGCCTCGGCCACCGGCGCCGGCGGTTCGGCGGTCGGCGGCTACACCAGCGCCACCGGCGGCCAGTCGACTGCGGTCGGCTACGGATCGACCGCAAGCCGCACGGCAGCAACCGCTGTCGGCGCGAACGCCAGCGCCAATGGCACCAGTTCGACCGCCATCGGCGCCGGCGCTGTAGCGACAGGCCCCAATTCGACCGCGATCGGCACGGGCGCGCAGGCGACCATGGCCAACCAGATCGCCATCGGCACGGGCGCCTCGATCTACTCGATGCCCGGCATGGCGGCCTCGACAGCCGCCCAGGTCGGTCCGACCAACTTCACGACGATCGACGCCAACGGCACGCTCGGCTCCTCGATCTACGGGCCGGCCACGATCCTGCAGATGCAGAACCAGATCGGTCAGCTCGCGTGGGGCGTCAGCGGCCTGCAGCTCCAGGTAAACGCGCTGTCGCGCTCAATCCAGCGCGGCTACGAAGGCACGGCGATCTCGCTCGCTGTCTCTAGCGTCGCCCTGCCGGACAACAAGAAATTCGCCATCTCGACCCACGTCGGCGAATTCCGCGGCCAGTACGCTCTCGGCGGCGCGGCCCAGCTGCGCGTCAACGCGAACACGGTCCTCGACGCCGGCGTCGGCGTCGGCCTCCGCAACGGCGGCGTCGGCGCGCGCGCCGGCGCGACCTTCGCCTGGTGATCCACCCTTCCTCGCGGCGGCCCAGGTCGCCGCGAGGACCTCATCGAGCTTCCCATGACGTCGACGCCCGCTGAACCCATCGCGCCGCCCGCGCCGCTACCCGCAGCGCGATTGTTCTACCTGCACGCCAAAGGCGAACCGCAGGGGCCGATGGATCGCGACGCTATCCTCCGTCTCGTCTCGGCGCGCCAGCTGCGCCTCGACGACCTCATCAACGAAGCCGGAACACCGGGATGGATCGCCCTGCGCGACCACCCCGATTTCGCCCCACGCGCCCGTCACGCCCGGCCGGCGCTCGCCGCTCCCATTCGCGACATGCCGCTACTCGCCGATCCGTTTCGTCGCATCTGCGCCAGCGCAACCGACTTCGCCATCGTCTCCATCCTGCAGACGATCGCCGGACGCATGCTCTACGCCGCCCTGATGCCGCGGCTGCGCATTCCCTCGGTCCATCTCGCACACGATCCCGTCGCCATCCTGACGTCGATCCTGTCGCAGATTTCGGCGGTCGCGCTGATTGGATTTACCATGCAGGCGCTGATCTACGCCGCCTATTACACGCTGTTCCTCGTCTCGCCCTATCAGGCGACGCCCGGCAAACTGCTGTTTGGCATGCACGTCGCGCGCGCCGACGGCGCGCCGATCACGATGGCCGACGCGCTCAAACGCTGTACCTGCTATCTCCTGGACGCGCTCACCCTCAGCTGGGGCTATCTCTTGAGCTTCAGCAACGACGACCGCCGCGCGCTGCACGACCGCATCTGCGACACCGACGTGCTCGACGGCCCCTGCGGCTAGCGGCCGGCAAACTGGATCGCAACCGACACCTGCTTGGCGCCGGCGCACGCGCCCGTCGCGGCAACGAGATTCACCTCGTTCAAGGGCAGCGCCATCGCGGCCCCGACACCGCCGAGGCCGTTGCCGGCATCCACCTTCACGTAGCTCGCATCCCGGCCGAAATCCTGGCGGATGAGCTTGTGGCACGCCCCCTGCGGCAGATTGTTGAAGCTGATGTAGAAGGAATCTCCCTCGACACTCACCCGGTCGGGGCCGATCTGCATGACGCCCTTGTACGGATTGGCGATCTGAGAGCCGCCAGCGCCATCGCCCGACACCAGCCCCGCCGCAAAGAACGACGCGATCACCGAGGTCGACAGGCTCGCGTAGTTCGGCGCAACCGCATAGCGCGACGCCACCGCGCTCCGCGCGATGCCGACCAGATCGGCCGTCGCCGACAACCGGCTATTCTCGGCCGCATTCCAGTACGAGCGAACCGCGCCAAAAATCACGATCGCCGAAAGCGCCATCGCCATGGTCAATTCGACCAGCGTCACAGCTGCTCGCCACGGCCTCCTCTTGAACGGAATATCCATTGGACTGGTCCCTTGAATGAGCCCGAGGACTACGGAAAATTGACGCAACCCCGGCCGAACCAACCGTGGATTTTGAGTGAATTTGCAGCGAAATTGCAACCATTGCTGCCGCGCATCCGAGAAAATTGTCTCATCGAAGAAACCCCGTAACGGAATAATCTGCCATTTCGCCCCGAAAGGACGCTTCACGATGGTCGAGAAAGAATCCATGGCGCTCAAGCCGCCAACGCCCGAAGACATCGGCGCCAAGGTCACCTACTGGCCGTGGGACAACAGAACCGAGGAAGGTGTGCTGGAGCGCATCGAGGACGGCTATTTCCACATCCGCCTGCCCTCCGGCGGCCTGATCAAGGCTCTGGCCCGCCAGGTCCATCGCGGCCATTACGGCAGCTGACCCCGTGTCGTCGCTCGATTCCGCCCGCGAAATCGAGGTCCAGCGCCTCTGCGGCGACGTTCTCGGCCAAATCCACGCCCTCAAGACCTCCATGCGCCGCCTTCGCCTGACGCTCGCGCGCGAACGCCGCTTCGAGGCCGCGCTCGCCGAGATCGAAGTCGTCTACCGCGATCTCTATGCCCACGCGGCGCGCAATCTTTCCGGCACTCCGCGCCGCCACCGGTGCCGCTGAGCCACCGCTCGCCGTTTGCGATGCGCGCCCGCCAGCGCCGACTTCGACGCTCTCGCCATAACCATCCCTTATTCCGTCTGGCTTGGCGCGCCGCCATAAAAGTCCGTTACGGAAAAACACCCGCCCGTTTCCCTTTTCACGCGCCGATTGACATACTTCGTCTCTCTCACGGCAAGGACAGCCCTTTGGACCTCGACCCCGCATCCGCAGGCTTGCCTGCCGACAAAGACGCATCCGAACCCGGCCGGGCCGCCGAACGCATCGCCTTCACCGTCGATCCGGCAATCATCCGATCGCTGATCCGCGAACAGGCTTCCACTGTCGAAAAGGCCATCGCCGAGCTCGTCATGAACGCGGTCGACGCCGGCGCGGACGAAATCCACATCGCCGTCGACCAGGCCGGCTTTACCGTGCGCGACAACGGGCGCGGCTTTGCCTCGCGCAACGAGATTCTCACTTGCTTCCGCCGGTTCGGCGCGCCTCACGTCGCGGGCGACGCGACCTTCGGCCGGTTCCGCATCGGCCGCGGCCAGATCATGCACTGGGCCCGCTGCTCGTGGCGCTCCAACACCTTCGAAATGACGGTCGACATTCAGGATCCGGCCCGCGGCATCTCGTTCGACCTGCACGAGCACGACGACATCCATGCCGGCTGCCTCGTCACGGGCCACTTCTACAGGCTTCACCCACAGGGCCCGGCGAGCGCCGCGTTATCTTCCGTCATCGGAGCGGCGATCGAGCACCCCAAGCGCTCGCCGATCGCTCATCTCGTCGCCTACGTCGACGCCGCCGTCTTCCTGAACGGCGTGCGCATCAACATCCGCCCGTCCGAACAGCGCCCCGACGGCAAGCGGCGCGCCTGGACCCGGGTAGACGACCTCGCCTACTGGCGTCTCGACCGCCACGAGGAAACGCTGCGCTTCTACAATCTCGGCGTTCTCGTCAGGACCGTTCCAGCCTCGGAATACGGCGTCGGCGGCCTCATCATCACGCGCATGCCGCTCTCGCTCAACATGGCGCGCAACGAAATCATCCAGGACGAGGTCTCCCTCACAATCGAAAGCCACCTCGAGACCGTCTTCGCAGCCCATCTCAAGCGCCACATCGAGCCGACCGACGCCGAAACGGCCTGCCTCATCAAAATGTGCCTCGGCGACGGCCTCGACGGATTCGCCGTCAGCCCCGCCCGTCTCTCGAAGCTCAAGATCTTCAAGTCGCCCGACGGCGAACTGCATTCCTACGCCGACGTCTGCCGCTTTTCGCACGTCGTCCTCACGCCGCCCGGCCTCGACGCCATCGCAGAGCGCATCTACAAATCAAAGGAAGCCTTTCCGCTCAAGCTCGACCTCTTTCCAGATCTTCTCGACGAATGCGACGACGATTGGGAATTCGCCGAGGAGACCTTCTACGACGATCTGTGGTATCAGGTCGCAAACGGCCTCGACCCCTACGATGACTTCGAGTGTCCCAGCGGGGCATCGTTCGCCTATCTCGCGAAGGCGACAGCCATCACGCAAAACGTGATCTCCCCCGACGATCTGACGCCCGACGAAGCCGATGGATTCAACGTCGCCTGCCTCATCAATCGCGAGCTCTTCGGCGCCGACCGCACGCTTCATCCCGGCGCATCGGACGCCGCCTCTGCCTGGACCGACGGCGAAAACTACATCGCCATCGAACGCCGCCTGCTCGGACGTGCAATCGACGACCTCCCCGCTCACGCCGAACTGATCCTGACCCTCGTTCACGAATACGCCCATCGCGGCGCGTCGCTCGGCGCACACACCCACGACCTCGCCTTCTACAAGCGCTACCACGACATGACGCTCAGCCCGAGCCTGCTCGTCATGCTGACCAGCAGCATCGGCGGACTGACCGTCGCCCAGGCCGAGGCCGCCGGCGACCTGACCCTCCATTTTGCCGACGACAGCGACACCACGCCCGCCCCGACTTCGTCTGATTCCTGAGAGCCGCCATGCACAACGCCTATCGCGACATTACGAGCCGCATCGCCGTCGAACCCAGCTGGTTCGACGAAAACGGCGTCCCTCGCTACGGGACCTTCTCGCCCAAATCCCTGCCCAACATCTACGCCGACGAATGCGCCCTGGTCGAAATCGCCTGCCAGGATTGCCACCGGCGTTACCACGTCGTCTTTTCGTCGAGCAAAATGGAGCGTGTCATGTCGGCCATGCGCCTCCAGCAGGATGTCGCTGATATCGCCAACCGGCCGATCGCCGACGCCATTCGGGCCGGCGCGGTCGGCTACGGCGATCCTCCGAACTATGGGCATGCCGCCGGCTGCGCCGGCCCGACCATGAGTTCCGACGCCGTTCGCGTCATCGAATACTGGTCGCGCCACAGCGCAGCGTGCGTCGATAGCGAGAATGTCGTCACCGACATCGAACGCTACATGCGCTGGACGCGCGATCCAGCGCTCGAAATCGAGATGCCGCAGGACGCCGACGCCTAGCGCCGGCTGTCGTCCTTCAAGCCCACAGGCGCCACATGACCCACACCGACCATTCGCCGATCACGGCAGACCTGATCCGCGGGCTGCTCCAGAAAAATCACCGCGCGCATTCGATCCCGCTATTCGACGCCATCGTCCAGCGCGCCAGCGAGGACGCCGACTACGGCCGGCTGCTCGCAACATGGCTCGAACACGGCAGCACGATCAGGCTGCGCGACGATCTCGCCCGGCCCTTCGAAACCGCCGACTTCATCCTTGCGCGTAAAGACCGCCGATACCCCTGGACCGATGCATGGACGGCGATCGACTCCGCCCGTCTCGAGGCGCGCTTGGCGCGCGACGCCGCGCAGCTCGACCAGCACGCCGCCCCGTAACTTCGCCACCCTATCCATTCCAACACACGGATTTTCCCATGCGTCTCAGCGATGCCCTCGCCAATGTCGTGCGCACGCCTCAAAACGAAGGCGGTGCCGAGATCGAATCCCTAGTCGAAGCCCTCCGTCTCGACCACCACCCCGACTGGGCCGAGGTCGACAAGCGCCTGCGCGGCTACTGGATCGTCCGGTGGCTGTGCACCGACACATGGGTCGGCCTCAAGGCCCTCTATCTCGACAATATGCTCGTCGGCTACACCAAGCAGATCGCGCGCAAGGACGGCGTCGAGGTCAAGTTCCTCTCCGCCGAGACGGCAGACCTCGTGCGCGCCTGGCTCATCGAGTGCACCGACGCGCGGCCAACGCAGCCGGAAATCGCGACCCCGAACGAACTCGCCGTCGAGATCGACACGACCTATTCGGTCCCATTCACCGGCCAGATCCTCGACCGCCAGGGTTTTGTCGGCGGCAAGCGCGCAGATTTCATCGCCGGCGGCAAGCCAACCGATTGCATCGACCGGACGGTCCGCGTGCGAACACCCTTCACGACTGAAGCCGTCATTCCGGTCGATCTCTACCGGATGCCAATCCACGTCGACGGCCACTGGCCGCTGTCGCCGATCGCCAGCCCGCAGGCCCACACATGACGCCGCGCGAAAAGATCGAGGCCGCTGCCAAGGCCGGCGCCGCGGCCGCAGCCGCCGTCTGGGACGAGAAGAGCTGGCGCAAGGCGCCGGCGCAATGCCCCGTCTGCGCAGACCTCATCAAGGGCGAAACCGGCGCCTCCATCCTGCCGATCCTCACCGCGTGGACGCAGGCCTACGCCCAGGAAAATTCGAGACGCGCCGATCTCGCACTGGCCGCTTCGCCATGACCAAGACCGACAATCCCGATTACGTGACACTGCCGGAGCTCATCGCCTATGCGCGCGAGCACGGCTGCGAACTCGATGCAGCCTTCCAGCATTTCCGCGACATCGGCCGCACTGCGCCGGTTGCGCCGCTCGCGCCGATCCGCGACGGCTGGCAACCGCCGGCCGTCACATTCCAGTTCGCGCCGGCCGCGGAAGAACGCGCGCAGCGCCTGCACAGCCTCGCGGCCGTCGAAACCGCCGCGCGCAAGGGATTCGAGACGCTGATGCTCAGCAAGGCGCGGCGCAACCAGAAGCCGGTCTCGGCCCTCGATTTCATCTTCTCGTCATTCGCCATGCCCGATGGCGATTATGACGACGGCTACACGATCTCGCCCATCAACGAATGCGAGATCCTGATCGAAGCCAGCGTCTTCACGACCCTCGACGCGATCGGCGACCTCCCGGTCGCCATCCCCACTCTCGAATCCACCATCAAACAGGAGAGAAAAACCATGCCGCGCTACAAATGCGGAAATTGCGACTGGGAAGGCTCGGCCGAAGAGCTGCGCGACATCAAACGCTATTGGGAGCGCGTCGACGAAGATCTCGACCACGCGGAGCCCGACGGCGAATGCCCGAAGTGCGGCGCCCTCGCCTACGAAAAGGAATCCGCCGAAACCGACGGCTCCTGAACGCCTCTCCCGAGGCTCTGCCCCGTTTCAGACAGAAACGCGTCCTGCAGTCCCCGGAAAGTCCCATCATGACCAAGACCACCTACGACACATGGCTCGCGCGCGCCGTCGAATACGGCGAGCTCGTCTATTCCTGGACGGACTTTTCGCCCGAGGATTCGCGCGCTGCCTTCAGCCGCGGCGATAGCCCGCGCGAATTCATCGACGGTCTGGCGAGCGAATTCGGTCTCGACAGCTACATGGACATCAACTGGGGCAATCCGCCGCCCGGCCTCGACATGACCCGCTACGACGCCGCGCCGTAGCTCTGCGCGCTCGCTTCCTCTCCTCGCACTGAAAGTCACATCATGCTGCGCTTCGTCTTCGCCTACACGCTGCTTTCCGAAAACGTCATGAACTTCGAAGAAATTCACGCCGCCAACGAAGCCGACGCGATCGCCGCCGGCCTACGCAAGCTCGGCATGGATATCGCCGACGCCGACGCCGAGGATCTCAAGGCGACCGCCTTCGACTGCGACATGATCGTCGGCGCCCACCAGATCGGCTGACCTCGCCGCCGCCCTCTAGAACCCGCCATTTCGCCGTTCAGGATCAGACACCCAGATGACCTTCGACCTCACCAAGATCGACCTCGCGCTCCTCAATTCGATGACGAAATATCCGTCGATCCCGACCTATCACACGCTCGACCCGAAGAACGGCGCGCTCAGCGAGCCCGCCAGCGCCTTCGAGGGCGACGTGATCGGCACCGAAAAGGTCGACGGCACGAACAGCCGCATCATTCTCACGCCCGACGGCCGCTACCTGATCGGCAGCCGCGAGGAGCTGCTGCACGCCGACGGCGATCTCATCGCCAATCCTGCGATGGGAATCGCCGCCGCGCTCAAGGACACGGCCGAACGCCTGAGACAGGCACACCATAACCGCCTCACCGTCTACTATTTCGAGACGTTCGGCGGCCGCATTACCAGCGCCTCCAAGGAATATACCGCTTGCGGCGCCGTCGGCCTGCGGCTGTTCGACGTCATCGACATCAACGATCCCGCCGCCCTGCTCGCCAAGCCCATCGAGCAGATCTCGGCATGGCGCGAGAACGGCGGCCAGAGTTTCAGTCGGAATACGACCTGACCGCCGCAGCCGAGTACGACGGCCTCGATCTCACGCCCCGCCTGTTCCGGCTGCCCGCCGCCGAGCTTCCCAAGGATCTCGCCGGCATGCACGCCTTCCTGATGGATCGGCTGCCGGACACGCTCTGCAAGCTCGATCCGCAGGCGACCGGCCGTCCCGAAGGCATCGTGCTGCGTTCGACTGCGCGCACGACCATCGCCAAAGCGCGCTTCCAAGACTATGAACGCACCGCGCGACTGGCCGCCAAGACCGACAAGAAGTAACCGGCGCGCCGACAAGGCTGCTCATCGATGGGACATCGCCGTTCGACCGCCGCCCTCGTCCCATTGGACGAAGCCCGCATCGCCTGCATTGCGGACATCATCGGCTCAGCCAGCGCGAGCGCCCAAGCGCTCGCCGAACTTCATCGCCGCCGCGCCTCAGGCGAGGCGGTCGGGCTCTTCGCAGATCCCAGCAATCCAACCGTCATTCTGGTCGGCCCAGCCCGCACAGCGACGTTTTGAAGACGGCAACAACCAGCTTCGCAGCTACAGGGAATTACCCCATGACCAAGCCCCGCCATCGCAACGGCGACCGCTTCACGCTCGATGCCCTGTTCGCCTACGGCGAAACCGAAAGCTACCATCTCTGGGCTTCGTCGGAGCCAGGCGCCGAAGGCCAGAAGGTTTTCGCGCACGCGCTCGACCTGCCGCATGCCGCGCTCATCGCCGCCACGGCCGAAAACCCGCTCGACGCTTCCGCCGTCGATTTCAAGACTACGGCCGGCAGGCTCACCGGCCAGCCGCGCATGAAGATCGAAGCGCTCGCGCATTTCGTGCGCCGCGCGCGCCAGAACGGCGCCTCGATCACACTGACCGCATTTCGTGAATGATGAGCGCTATCGATCATCAACAGGCATTAACATGCATCTACAGGTATTGACGCGCATTAGCAGGCAATAGCGCGCAATAGCATTCCATGGCGTGCAATAGCACGCTATTGCACGCACATGCACGCGCCGCTTTTTACTTGTTAATACAAATAATTACCTTGCTCTCGCAGTTCTCTGAGCTACACTTGCCGCTGCCCCGCCGCGATCCTCCCGACTTTCTCATTTGGCAGCGCAACTATGATCAATTCTCATCCTAAAGCCCTTTCGTCGGCGCTCGCACGCCTTCTGACCGACGCCGGCATCACAACATCCGTTCCACATCTCGACGACGACCTAGATCGGCGGCTGAACGAACAAAGCACCGTAGCGACCACGACCGACGAACTCATCGAAATGGTCGCCGCCGCCCAAATCGAGGCGTTGGAACGCCGCCTTGCGCGCGCCCACCCCACGGCCAACAAGGACACGCTGCATGCCGCCGCCTTCCTCTGGGGGCTGCTCGCCGGCGATCCCGAGGACGAAATCGACTCCTTCGACGTCTCGGCGATCGCATTGGACCTTGCCGCCTTCGTCCGGACCAAGACCGCCAATCTCCTGACCTCAGCTCCCTGCTACATCCATTTTGGCGGCGCACAGGTCCTGCCCGACAACCGCCACGCGATCCAGGGCATCTATATCCTGCCGGCCGAAAACCACATCGACGTCTTCGTCTTTTCGTCGCCCGGCCTCGATCGGGATCCGCCGTCAACCGCCGCCGACAATCTCGCCGCGCTCACCCGGTACACGTCCTTCTGCATTCCGCTCAACGGGACAGAGCCCCCGCATCGCGAGCACAACGGCATCGGTTTCGACGAGATCCAGCTCGGCCATCTCGCGCAAACCGCCGTCGGCGCGATCCTCTTTGCGAGCGCGCCGGTCGCCGGCCGCCACGCCGCAAATTGACGCCCATTTTCTTTTCGTCTCGACAAACCCCGGCGACACCGCCCAAACATCTCCATCCATCCGCGCTTCAAGCACGGATGAATCTGCCTGCGCCGCCCTTCGGCGGGCGCAGGCCCGGCTACGCCTCCCATTTGCGACGAACCCGGATTTGGCACGAAAGATTGCGGATAAAGGCCAATCGCCCGTTGGTGGCCCGAGGGTGGCGGCGCGCCCATCAAGCCGAATTCTCGGCGCGCGTTTTTCCGTTGGTATCGACTGTTGGGTGATTTGCGCATACTCCGTGCGTTCCCTACACTGACCGTCTTTCCGCCGGACCGATTGAACACGTGAAGTTTCTCCGCCCGACACTCCCGCTCGCCCTCTGGCTGAGCGCGACCGCCGCCTTTGCCCAAGGCGCGCCAGCGCCGCAGCCAGAGCCTGCGCCCACCAACGCCGAGCTCGACACAGCCTGGCGCATGCACAATTACGCCGTCCTCCAGCAGGCCGCGACCGCCATTCATCCCGACGACGACGCGCGAATCGCCACATGGTTCAGCGACCAGGTCGCCAAGGGCGGCGGCTTCATGACCATCCAGCTCGCCGCGCGCGCCCAATGGAAGCGCGGCCTCCCGACGGCGCCCGACACCAAAGGCGACGAGGCGGCTCTCTTTCAGGCGGCGACCCTGCTCCTCTACGATTACGGGGCGCTGATGATCGACGCGTCCCAGTGCAAGGATCCCGCAGCCCGGCAGGCGCGCATCGAACAGCTGGCCGCCGAAAACCCGCGCATCGTCGCCTTCATCCGCTCGATGCCGCAGGACTGGCGCGACAAGGTCGTGGCGGACGCAATCGCCCTCGAAGCCAAGCACGGCAAAACGCGCCGGTTCGAAAAGATCGTCTGCGCGCCCTCGAGCACGGACAAGGCGGTCAACACCGCCATCATCAGCGAAACGGCGGCTGCCGCCGACGAAGCCAAACAGCGCGCCGGCGTGCGCACCGCCATCACCGAATTCGCCAAGGCGCTCGCCAACCAGACCAATCCGGCGCCGGCTGTCTTCGGTCGGCCGGCGATCGTCCAGGTCCAGGAACCAGCCGTCGCCTGCTACCCGGCAAAGCCGCTCGCCACAGCGCGCGCCAGCACGCCGCAGGCCGCCGAAGGCGACGACGCCCCGGTCTCCGCGCCCGGCGCCTGCCTTGCCGATTTCAGCACGACCAAGAATCCCGCCTGCCTCGACGGACTGTTGCGCCAGCGCGCCTCCGGCGCCGAAAAGCTCCAGTCGGCCGACGAGAACCTCATCGGCGTCTTCGCCGGCGTCTTTGCAAGCAACACGGAAGAACGCGAGCGCCTCACCAGGGCCGGCGAACGTCGCCCGGTCATCTTCGCGATCAAGGCGGAAGCTCTCCTGCGCGCCGGCCTCGACGAAGAAGCACGCAAGCTGCTCGCCGCCTCAAAGGGCGCCGAAGGCGTTTCGCTTCCGAACCACCGTCGCAAGCGCCTGCCTGCCCTCCCCAAGCCCGAAAGCACAGAGGCCGTCTCCTACCTCAACGGCCTCTACGCCGGCACGGGCGACAGCAAGTATCTCGGCCCGTTCGCCGATGCGCTGCGCCAGATCCCCGACGCGCAATTCTCCGACGCCATGCGCACAGCGCTCGCTCTCCAGAAGTACGGCGACGACGCCCATGCGCCCGATCGCCCCGATCTGCGCGCCAAGCTCTGCGCCCGCTACTATTGCGGCAGCGTCGCCAAACGCTTCCAGGAGACGCTCGGCGCCGCACAGGGCTATCTCGCGCTCGTGCGGGCGGCCGCCAAAGATCCGCAAGCCGACGCCATCCTTGCCGATACGCTGTCGGCGCGCCCGACCGCGCAAGCCATTATCGCGCGCGAAACCGCCCTGCTCGACGCCTACGACAAGCTGGCTACCTCCGACACCGAAGATCCGCGGCGCGACCAGGCGCTCGCCGCCTTCGAACGCTTCGAGCCGCCGCCCGCCGTCGAAGCCCGCATTCGCGTCATCGCGGTCCAACCAGCCTCCCAAGACGACTGAGGCATCGGGCGCCCACGGCCCCTGACGCGCCGGGCCATTCCCCCGTTCCTAAGATAACCACCCACACCAACCCTCCCCCCATGAGGGGGAGGGCATCACGACGCTCGTACCTCCCTTCTTCCGCAGGGAGCGCCTTCCGGCGGATCGCCTCCCCGGAAATTTTGAACATGCGAGCCTCGACATGCACACGACCAACCATCCCGACCCGCATCTGGCGTACCTGGCCACCGACCCGACCCTGAAAATGGAGCCGCGTCACCAGGCCATCCTGTTCGCGATCGGCCGCCGCGAACCAACGCCCACGAGCGCCGAGTTCATCCGTCGCTTCGGCGCGCTCATCGTCGATTACGACTACACCCACTGCGACGGCAGGCTCGGCGAAGACGAGCGCGACCGCACGCTCCAGGGCATTCGCGGCGAATGGAATGAGGCGCTCGACGAGCTCGTCGCCGCCTTTCCCGACATCGAAACGGATGCTGCCGCAACCAAATGACCGAAACGTCTTCGGACAGAACTTTCTGATCCCCCGTAAAGGAGAACATCCATGAACGCTGCTGTCGCTCTCATCGCCGCCGAAATCGCCTTCTCGAACGCCGTCCTGGTCGGCATGCGCCCGTCGGACGAACAGAAGGCGGCGCGCACCGCCGCCATCGAGGCCAAGAAGTCCAGCCTCGAAGTGCGCGAGATGCCCTCGAGCGCCGCCTACAAGGCGATCGTCACCCGTTCCGGCTTCTGGCGCGTGTTCGCGACCCCGGCCGACGTCGCCGATGCGCTCGTCCTGCGCGCGGGCGGCCAGCTCGCCGACGAAAACGGCGAGCGCGCACCGAGCATCGCCACCGCGATCATCTCGACCTTCGCCGACGCGTTCGCTTCGCGCGCCGAGAGGACGCTCGAAGACCTCGCCGCGTCCGACCGCAAGCAGGTCGTCATCGCGTTCGACGCGCAGAAGATGTCCGAGATCGCCAGCATGCTCTCAGACGAAGACGTGTCCTTCGCCGAATCGGCGCTCGAGGTCGGCGCCAACGACACGCGCCTCGGCCTCGCCCAGTGGGACGTCGCGCAGGCGCAGGCGCGCCTGGCCGCCAAGGAGCAGCGCGAGCTGGCCAAGGCCGCGTAAACCGACCCGTAACCAGGGCGCGCTCATGAAGAGCGCGCCCGAATCTCCCGGAGCACCGACGTCATGAAGACCGGCCTCTTCATTCCGCCCAGAACGCACGCGCAGCTCGACAGCATGCCTCCTGCCGACCACGATCGCGCCTTTTCAGCGCTCGAGGCGATGCGAGCATCCCATGCCCGCACGACTACCGATCCGGCGCTCAGCGAAGATCGTCGCATCCGCAAGCTCGCCAGCATCGAACGCCTGTTCATCGCCGAGCTCGAAGCCATCGACCGCGCCTGCGATCTGATGGATAGTTTCGACCATACGTTTTCCAGCGCCGCCTGACCCGGCGGCCGTCAGCTTTTCCATTCGGGAGCGCGAACTCGCCGTTCGCAACCCCGAAAAGGACCGTCGCTCATGACCCCGCAAGAACGCGCCGATATTCTCGCGACGATCTCCGACCTCACCAAGTCGGCGACCGGCACGCGCATCCGGAAGAACTATGCGGCCATGAGCGACACCGAGCTCGACGCCGAATACAAATTCTGGTGGGACGCCTCCGAGCGCGCCGCGCGCGAAGAGCAGGAGCGTTTCACGCGCGAAAAGGCGGCATATTTCGCCCGCATCGACAAGATGGCCGCCGATCACGGCGTTTCCTTTGCCACCGCGGTCCGCTGGGACATGCAGGCGCAGGGCATCGAAGACGACCTCGATTTCTACGCCTACGAGAACGGCCTCAACATCGAGGCCACTCTCAAACTGTCCGAGAAACTCCGTGGCAGCGACCTCGACCATCTGGTTCGCCGCTCGTTCCTCACCGCCTGATCACAAGGCCGAAGTCGCCCATGACCACCGCGAAATCTACCGAAGTCACGTTGATTCCGGGTGAACTCGATCCCGACTGCGATTTCGCACACGAAAACGGCGACAGCCCTCTGGCGGACGTTTTTAGGCGCGCGTCCACAACGCCAGTCACTTCCGTGATGCTGTCCACACGCGCCGCCCCCATTTATCTCGAGAGAACTCTCGACCTCGAATGCGGACTCGGTGCCACGTTCAGCCATACCGTCGGCGTACAACCATGTTATTTCCGCACCTGGGCAATCCGCACGCGCGCCGAACTCGAACATGTTCGTCGCGAGCTGCGGGAGGGACGCGAGACAATCCCTGGCGACGTAAACGTCGATGCAGAAATCACTCGCATCCTGAACTATACGGACGGAAATACGCTCGACAGTTCCGTCATCGCCTATGCCGCGCAAGCGGGCGTCAGCATGATAACCGACGCCATAATTCTCGGCTCCGTCACCGCGATGACCAAT
Organism: Rhodoblastus sp.; assembly: GCA_020442275.1. Lineage (GTDB taxonomy): Bacteria > Pseudomonadota > Alphaproteobacteria > Rhizobiales > Beijerinckiaceae > JAJXWB01. The sequence goes on along the minus strand of JAGRKN010000015.1, from coordinate 127,933 downwards.
CCGGACGAACACGAAATCTGGTATCAAGTCCATATCGATATCATCTATACGCGCCCATCGCGCCGCGGCCGCGGCGCTGCAACTGCGGCTGCCTGGGGCGCAAACCACCGGCTCGGTCACGATATCGACCATCTCGATGATGAAATTGCTGCCCTTCCTGGCCAATGGACCTTGCAAACATCTCTTCACGGCGAAATCCATCACGACGCCGCCCATCATCTTGCGCTGATGCTTGACGCCACAATGTCCGACGCGCCGCTCGCCAACTTCAACAAGCACGATCACCTACGAGAATGGGGCTGGTAGATCGCCATGACCGCAACCTTCACCCTGACGCCGCGCTCGCGCCGCGAACATGTCGCCGTCGATCGTCTCGGCGCAACCGGCTGGGCCATCGTCAATCGCTCGCAATCCGTCATCTGCCTCGCAGGCCAGCCCGGCCTGCTCATGCGCAAGGCCGACCACATCCGCTGGATGCCAGCTTCGCAGGTGAAGCCCGAACCCTTTCCCATTTCGGCTTCCGCCTGACGATCATCGTCCGACAATCCCGAAAGGCCGCCCAATGTCCTACGTCCTCAAATTCGGCGATGTCTGGCTCGTCGACGGAACAGTCGAGACCCATGTCTGCGACGGCTCACAAGAGATCGCCGTCGCCTACGATCCCGAAACCGCCACCATTTTGAAGACTGGCGCGGCCAATGCGATCCGCGCCTGGCGCAAGAAACACCTCGCCAAGCTCGACGCCAAGGGCGTGCGTCACATCTTCGCGGATCCGATCGTCGCCGCCATGCCGGTCAACGAAGACACGGTTGCCCTGCTGAATTGCATTCGCGACAATTGCTTGCTCGTCCAAGCGATGATCGAGCGCGGCGAACTCCCCGGCCTGACGGCCGGCGAGGCCGCTCGGTTGCAAGTCCAGGGCTGACGCCATGCTCTTCCTCTCCCACAGCCGATTGTTCAACCGGACGAAAATCATCCGCGCGACGCCCAAAACGCCACCTGCGTCCGATTTCGTCGTTCTCGACTATTCGTCCGTCGCAGCCGCCGGTCGAATGATCGACCGTCTGGCGCATATCACCGGCGCCATGCGCGCTTTCTCCGTTGTCGACGAGGCGCATTTTCTCAAGCCTCGGCGCTCTCGCCGAAACCCGGTCCGCGCCCTATCCTGAACATGGCGGGAGGGCTCGCGCGACCCAGCGGTTGCGCGGACGCCAGGCGCCAGCGGTCGCAGACCGCCCAACCGAAGCCCGGTCCCATAGCCTGCACGCGGCGCATTGCGCGCAGGAAACAAGGCCGGCGCACGCCCTCCGTTCCTCTTTTCTGGCTATAGCGCAGCCTGGTAGCGCACCTGCTTTGGGAGCAGGTTGTCGCAGGTTCAAATCCTGCTAGCCAGACCATTTTCCTGCGGCGGCGCGTCTATCGGCGCGAACCGCCCGCATTCGGCCTGATTTCCCGGAGCGCCACATGCCCACTACGACGCGTCGCTTCTATCGCCTGCGGGATTCCAGAGGGCGTATCGTCATGCTCAGCGAAACGCCGAACCGCGGTGACGACTGCTGCAACGCCACCACGGTCGAACTCTCCATGCATGGCGATCGCGAAGCGCACTTCGGCACGATCGAAGCCGTCCAGCGCGTCCTTTCGATCGACACGCCCTGGTACAATTCCTCTGAGGATCGGCCGTCGTGGGGCAGTCTCGATACCAAAACCATGACCGCTGAGCGCGTCACCGAAGTCATCGAGACGACGGTCGAACCGCAGTCCGCCGCCGACATCCGTCTGCCCGTCTGGGGCAGCGGCTTCTATCTCGCCGATATCCAGCCGGACAAACTCCGCTTTTTTGGCGAGCCGGTCGCAATCCAGATGACCCATCGGCTCGCTGTCTGCAAGCAACCGACCGACACCGATCCGGAGACGCTCGTCGGCCGCGATTTCTTCCTGCGCGACCGGCGCGCCCACGGCGTCGCCATCGTCACCTACGCCGGCTACCCGGCGCTGCTGATCGACGTCGGCAACTGATCTGCATCTCACCGTCTCCAGAAAAGAAAGGACCATCATGAAGCCCGCGAAAGTCTGCCCGGCCGAAAAAGTCGCCGGCCGCGAACAGCTCGCCCGCGCGCTCGCCGCCCGCGGCGTAATCCCGATCTTCACCCGCCGCTTCAACGCGAACTACGATTTCGAAGACGACGAGCTGGCCGAGACGGAGGACTATTTCCTCGGCATGGAACGCCGCACGCCGTTCGGCTACGAAGAGATCCTGATCACCAAGGACAAGATCTCGCACGACCTGCGCTTCCGCCCGTTCGACAATTCCTATGCGCCGGCCGACACCTACGAGGCGCCGCACATCGCCGGCCCCGCCGGTCTGTCACTCGACCCGGCGGCCGCGGCGACCATCGCCGACCGCTGCGCCCGTCATGCGGCCCACGTCGCCCTGATGACCACGATGCTCGAGCCGATGACCTGGAATGGCGCCCTGACCATCTGCGACGGCGACGCGCAGCGCGCCATCGCGCTCGCGCGCGCGGCGCTGCGCCATACGCTGCGCAACCGCTTCACCTGCAACGACCCGTATTCGCCGCACGATCTCGCCGATTTCATCGCGCCGCACCTGGCGCTCCTGCGCGACAATCCGCACGTCCGGATCGCCGACACGCTCGACGATCCGCTTCCGGACGGTCTGACGCCTCTTCACGTGACGATGTCCGTGCACCGCACCCTCGAAGCGGTCGGCTTTGCTCCGTCGCTGTCCGGTTACACCGTCGCTCCCTGCGACCGCGGCACGCGCATCGACACGAAGGTCGACGCCGAAACCCTTGCCGACCTCTACCAGAAGATCGCGGACGCCGGCCGTCACATGGCCGCGATCGGGGCCGTCTTCTACGAGGGGTTCTCACACAGCGCGGGCGCGCCCGTCGAATTGCACTACGGCACCTGACCGCGCTGATATCCGGCGGCCTCTCCTCCGCCGGATCATTTTTCGCAAAATTTCCCCTTCGCCTTGCGGACCGCAGCAAGGGTCATCCCCTGAAAAGGTTCCGAGACATGAAGTGGGCGCGCAGCCCCATCGCAGCGCGCCTCGCCGCAAATCAGGAGACACCGATGATGCTGAGCGCCCGCCTCGACAAGCTGTTCAACCGCAACGGCTGCGTCATCTCGAAGACCTCGCAGACGTTCGGCGCCGGGCGCAAGGCCGTCGTCTACACGATCGAGGAAGAATTCGCCACGCGGCGCTACATCGCCTTCGACCCCTCGCTCGCCTACATCCCGGTCGGCGCGCTCATCGAGTTCTTCGCGCACGACAGCAACAAGACGCCCGTCCTGCGCGGCATCCGCTATCCCGACGGCGAGCTCGCCTTCGCGCGCCGCCGCTCTGCCTCTTCCCAGCAGCGCGCCGCCGCGTAAGCCGCCACGCGGAAGCTAGCCGGATTCAGTCCGGCTAGCTTCCGAGATTCCAGCTAGCTTCCGCACATCTCCATCCGGCCGGCCTCTGCCGGCCCTGCGCCTCAACGAGGATTTCGCACATGAACACGACCCGCTCGACCCGCATGCGCTACATCGGCGCCGACCCGCGTTATATCGGCCAGACGGCCCTGGTGCGAGCGCCCTACCACGCCTCGACGCGCGTGCTCGCGCAGTTCGCAAGCGAAGGCTTTGCCTGGAAGTCGATGTCGAAGCGCAGCTTCGCTGCCATTCAGAACCCGTAACGGAGCAACGACTGCCCGTTTACAAATAGCCAAAACGGCCAGAAAGTCTGTTTCGAGGACAATCCCGATGCAAAACCAGTCTTTCCTCACCGACCCAGCCGTGCGCGCCTCGATCCGCGCCAATCACCGCCTCGTGCGTCTCGCCAAGGGCCCGATCACGCCGCTCGACGCGATCGTCATCGAGGAGATCCTCGCGCTCGACGACGCCGAAATGGCCGATCTCATGCCGGACGCCCATCCCGGCAACGTCCGCGCCATCTTCACGACCGCGCTCCAGCGCGCTCAGGCCGCCTGAGACTGCGTCCACGGCATCCTCAATTCGGAGCACGGCCATGCGCCAATACCGCCCCGGATATTGCGATGTGCTCGAGGCGATCGCGACGAACTCACTGGCCCAGAACCTGCGTCTGATCGACGACCTCGACGGGCGGCGTCAGCTTTCTTCGCCCCATGACGAAGAAGCCGTCCGCCAGGAGGCCTCGCGTCAGGTCGAACGCGAATTTCGCACTGACCGCAACCAAACACTTTCTGCCATCCATCACTCCGGAGAAGGGGACGAAAAATGGTCGCGCTAAAAATATGAAACGACACGACGCCTCCCGAGGCCGTCCTGGTCGAAGACGCCAAAACCACCAAAGTCAATGAAGCGCTGGAGCCCATTCAAGACCAGCTGTCGCGCATCGACTTCGAATGCTGCAAGCCTGCCGACGTTGCACCGTTTCATCAGATGGTTGCGCAGATTCACGCCAAGAACCAGACCAATCCCAGCGCCTGCGCCACCTTCGGCCTCATCCTGTTCCACCAGGACAAAATCGCCGAAGCGAAAGAGGTCTATTCCAAGGGCTTCGCCGGCGTCATTGCCGCGCTCGGCGATCGTGAGCTCCGCTTCATATGGGGTTCGCTCTCCAACCGCGATCCCCTGCGCTGCATGCACGGCTACGCCCTCTGCTGCGAGGAACTCGGCGACAAGGTCGGCGCCCTCATGATGTTTCAGCGCATCCTCGCGCTGAACCCGAACGACAACCAGGGCGTCCGCTTTCAGATTCCCCACCTCATGCGCGACCTCGGCGCCGAAAAGGAGGCGCACGCCTTCGCGAAGAAACACGGCTTCGAGCTTGCCGATCCCGAGGACGACGACTGACGGCACTTTTCAGCCTCGCGCAAACGATCTCGATGAACCAGAGCAAACGCCATCGCAACACGCTCCGGGCGCTTCGACAAAAAGCGCCCGGAGACTGCGCGCCAGCCGAAATCCGCGAACTGGAATGACGCGCGCCCGTCAAGCAGCGCCGTTCGACCCGATCCAGGCGCCTAAGCGTCCGAGCAGAAGATCCGAGATTCGAACCTCGACACTCCGTCGCCCGGACTAACCGAAGCTGCGCCGCTTGACCGCGTTCGTCGCTTCGGTCACAAGCTCGAACCGACAACCCCGACAACTGACCATGCACAAGCGCCACGCCATATCGAAACAGCCGAGACCAGCCTGCGACATCCCCGCAGGATGCATGGTCGCGTGCTGGCGCGCGCTCACCCCGGTCACAGCATTGGGATCGCTTTCAGTGGCCCAAGCCCGGCCAGGTACGGCCGAGAATCCGTGCATGAGCACGGACTTTTCGCGCGTCCAGACCGCGTACCTGTCCCCATAGCGGCGCTTTCCCACCTGCGCCGCACGGCTTTCGAAAAGCCCGGCGCAGCCTAAAACTCTCCCGTCACATCGGGGCGCCGGGTCAGAACCCGGACCGCTCCAATGGATCACCTTCACGCCCACCATCCGTCCAAGGCCGCCAAGCGCCGTCCCGGCCCGCCGGCCGGCATTCCGCCCGCGCCGCCCTGGACCGACGCGGAAATCGCGTACCTGACGGCCGAGCGCTCCAAGACGCCGCCGACGTCGATCCCGGCGATCGCCGAAAAGCTCGGCCGCAAGACGCCGGCGACCTACAACCGCGCCCGCATGCTCGGCCTCATCGTCCAGCAGCATCGCCGCTACACGGACGAGGACCGCGCCAAGCTGGCCGAGCTTGCCGCCGTCTATCCGCCGATGACGGACGGCCAGATCGCCGCCGCGATGGACCGCGGCGTGGAGTCCATGCGCTGGTTGATGGCAGAGCTCGGCCTGATCGCCGGCCGCACGGTTCTCCACGAGCGCTGGACGGCAGAGCGCCAGGCTGTGCGCGATGCCGCGCGTGAAGCCGAGCGTCTCGCCCGCGCTGCGGCCCCGCGTATCCGCGTCGAGCGCGTGCCGCGCGTCCCTGCGTCGCGCCCGGTCCGTGAACCGCGTTCGGCTCGTGCGGCTCGTCTGCATGCCGACCCGACGGCCCGCCTGGCGGCGCGCGAAATGGCGCGCCAGCTGGCGACCGAAGCGCGTGCGCTCATCACCGTCGAGGCGATGGCGCGCATCGAGACGAACCGCGCCCTGCGCGTCATCGCGCTCGAAGCGCTCGCGGCCTACGACGCCGACCGCAAGGCGGCCGACGCGCACGCGCGCGCCGAGGCCCTGCGCCTGCGCCACGAGGCTGTCCTCGCCAAGAAGGCCGAGGCGGATCGCAAGCGCGCAGAGGCCGAGGCCGCACGTCTCGCCCGAGCTGCCAAGCGCAAGATGCGCGAGGACGCCCGTGCGGAAGCCGCGCGCCAGAAGGCGATCCACCGCGCCGAACTCGCGGCGGAAGCCCGGGCGCTCGCTTTGGCGCGCGCAAAGCGAGCGCCGATCGTCGTCACGGTCGCTCCGGCGCCGGCAATTGCGCCTGCGCCCCGTCCGGCTGCGCCGGCCTCCACTTACGCGAGCCACGGCATGCGCAAGATGGCCAGCCGCGAGCAGTCGCTGGCGCTGTCGGCTGCGGCGGCCGACGCGGTCGCGGCGTTCATCGCCGCCCGCGGCGTGACCCGCCCGGCGCTGACGCTCGCCGACCGGCTGCGCCACCTCGGTTACGAGGTGCTGGCTCACGGCAATGGCGTGATGCTTGACCGCAAGACGGTGCTTGCGGACGAAGCGGCGATCGCCGCCTTCCTCGACGCGCGCGAGACGCCACGCGCCGCCTGAAACGGTCTGGCGGGGATTTCACGATCCCCGCCAGGCACGGTAAAATCCGCTGACGGATAAACCATGCTGGTCTCGGAAAACCCCTGCCTCGCCCTTGCCGCGGACTTCACGCCGGAAGGCTTCCTGCCGTGGCGCGACGCGCTGACCAGCGTGATCTCCAAGCGCGCTTACGTCGTCGAAGAATACGACGCCTCGGTCGCGAGCCCGTCGCGGCGCTTCCGGCTGCCGGCAATCATCGCCCGTCGCAGCCAGTCGGCGACGCTGCACAGGCCGGCCGCCTTTACCCGCGCCAACGTGTTCCTCGCCTACAGCGTTCTCGTCCCAGATGGCCGCGCCCGTCCGCGCAGAGCTGCATGGAAATGCGCGCTCTGCGGCGAGATCGAGCACGACATGAGCGCGCTCACCTTCGAGCATGTCGTCCCACGCTCGCGTGGCGGCCTCTCGACCTGGTCGAACATTGCGCTTGCACACGCCTCCTGCAATCACAAGAAAGGCGCGCGCACGCTCGCCGAGGCTGGGCTCACACTGCACGTCCCGCTGCGTCGTCCGACGAATCGCGACCTCGCGACCCTGCGCCTGCGCACGCAGTTTCCGACGCCGCCACAGGCGTGGCGCACCTATCTCGATCTCGTCTACTGGACGAGCCCGATCGACCCGTAACTCGCTGGTGACAAAAGAACGGCGCGCAAATACATTCCAAAACAGTCCTTTCTTCCAAGAGTCTCCCCCGCGCACGCGGGGATCAACCGGCTGGTGTGCGGCCCGGCAGTTTGTTGCGGATGTCTCCCCCGCGCACGCGGGGATCAACCGCTCAGGAACGCGCGCCAAACGGCGCGGATATTGTCTCCCCCGCGCCCGCGGGGATCAACCGAGACGCTGAAACCGGTCAGAATCTCCGAAATCGTCTCCCCCGCGCACGCGGGGATCGACCGCCGACGGCGGGTGAGAACTAGCTGAAGGGCTGTATGCTCCGCGTACGCGGAGATCGACCGTTCAACCACCGGGAACTTATCACACAAGCCAGTTTGCTCCGTCCACGCGGGGATCAAGCTCATCGGAGTGGCCCGAACGCCTCAAACGCAGTAAGCTTTTGCACCGCACAACGACGTTCGGACCATGATTGATTTCTCCGTTCTCTACCCGCGCGACCTCTTCATTGAGGGCGTCGCCGCCAGCTTCTCGTTCGCGGATCATCGCGCCCATGCCGACGGACCGTTTGCGGCCGCCTTCGCCTCAAAACTCCGCTCACTTCACGCCGACGGAACAATCGAGCCGGTCGCGTCCTGCACTGACGCGACGCTCCCCGAAACCGACGAATGGAACGACTTCGCCCGCACCGGCGAGCCCTCGCCGTCTTTCGTCGCGATACTCGGACGCGACCTCATCGCCCACGCCATGCTCGACGTCGACATCAACGATCCGCATTTGAAAAAGGACATACGCCTCGCGCGCGCCCACGAGCGCTTGTGCGCCACCGTCGACACGGGCTCGACGACAGATATCTGGCGGTTCGACCGCCTGCGCGATCCCGCCAGCGGCCGCCGGCTCCACCTTCGGCTGGCCGCCTGGAAGGCGCATCTCGAACCGTTTTCAAGCTCCGCTTTGTCTCCATCCGATGTGAGTTCTGGCCTGCCGGCCACCCCGGAAAGGCGCCTTCGGCGCACAAGACGAGAGGAACACGCCATGTCGATCACGATCTCCCGCACGACCACCATGTCCGAGCATCGCCAGATCGACCTGCCGCAGGCCGACGTCGCCGCGGTCGTCGCCGCCATCCGCGCCGCTGGCCTCGATCCGTTCTACGCTGAGCTCCCGGAAGAGACCGACGGCCTGCTCGTTCACGACCTCGCCATCGATGCCGTCGGCGCCGCGCTCATCAACCTGACGCTCTCCGAGGCGACGACCGCAGCCTTGCGCGAAATCTTCGCGCACGCGCTCAAGAACGCCGGCAACGCGATTTCCTTCGTGCAATACCGTGAAGGCGGCGCGCTCGCGATCGGATCGCATCCTGACGCCGCCGGTGAAATGTCGCTCGCCAATGGCAACGCCTTCGCGCTGTTCGACGCGCTCGGCATGCGCCTCGATGGCTATTGCGGGCAATTCCGCGCCGCCGACCTGCTCGCGGCTGCCCGCAACCTGTCGCTCGCCAGCGACGTCGGCCGCTATCGCGGCCGCCTGATCGCCATCTGCGAGCACGCGATCGCCCGCAACGGCGCCGACGCCATGATGACGGCCGCCTGACCGGCGCCCTGCCTCTCTCCAACGATCGAGGACCCTCATGACCGCCATCGACAGGCAAGTCGCGCCCGCCGAGCGCTTCGCTGACGCCCGCTCAATCGCCGCCGGAGCGTGCAACCCTACCGCGATCTCCGGCGCGCTGCACCGCCATTGCCTCACCATGCTGAAGGCCGGCGCCGATACGCCGACCATTCTCACCGATCCCGCGCTGCGCCTGATCGCGCACCAGCTCGCCTTCCTCTTCAAGGTCGCCGAGCTCGACGAAGATCTCACCGCCTACGCAAAGGCGCTCGACGCCTGCAACGTCGCCGCCTGAATTCGAGGAGACCTCCATGGCCGACGCCACCGTCATTCGCGCCGTCACCAGCCGCAAGGGCTCGCGTCCGAGCCTGCATCTCGTTTTCGCCACCGCACCTCTCGCCCGGCAGCGCGAGGCGCTTGCCGAGATCTTCCCGACCGTCGACGCCTTCTTCTACGAACCGTCGGACATTCCGCGCGCAGGCGTCGACCTCGATCCGCAGGTCTTCCTGATCCCGAAGGTCGATGTCGCTCTCGGTTTCGCCAATGGCGTCGAGATCGGCAGCGAACTCGCGCTCGAACTGGCCGAAGCCCAGGATTTCGTGCGCCAGCTCCTCGGGCACGGCAACGACGTCACCTTGTTCGTCTCGTTCGAATGACCACCTTCCAGGCCGCCCAAATGAACGATCTCGCCGTCCTCGTCGATCACAACGCGCCGAAACAGATCGAAGGCTCGACGCATCCGACCGTCATCGCCGCCAACCGGATGCTCGAAGAGACCGGCGTCACGGAGACAATGTCCTCCAGCGGCATCGACCTCGAGGACTGGGCTGAAGCCGTCTGCCGCTACGCCGGCGCGGCGTCTTTCGCCCATCGCCACCGCCTGCCCGTCACCACAACGCTCGGCGAAACCGGCCGCCTCATCGATCTGCGTGCGCACCGCACGCGCGCCGAGCTCTTCGCCGAGCGCCACGCCACGCTGATCAGCGCGCCCCGCTCCACTCGCTACGCGACCGCGCCTTCGTTCCTGCGCCACGCGGCGCGCAAGATCGTCATCTGCCGCAACGATGCCGAGGCCAGCGGGTTCGCCTCCTATCCGACGCTCGACGAAGGCATGGCGATCGCCTCGACATGGGGTGCCGAAGAGCTCTGCTGGAAGCAGGCGACCGGGCCCGACAAGGCCTACCCCGTCGCCTTCATCGCGAACAACCGCCGCCTGCCGCCCGACATCGGCCTCAACGCCTATTCGGCGGGCGGGCTCTCGATGCTGCAGGAACGTGTCGAAATGACCTTCGAGACCCGCTATTTCGTCGTCGACCGCGAAATCGTCTCCGGCGCCGGCGCGGTCGAGGCGCACACGCCGTTCGATCGTCGGCCCGAGACGACCATCGGCGCAACCCACGCCATCTTCGAAAGACGCCGCAACGTCGGCCCCGCCGCATTCGACGGCGGCGTCGCGCGCCGGCTCGACGACGCTGCGCCCGCGATCGCCCGCGAAATCGCCTTCGACCTCGGGGTGAACGATTTCACCCTCGACCTCTTCGTCAACGGCGCGACCGACGAAATCGGCGTCGTCGAGACCAATCCGATCACCGCTTCCGGCTTCTACGCGAACGCCGGCTTCTCGATCTTCTCCAAGCTTGGCAAAGCACTTCTGCGCAGCGCGCTGGCGACCGTCTGAAGTCCCGCCGTCGCCTTCGGCAACACAATCGAAGGATCTGCCGATCTCTTCGAAACTGCATCCCCGGAAAGGAAAATCCCATGGCCTACGCCACGATCATCCGCGCCGTCGTCACGCCGAAGACCCATGCGCCCTACCTGGCCAGCTTCCCCTGCACCGTCGACAGCCGGTCCCAGCGCGATCTCGTCGCCAAGGCGTTCGGCCATTCCGCGTTCGTCGAGGCCGAGACCAACGACGACGGCATCTCCTTCCCCGCCGACCTCGTCGCCGGCCTGAAGCTCGACGAAGCCCTGCTCACCATCAACGGCGTCGAGGTCTCGAGCCACGTCTTCTCGTCGCTCGCCGGCGCGCGCGACGAAATCGCCCGGGCGCTCGCCCAGGGCTGCGCCGTCCAGACCTTCGTCTGCGTCGAATAACGACGCGCGCCTCATTTCGAGCCCAGGAGATAACGCCCATGCCTCGTCCCTTCGTCCCCCCGCGCAACATGGCCAAGGAAGCCGCCGACCTCGTGATGACCGACAGCGGTCAGCAGCTTCTCCACGTCTTCGCGATCCTCTTTTTCGCGAAAAACCAGGGGCACTTCACCGTCGAGCAGCAGCTCGCCATCATCAAGACGGTCATGACCGACGGCGAGCTTGCCGAACGGATCGGCGGCGAAATCGCCGTCGCCTTCGCTGTCGCCATGCGCAAGGCGGGCCTCGACCCTCTCATCGACACCGCGCCCGCCGCCTGAATCCGAAAGGCCACGCCATGCATCGTTGCGAAATCCTTCCCATCCCGAGCCACCTCATGATGGAGCGCACCAGCTTCCTCGCGTGGTTCGACGCCACCTGCTTCATCGAAGACCTGTGCTGGGAAACCGACCAGGCCGTCCGTCACTTCGACGGCGCCTGCGCGGCCGGCATCGTCTTCGGTTGAACTTTCGATTTCTCCGTGAAGCCGCTGCCGCGCCTCCCCGAAAGGTTCTCGCCATGACCGATACGATCGTCGATGCCGCCTCCTTCCGTCGCCGGCTGGCCGTCACGCAGGCGCGCGGCACCTTCCACAGCCTGCTGCGGACGTCGCGCTACGGCGATATCGCCGATCGTCAGGCCGCGTTCGACCTCGCATGCGAGCATCACGAACTCGACGAGGTTCAGGCTCGCGACCTCGCCGCCTGGCTCGAAGCCGACCAGATCATGGCTGCCGCCAAGATCGCCTGATCGTTGTTCCAGAGGATTCGGAACGTGTGCGCCCTGTGCGCACACCCCCCTGAAAGGATGCGACCATGCCCAAATATTTGATCGTCTGCGCCTTCGGCATTTTCGCTTTCAACGAGATCGAAGCCGCCGTGGATTTCATTCCGGACGCCTGCGACATGACCGGCGCAGACGTCTTCGCCATGAAGACAACGGATTTCAGCGCGCAGGTCTATTGAGGAGAGGCCCATGACCGATCTCACCCAGGCCAAAGGTCCCTTCGTGATCCGGTCGATGTCGACGACCGACTGGAACGGCCGCGATCCGGTCAAGCCCTACCATGTCTATCTCCTGCCGGTCGCAAAGCGCGCCCGCGCCTATTGGACCTCATCGTCCTACGAGCGCGCTACCTATCCCTCGATCGAGGCCGCAAAGGCCGAAATCGACCGATGCAAGCTCGACGGCTGCGACATCGCGCCTGCCGATGACCGCGGCTTCCCCACCTATTGGGATCTCCGCAACGCGCAGATCAACGCGGAAGTCTCCAGCCTCCTCCCTCCTTCTCTCGAGAGCGGCAAATGAGCGACTCCCTCCAGATCATCGAGATCATCCGCAACGCCGGGCTCAGGCCCCATTCCTATTCCGGCCGCGGCATGATGGGTCGCCCCTGCATCGGCGTCGCGCTCGACAGCATGAGCGGCTTCAGCCCGATCATCCGCGCAGCCGCCGACTGCGATACGGCCGCAGACCTGTTCGAAGGCATGCGCACGGACCAGCTCGGCTACGGCATCATCGCCTACTGGCCCGACTTCGAATGGATCGAAGTCGACGAGAATGGCCTCGACGTCGAATACGACGAGGACGAGGAAGCCGCATAACGACGTTTCCCAAGGGTTCGCCCGGGCGGACCTTCCGTCCGCGCGTCCCCGAAAAGGATTCCTCGCCATGACGACCAACGCCAAATGCCGTGTCGCGATCGCCACCTCGCTCGCCATCAGCCTGATGATAAGCGTCATCAAGGTCGCGCATGCCGACCAGCCCATGCTCTCGTTCAAGGACGCGATCGCCAGCCGCCCGGCACAGGCCTTCGTCCTCAATCTTCGCTGAAAGGCGCCGTACGATGCACATCCCCGGCAGCAGCGAGCGCGCCGCCAAGCGCGACATCGAAGCCCTGCTCGATACGCCCGCCGTTCTGGACCCGCTGTTCGACGCCTTCTGCAAGGCCTACGGCCTCGACAAGTCAGACCGCAACTCGCTCATCCAAAAGCTCGACGCCAGCGAGTTCGTCCGCAACCTCGGCCTCGAGGTTTTCCACAAGCTGCTCAAGGCCGGCCGCGACGCCGGCCTGTATCAGCTCTACTGAACATCGCCTGATCCAGATCGCACGCCAATCGAACGGGTGATCCTCGATCACCCCGAAAAAAGCAGGGATGAGCGCCATGACCATGCCGAAGACCGCAGAAGCCGCCCGCGCCTTCACGACTTTCGCGCATTCGCACGGAATATTCGTCGCCGGGCAGAACGCTACGGTCAGTCTCGCGGTGGCGCTGAACGAGCTCACGCTCGATTCCCCAGAATTCCTGCTGATGGACAAGGGCGTCAGCAACAGCCCGATCATCGTCCTGTGCGCGCGCAAGACCGACGAGGACGCGCTGATCTCGCTGCTCGACGGCTACAGCGTGCCGGCCGAACGCCTGTCGTAATCCACCCCTCGCCAAGGACCAATTCATGTCCCGCCGCACCACAAAGCAGCCTTCGTTCGCCGATGTCGCCGGCGCGACCCGCGCAAAGATCATCGGCTTGTTCTCGATCGACAACAATTACGATCAGCCGAACAACAATCTCGTCGCCTTCTGGACCGAGAAGCCCTCGATCCAGGCGCTGGCGAGCGCATTGCGCTCGGCCTTCCCGGCGTCCGATGACGCCGTGACGCTCGCCATCGTCAAGATCTGGGGCGGCGAGGAGCACGATATCGGCTCCGTTTCCTACCGACTGCAGGACGTCACCGAAGGCGAAATCCTCGAATAGACGCCGTCGGACATCACTTTGACTCCAGCCGCCGTGGCCAGTGGAAATTTGACTCTGGCCATCGCCCCACGACGGAGCCCGTCATGCGCGTCTATTCCGCCGAAGGCGTTCTCGCCCAACCCGATATCGAGATCGAAGACGGCGGTCAGGCGCTGATCGGCCAGATCGACGAAAGCGCCGATCCCGCCTTCTTCGTGCGCCTCCAATCCTGGGACGAGACTGCGCGCGGCCGCAGCCTCGGCGATCTCGCGCCCGAAGCGCACGCCACATTCCGGCGGCTCGTCGGCAAGAGGCTTCGCATCACCATCGACATCATCGACTGATAGCTCTTCGGAGGCCACTCATGTCACCACTTCCCGCCAGCGCCGAAAGCGCCGTCCGCGCCGCGATCGCCGGCGCCATCCGGCTCGACTACGGCAATACCGCGTCCGATCGCATCCACATCTACCCGGTCATCGAGACGCGCCTGCCGACAGCCGAATTCCACGCCACGATCGTCTGGCTAAAGCCGTGCGACACCCTCAAGCTCGTTCGGCTCTTGCGCCACGCGGCCGAAGGCCCGAGCGACGACTTCAGCCGGACCCGCCAGCAGCTCCTTCACGCCTTCTACGTGACCAGTCTCGAGACCTCACAACTCGACATGCTCAATGCGCGCCACCAGCGCGCCAGCGCCGCCTGAGGCGCCATATCTCCTTTTCGTCAGGTCGTCCGCGCCGCGTCCGTCCCCCCGACCCCGAAAGGAAATTGCCATGCTGGCCTATGGAAAGCCCCCGTATCTCGAATGCTCGAGCCGCGGCGACAAGCGGTTCTCCGCCTTCGCCGCCCGGATTCGCGCACGCGGAAATGCCAGCATCGAAACGCTGTATCAGTCGGCGAAGATATTCGCTGACGGCGCGACCGGCCTCGGCTGGCGGGAGGCGAAGGGCCGCCGGGCCGTCAATGCGAAAGAATGCGCCGCGCTCTATGCGACGCTGTGGGACGAATACATGGCGGAAAATCCCGATCTCATGCCCGTCCTGCTCGCCGCCTCCGGCGTCAGCGACATGTTCGGGCAGGCCGGCCATTGCTGCCAGGCGACCGAGCTCTGGCGCATAGCCGAAGCTGCGCGCGGCCGCGCCGGCGTCGTCCCCGCCACCGCGCCGCCGCAGCAGTACGATCTCGAGATCTGATCCCGCCTTCTCACACAGCGCGCTCCAGGCGCGCAAAAGGCCGCGCTCCCGCGGCCTTTTTTCGTGCTACGCACGAAACCCCCAAAACGCCTGCGCGATCCCATCCTGGCCGGTCGCGGCTGCCGCCTTGCTCCCGTCCAGGAAGAACAGAATTTGGCCCGTGTGAAGATTTGCGCTTTCCTGCCAGCGTTCGTCGTCTCTGACTCTCCCGTGAGATCTTGGATTCGTTGCCTGGTCAAAAACTTCGTGTGTGTTTCCCCTAAATTGTCGCTGCCCCGCTGTTTGCATTTCGAGCCGTTCGTCCCGTGTTAAAAAACCTGGAGTTCCTGTCCCCCAAAGTTCGTATTTCCTTTTGCTTTTGTCGCGTCCCAGTCATTGCCCATCTCGCCCACCGTTGCCGGATCGGATAGATTCTTCTGATCTCAGAAGATTTCCGCCGTGACCGAGCCAGCACAAACCATTTCGCGCGCCACCGAGCTTTTGATTGCGACCACCGCCACCATCTACGCCGAGCGCCGCCGGGAGAATTACGATCTTTCGTCTGCCCAGGAAGTTCTCGGGGACGCCATGCGCGATGCCGCCATCCTCGTGGCGATCGCGCTCGAGCGCGGAGACCAGATGGTAGAGGAGGCCCGCGCCACCGTTCGCGCGCACAGGACCGTCCCGGCTGTCTGAGGATCGTTGGCCTTCGGCTCAGATGCGCAGGCGCTCGCGCGCCCCGCGCCAGACGTCGGCGGCGACGCCGCCCGACCGCCAGTCATCGAACACCAGCATCGCCGAGGATGCGGCCAAGCCCAGCGCCACGATGCGATCGAGCCGCGCGAGACCGGCATACAGCACGAGCGCGGTCTCGATGATCGCTGCCGCGATCACCGCAACCGACACTGCCGTTTCCGGCCACTGGCGCTCCCGCAGGCGTCCCCACCCGACAAGGGCCGCGCCGGCGGCCGACAGCGCGAGCAGCACGAAGAACATCGCCGGCGGCGTAGCGCCGCCACGGAAAAACAGATCGCTGACCCTTTCGAGCATCTGATAGCCTCTCTCCAAGAAAGACGGATTTTCGTCAAACCCCGCAAAAAGACAAACGCCATGCAACCGATCGCGCCCATCGCCGGCAGCGCGCGCCAGAAAATCCTGTTTCTGGACGTCGACGGCGTGCTGAACCACCGCGCCGTGTTCGTTCCCAACAATCCGCAGCCGATCTGCCCCGTCGCCTGGGCGCGGCTCGAGGCGATCGTGGCGTCAACCGGCGCAAAAATCGTCCTGTCGTCCACATGGCGCAGGAACGAACATCCCGACGATCCCTACCACGCCAAGCTGCGGCGCATCGGATTATTCCGTCACACGCACGCCGACTGGCGGACGAGATACGACCTGCCGCCGCGCAGCGACGGCGCACTCAAAGAGTGGCCGAGCCGAGGCGACGAGATCGCCGAATGGCTGTCGCGTCATCCGGACATCGCAACTTTCGCCATCGTCGACGACGATGCCGACATGCGCGACGACCAGCGCCACGTGTTCGTCCAGACATCGTTCGACACCGGTCTGACCGACGCCCATTGCAACGCCCTGATCAAGATCCTCAACGCGGATCGCCCCTGAAACGGAGCCACCCCATGAACCTCGCAGCCCTCATGGCTGAACGCGGCATCGCCGACCGCACGCTTCCCTTCGGCCGATATCGCGATCTCCCGCTGAGCCTCGTCTCGCGCGACTACATCGCCTGGCTCGCGCGTTCGTCGAGCCCTAAGGACGCCGTTTTCGCCAGCTTCGTCGCCGACGCCAGGAAACTGCAGGAGGCGCTCGACGCCGAGACGATCGCCGACGGCGTACTCGCCGGCCGCGCCGCCTCCGGCAAGCCGCACCCGGTCTACGCCATCGAGCGCCTCGGCGATATCGACGGCGTCACGTTGCACGATACGATCGACGCTGCGCTCGCCGCGCTTTCGCGCGAATACCCGGTTCACCCCGAGACCGGCGTTCGCACGACGCCCGACCCGGAAGACGACCGCATCCTCATCTGGGAAATCCTGCCGACCTGCCACAAGAAGGTCGTCTGGCATTTCTCCGGATGGCACTGGAATGCCGAGGAATTCGGCCTCGACCATGGCACGCTGCCAGGCGACGCCCACTGCCTCTACTTCCTCGCCTGCAACGAGGACTGAGGCTCATCGAGCCTCGCGCCACCCTTTCACCGTCCCCGCCCTGACAGGAGTTCCCATGCAGCTCGCCCCGCAGCCGAGCGAATTCATTCGCGTCGCCGCCCCGAACGAGGACACCCCGTACCTTCCGGTCTCCTTCGACATGGCCGCCGCGCTCTACATTACGCCGTTCTGGCAGAAGATGTCGGACTGCCAGACGGACGAAAAAGTCCGTCAGCTCATCGCCGACAGCGTGCTCGACGCCGCGCGCGACGGCTGCGCCATCGCGCTCATCCTGACGCCGGCCACTGACAAGAGCGACCCCAAGGGCGTGCCGACCTGGCTGCGCGCGGTCTGGTGGGATCGCCAGCACAAGCAGATGCGCGCGCTCGAATGCCCGGCGCAGGTCTACGGCGACCTGCGCAGCGAAGCCGGCGTCGTGACCGGCTTCATGACCACGCCGGCCTCGCGCCAGGCGCTCGCCGACTGGATCGTCTCGATCGGTGGCCGCGTCGAGCCGTTCGCCCCGCTCAACTGACCTTCGACCCAGACCGGCCTCGTCGAGCGCCGGTCGGCCCATCGCGCATTGCCGGCGCCTTGCACACAGCGCCTCGAGCCGCGATTCTCCCAATCGCCAGGCAACGCCCACGGAAAAATCGGCCGACCCCGGTCGGGTCTCACCTTTTGCTCCTCGCACCTTGCGAAGAACAAAATCGAGACACCCCGAAAGGAATGACCATGAGCGCCTTCGACCTGATGATGCCGATGATCGACGTCGCCGATCGCTTGCCGCCGGCCGGCCAGACCGTCCTGCTGCGCGGAACGTCGGGCTACATGCGCGCCGGCGGCCTCGACGTGCGCCTCGGCTTCTACGAACCCGAATATCCGCGCGCGCCGTGGCGCGACATCCGCAACGACAGCATCGAAGACGACGGCTTCACGCCGACCCACTGGGCGCCCGTCGCCAATCTGCCGGCGAACCTCAAGCCCGCGCGCTGATCGTTCCGGAGATCCGATATGGCCACCTTCGCCATCGCCACGCCGACCGACCAAAAACACGTCGATCTGCTCTGCACCGGCAGCGAGCGCAATTTCACCGTCGTCAACGGCGGCTGGAGCGGCTCGATCAAGGACGGCGTCATCACGATCCGCCAGACCAAGGACCGGCGCGCTGGCTTCGTCGTCTGGCGCGGCGAACTGCCGCCCCACTGCCGCGACGACTATGAGGAAGCGATCTCCTGGATCGACGCACAGCTCGCCGAACAGCCGGCCTAACGAGGCGCCCATGCTCACCGCCGACGAAATCGACCAGTGGAACGAGCCCGATCCCGCGGCTCTGCGCGCAGCGGTCAGGTTCGCCACGCAAGAATGCTCGCGCTCGCCCTCCCTCATCAGCGCCGCAGCCCTTCTCAAGGCGGCGCGCTTCGCCGAAGCCGAAGGCGTGATCGGCGACGCGCTGTTTCTCAATGCGCTCGCCACGCTCCAGGACGTGCTCGACCAGCTCGCCGACCAACCCAACGCCTGAAGGCCAAAGACGATGAGCAAGATCCCGCCCGTCCTCATGCACGCTGCCAGCTTCGCCACCTGCGCCGGCGAATTCATGGTCGAGCGCACGCCGCCGCATCTCTATGCCGGCGAGCGCGCACTCCTTGGCCTCGTCCTGCCGCCCTTCCAACGGCCCGCCGTCTGGGACGTCGGCCGGCAGCGCCAGTTCGTCGAGAGCCTGTTCCTCGGCCTCAACTCGACGGCGATCGTCGTCACCGACAACGAATGGCACGACGACGGCCGCCGCCTGCCGAAGACCAGCTGGATCATCGACGGCCAGCAGCGGCTGACCGCGCTCGCGGCATTCCTCTCTGGCGAGCTCGCGATCTTCGACAACGTGCGCTTCGCCGATCTCGACGCCGCCGACCGGCGCCGTCTCGACCACGCGCCACTCGCGCGCATCAAGGTCAGCTACCGGACCTCCGAAGCCGACCTCAAGACGCTCTACGAGCGCCTCGCCTTCGGCGGCCTCGCCCACAGCGAAGACGATCGCCAGCGGCTCCAATCAAGCTGATCTCACGAAGTTTCCAATTTTGCGTGCACCCGCAAAAGGACGATCTTCACCATGACCACCAGCCGCTATGCCATCGACCTTGCCGGCGCGCCCATAGCCGCGCCACCCGGCTGGCGCATCCTGCCCGAAGGCGAGGCCGTGCCGCATGTCCATCGCGAATTCATCCGTTCGGCGCCATACGGCGCCTCGAACCGCTGGAGCGAGCGATGGGCCGCGCCGCGCCGCTGTCACTCGACGATGACCGCGCTTCGCGCCAGCATCTGGGGCTCCGTCATCGCCTACGCCGTCCCCGTCGCCGAAGGATCGCCGTCGTGAGCTCCGACAAATTCGCCGGCCGCGCTCGCCGCCTCGCCGTCACGGCGCTCGCAGCGAACGACTTCGGTCTTTCGACCGGCGTCCAAAATCGGCCGCCGTCCGATCATCCCGATATCGCAGCCGCCGAAGCCGCCGGCTGGATCCGTCGGACCTCCTGCCGCTACGGCGGCTTCCGAACGAGCCGCAGCCGCATCACGGTCTTCGTTGCGACCGACGAAGGCCGCGCCGCCCTCGCCAAGCACGGCGCGCCGGCCAGCCCCACGCTTCGCCAGCTCGGCCCTTCGCCGAAGCGTAAGCGCCTCGCCGCCGCGCGCGCCGAAGCGCTGCGCCGCAGCGTCGAAAAGATCGTCGCGGCGAACATAGTGCGCGTTGTCGCCGACCCCGCGACGGCCGGGCGTATACGCAATCGCCTTGCTGCATCCCGAAGGACCTCGTCATGATGATCTCCCACGACGGATCGGCAGACCCGATCCATCAGAAGCTGCGCAAGGTGGTCGAGAAGCCCATACAGCGATATCTGTGGACGCCCGCCGACATGATCACCTTCACGCCGGCGCTGCTTCCCGTCTTCTACGGCGACGGACGGGCGCTGTTCCAGATATCGACCATCAACCAGCGTCCCCGCTACTGGATCATCCGCGGTTGCTCTACCTGGGGCTGCGGCTACGACGGCAACAGATCAACCGGCCCCGACTTCGCGGAGCTCACCGACGATCTCCTGACGGACCTCGAAGAAGCCTTTGGCAACGGCCGCTGCGGCTATTCCGACAACAGCCTGTTCTGGCCGCGCAAGGAACGCCTCCAGTTTTGTCAGTCCGAACAATGCGACGAGAAGCGCTGGAAAGCGCGCTGGCCAATGGTCGACGGCTCCGGCGGCTCGTCCTGGTCGCGCATCGACTGGCCCGACAGCTTCGACACCATGAAAAACCCGCTGTCCTGGCGCGGCAATTTGCTCGCGCCAGCCAACCAGCCGGCAGTCGCCGCCTGAATTTGTCTCCTACCTGAGATCGCCCATGAAAACCGACGTCGTTACGAAGCTGCGCGCGGGCGCGAGCCTGCGCACGCAAAAAACAGCAGCCGCCGAAATCGAACGCCTGCGCGCGCTCGTCCCGGCCTGGCGCGACATCGCCAGCGCTCCGCGCGACAACCAGACCGTCTTCCTGGCCTTTTGCCCGCCGAAACGGCGCAACAAGAAGATCCGGCCAGGCGACGAGCACCTCTACATCCACAAATGCGGCTACGACGACATCAACGATTGCTGGTTCGAGCCGGACTCGTTCGATTCGCTCAAGCCGACGCACTGGACGCCGATGCTGGGCCTGCCGTCATGAGCCGGCCTCTCGAAACCGGCGCTGCCCCACCTCTCCATCTCGCCCGTCCACCGCGCGCGAAACGTGCGCCCTGCGATCGCGTCGAAGGCGTCGTCTTCGACATCCTCCGCGACGCCTCTCGCCACGACTTCCGGCGCGACCTCAAATATTCCGTTCCCGCCGTCATCGAGAAGGTCATCTTCCGCCGGCAATCGGTCGCCTCTTGCGGTCGCGCGCCGTCCTATCTCTGGATCACGCTCGACCTCGACGAGGATGGCGCGCCATGGCCAGACACCGACTACGGCGCCATGCCCCACGAAGTCTTGTGCCCCCCGGCGCTTCACAAATGGGGCAAGCTTAAGGGGCAGCCAGATTTCGCGAGACGCCGCTGGCGCATATCAATGCCGGCGCACGAAGGCTCCGAGATGGGGCCATGGTCGATCGTCTCATCCGACCACGACCATGGCCGCGCGCACGACTTCGCGCTCCACACCGGCATCTCGATCGGCACGCGCTTCCTCCTGCGCGTCGCGATCGCCTACAGCACCTCCTACGAAGGCGAAACCGACTGCGACATCACGTCCAGCATCCTGTTCGTCGACAGCGCGCCGGAATATGCCCACTTGCCCGTCCGCCTCGACGACGAAATCGCAGCCGCAATTGGCGGACGGCTCCCCAATAAATCCAAATGGTCGGTTCAAGAATGATGCCTCGCACCAAGGGCCAGATTCTCTATGCGCTCGCCGACATCGCCGACACGCTCGCGCACTGGCCGGACGAGCCACACGACAATCCGTACATCGCCAAGCTCCTGCGCGAGCAGCAGAAGCTGCTGCGCCAATATGCACGGATGAATCGTTCCGGCCGCACGAGACATTCGTCTCGGTGACTTTCGCCCGAACTCAGAATATCATCTGCCTCAAGGACTTCCCTGAAGAGTCTTCCCCGCGCACGCGGGGATCAACCGATAACCTGCTCCGTCTCGAAAGGGTGTGGCCCGTCTTCCCCGCGCACGCGGGGATCAACCGCTCCGCTCTGTCTGCGTAGGGCTCTGGATCGAGTCTCCCCAGCGCACGCGGGGATCAACCGGGCGCGCCGTCTCGCCTCGCCCCGTCGTCCCTGTCTCCCCCGCGCACGCGGGGATCAACCGCCGGACACCAACCAGTGGACGCCATCTTGCGCGTCTCCCCCGCGCACGCGGGGTTCAACCGATGTCATTTACGAGATACGCAAGGACCGCCCAGTCTCCCCGCCCACGCGGGGATCAACCGCGGGCTTTCGACTCCACGTTCGGCGTTCATGAGTCTTCCCCGCTCACGCGGGGATCAACCGGGTCTCATGCCCGGCTGGCAAGCGATCAAGGCGTCTCCCCCGCGCACGCGGGGATCAACCGACCCTCGTCGCCGAGGTTCTGCTCCATGCCCTGTCTCCCCCGCGCACGCGGGGATCATCCACACCGCGTCACTTTCGCCTCTGGCGAAGGGACGGCTGCCGCCACCCCGAAAAGGAACATCTCGATGATGATCACCAACATCGCCAATCCCGCCTTCGGCAGCATCGACATCAACGCCATGCCGGCGATGCCGTGGGGCTGCTTCACCAAGAGCGGCGCAATCGCCGCGCGCTGCCCCACCCGCAAGAAGGCGACCGAATTCGCCAGGCGCTTCGGCTACACGGTCGGCAAGATCGCCTGATCGCGCCGCCGCCCGCCCTATCCGAAACCGGAGCCCGACGCCGATGCCGCGTTTTCTCGTCGCCCACACCAAGACGAGCAGGGGCTCGCCCGCAAGCGGTCCGACCTTCGAGATCGTCGCGGCGCGCGACGATCTCGCCGCCCTCAAAAACGTCGTACTGCGCCTCACCGGCGGCCGGGTTCCCCGCTACAACCCAGCCGAACACGCGTGCTTCGGCAGCGCCCGGACCTACGTCCGCGAGATGCTCGAAGAAATCGCCGAGGCCAATGCGCTCGCAGTTCGCGTCGAGCGCATTAGCGCTCCCTTCGCAAACGCCACCGCCGCCGAGGCCGCCTGATCCACGGAGTTTTCCATGTCGCTCATCGACTGGATGATCGCAACCTACGGCCTCGACGCCGTCCAGAACTGGACGGACGACGGCAATTGCACCGTCGCAGATTCCGACGGGCTCGACGACGCCTGAGATCGCCACCCAGCCCTCCCGAAAGGACCACGCCATGCCGGCCGTCGCCACGAAGCCCTGCTGCCAGACCAACGCCCGCTTCTGGATCTCGCACCGCGGCAGCCCGGTGAAAATCACACTGGCGCCCGGCGGCTCGGTTTCGCACAGCTACACCGCGCCGACCGACGAAGGCTACCAGCACACGGCCGAAGCCTTCGAATATGACGGCGAACGCCTGACCCTTGACTGGTACAGCGACGGCCGCGACTGCGACGGCCGGCTCACCCGCTCGGGCGTCTCCTGGACAACCCCGGCGCAAGCTCGCGCCTACCTCGACGCCGACGGCATCGCCTGGCCCATGTGGCAGCACGGCCGCAGCAGCCAGCGCGACTACAGCGCCGAAGCGATGGGCTACTAGGCCGCTACAGGCGCCGGCCCCACTACTCGCTTTTCGTCGCAATCTGCGGCGGCAGGACACCACCGGCCTTACAGAACAATCCGGCGAAAATATCCCGCCGAGCGCAAACGGCAGGCTTGCGCGAGGCGGCGGCCACCAGGCCGCTTTCAGCCTCAGATGCTCTTCCTGAAGTCTGGACCTGCCGGTCCCCGAAAAGGAAGCTGCCAATGAAGACGTTCACGATCTGGTACATGCGCCCGCACTGGTTCGCCGACGGCATCTTCGGCGCCGCCCCGGACATCGCCGCGCTCGAGCGCACACACGTTCGCCTGAAAACCCTCACCATGCCGGCGACCGCGACCCTCGACGACGTGCACGCCGCCATGCAGGGCGAAAACTGGTCGCCCAACGGCGAAGCGCGCGAACTCATCGCCTCGGTCGACCTCACGCACACGTCGATGTCGACCGGCGACGTGATCGTCGACAACGCCGGCATCGCCCACCTGGTCGAAAGCCTCGGCTTCAAGAGCCTCGGGCCGGTTCCCGCATGACGTAGACGCGAACGCCAAGGCCATAGGCCCAACGCCATGCCCCTCACGACGAAGGGGGCGGTCTCGATGAGACCGCCCCCTTTTTCATGCTCGATTCACGAGCCCCGAAAGAGCTGCCGCCTCAGGCGGGGCCAACTCCGGCTGCACGCAACGCGGCGGTCGAGCGCGAAATCCAGGCGCGCGTCATATCGAAGGCGCGCATCCGCGCGACATCGCCCGAGCCGGCCGCCACCACCTGATCCACATCGCTGCGGCGCAGTGCGCCGATCGACCAGCCTTGGTTGATCAACATCGGGTCGAACGTGTCGAGGGCGACCAATGGAATCCCGTCGCGCTCCGAGACGGCGCATAGCGTCCTGAACGAAGGCATATCCTCGAACTCTTCCTGCAATCCGTTCAGCACAAGCGCGGTGCGTCCCGCGCCGAAACGGCCGCGCGCCTCCTCGAGCTGCGGCAACATGCGGAGCGCGGCTTGCAAGGCATGCTCCTGCGGTCTGGCCACGAGCAGCACGTCCATCGGGCGCGGGACCAGTTCCGTCCCGCAGGTTTCGCGCGCCCAGATCGAAAACAGATCTGCAAACCCGGAACCGAGATCGATAACCGCAGGATCGGCCGCTGCCATTACATCGTCGATCTCATCCATCTGGCCGAGAAGCGTAAGGCCGTTCTCACGGACCGCCATCAACGAAATTTTGACGTCGAGAGCCTCCGGATAGAGCATCGCGATATGCGAGCGACACTCGTCTTCGGTGAAATGCACGCCGGCGAGCTTCGCCGGCGTACCGCCTTCGCGCAGCGCTTCGTACAGAAGCTCCGCGACCAGGGTCGTGCCCTGGCCGCCCGCTGCGCCGCATACGACATATGACCGGCCGCAGCCGGGATGCTGCTTCGTTTCCTCGCTCACGCTCGTCTCTCCTTACGCAGCCGGCGCAAACCCGGCGGCGCGGATCGCCGCGATCGCCTTCTCGACCCACGCCTTGGCGAAATCGAGCTCGCGCCACGCGGCGATCTCGCTCTCGCTCGAGCGCACCTTGTGATATTCCGCGCCGTCCATCTGGCGCAGGCGCGCGATCGAGACGCCGACGTCGGTCGCCTTCATATGGCCCTTCGTCAGGTCGATCGTCGGCAGATTGCGCTCCGCGATGTAGGCGCGCAGCGCCTTCACGTTGGCGTCGTTCTCCTCGAATTTCCCGAAGTGCTGGTTCAGGACGACGCCGACGCGGCCTACGTTCAGGTCTTCGGCCGCCGCCTCGACCTGGCTCAGCATGACGAGGCCGTCGCGGATCGAGGAATCCTGCGCCGTCACGACAACCAGCACATTGAGCGGCCGGCCGCGGATGAACCGCGACGGCTTCGAGACCTCCGCCCACTGCGCGATCGGCGGCCACACATTGGCGCCGATGTCGATCACGACGTTCTTGCGACGCAGAACGTCGACAAAACCGTCCCAGTGCCGGAGACCGGCCATGGAATCGCCCTCGGCCGCCGCCTCGCCGATGTCGGCCGCGACCGCCAGATCGATCGCGCCCGGATACAGGGCGCCGAGCTTCGAGCGCGTATCGCCGTGCGCCGTATCGACGGAGGCGAGCGTCGCCTGCACGCCGGCGTCGCTCAGCGCCTCGGCCAGCAGCTGCGTCACCAGCGTCTTGCCCTGGCCGCCGGTGCGGTTGCCGACGAGGCAGGACCAGCTTTCGTTGGCGTTCGACACTTTGATCGCCGCCGCCTCGTCGCCATAGGTGTGCTGCTCGCCGCTCGCTGTTCCATCCGTCATGTCAGTCGTTCCTTCCAATGCTCTCCTGAGGCGACCACGGATTTTCCGCTTCTTGATCCGCAAATCCGTCGCTCCGTTTGACCGCCGAGAGGCTAGACCACATCATCGGCGCCTTCAACCAACAGCCGAAACTCCGTGACGGAAAAACGAGAGGCATGAACTATTCCAGCCCGTCTCCCGCAGGCCGCCTCGAGCGCCATCCGCTCATCCTGCAGGCGATCGCCGATTTCCGGCCGCGCGCAGGCGCGGCCGGCATCACGACGCTGCGGCTCAAATCATCAGGATTGATCCGCGTCGCCGACGCCGGCGAGAACCGCTTCACGACGCAGGAGGAAATGCCGCGTTGGCTGCGCCTGCGCATGCGCCTTGCTGAAAACGCCCGGCAGACCAATGGCATACCCGGCATATTTCTCGTCGAGCACCTGGCGTTCTGGCGCAAAAAGCGCGAAACCTGGCGGCGCGCCGCTCCGCTCTACATCACCCCCGTCCGCTTCGATGGCGCCGAGCGCTCATTCACGATCTGCGGATCGCGTGAGCCCAACGCCGAATTTTCCGCGCTCAGGGCCACCGGCCAGGCCGTCATAGAACACGAGGATCCGGCATTCCGGGCCATCCTGCTCCAAGCCGCGGACCTTCGCGGAAAAATGCGGATCGTCAATCCGACCGACAATCCCGCCCTGCTGCACGCGCCGGCCGTCCTGCGGCTTCTCGACGCCTCCCGGTCCAGCGCGCCGCCTTTTCCAGACCGGTCGGCAGACCTCAAGGCGCAGCGGCGCACGCCGCTCGACGAAGACCAAGAGGCCGCATACGCGCTCGCGCTCACCGGCGCCGACATGATCGTTCTCGGTCCGCCGGGAACCGGCAAGTCCGAGACAATCGCCGAGATCGCGCGCGCAGCGCTCGAAGCCGGCCGACGCGTCATGATCGCCTCGAGCGTCGCAAGCGCGCTCACCGTCGCTCGAACCCGGCTCACAGCGACCGGCCACGACAAAAAGTTCGAAGATGCCCTCGCCATCGAGACGCCGGACACATTTCCGGTTCGCCCGCGCGACGAGCCGTGCTTCGACCTCCTCATTATCGACGAGGCCACGCGCACGACCGTCTCCGAAACGCTGATGCTGGCCTCCAAAGGACGCCAGATCATCGTTTGCGGCGACCCGCGCCAGCTCGGAACGCCGGACGACCGCCCAAATCTCTTCGCCCATGCCGTCTCGCTCGGATTTCCGAGCGTCATGCTCAAGAAGCACTACCGCTCCAGGACGTCCGACCTCATTCTCTTCTCGAACACGGCTGCCTACGGCATGGATCTGCGCGTCGCGCCGCCCATCGACCTGATGGGCAATCACGGCGTCAAGCTCATCACCTGCGCCGCCGCGACCGCCGAACAGACGCCCACCGGCGTGATCAACACCGCGGAGGCCGACTATGTCGCCTCCCGCCTCGCAGAGCTCGTCGCCGCGGGCGACCGCCGCTCCAAGTGCGTCGTCACGACCACGCCTGCTCAAGCGCAGGCGATCCGCGCGGCGATCGACGCACGCGGCCTCACGCATGCCCAATTGAGCCCGAACGGCAACGAGCCGTTCTTCGTGAAGATCATGAACCAGGTCCAGGGCGAAGAACGTGATTTCACGATCGTCTCCCTGGCGTTTGCGCCCAAGGACGCCTTCTCGGACCAAGCCCTCGGCGTCTTCGAAAACGCCAGCGGCGGGCTCGAGCGCCTCAACGTCGCCCTGTCCCGCTCGAGATCGCGCACCGAAGTCGTGGCATCCTTCACAGCTGACGCCCTTCGGTCGGCGATCACCTACGCGACGCGCCCTCTCCAGCTGCTGCTCAACGTCTATTCAGCTGGCCTCACAGGCCTCGGCGCCATGCCGACCATCAAGATCGTTGAAGATGCCGCCCAATACATCCGTCAACGCGGCGACCGCTTCGACAATCTCGGCATCCTTCACGGCTGGGCGCGGCCAAGCGCAAAAACATACCAACTCGGCATTCTCATCCGCTGGAAACTGACGCCGCGCCATATCTGGGCGACGGCCGAAGCACAGCTTCGCGTCAACGGCTGGAACCTCGTCACCTTCGATCCCGAGGATCTCGGGAACGACATGACCCGCGTCCTCGAAGAAATCGAAGCAGCCTCACGCCGGTCATTCGACCGCGCCCCGACTTCTTCGTAATCCCGGGCTTCGCCGCGCCGCCACCAGATGCATTCGTCGCTATGCCGGCGTTACGCCGCCGGCCTTGCCGGAGAGCACCCGTCATAATTCCCGCCCGAGCGCAGACCGAAGGCTGCGCGAGGGCGGCGGCCATAGGCCGACCCCCAGATGAAACGGGCGGCCGATTGGCCGCCCGATCACTCATTCATAATCCGGCTCACGATGGCCAACAGCATCGAGACGCTTTCGCCGTTCGGCCCAGAACGCTTTTGCCTTGTCCGATCCGTCCAAGGCGCTGCCCTGCACGATGTAGCCGGCCAGATCCGGTGCGTTCGTGTGCCCGACGATCCGCCAGCGGATCGCCCGCTCGACCGCTTCATCGAGAATAGAGCGATCGAGCCATTGCATCTGCGCCATGTGGCAGAGGCTTGCATACCCCGGGATCATAAGAGCCCGCTCCGCCTGATCGGCCCTCAGCTTCGCCAGATCGACCTTGTACGGCGTGAACGGCCGGCATTCTCCGGCCGCCTCCAGCGGGTTTTTCACCAGAAACCCATCGGCCGACCGCTCGAACGGAAAGCTCGAATCCAGCACGACCGGCCCGCCGTCATACTGGAGCCCGACCGCCGCGAAATTCTTCGCGACGACATCTCGATCGAACACCGCGACGGTCTTGCCGCCTTCTGCGCCGGAAGTCGCTCCGGTCCTGCGGTTCGATCCGTATTCTTCCTGCAAGCGATCGAGTTCGGCGTGCGCCAGTTCTGCCTGCGCCAGCAGCGCAGTCTGCTTCTCGATTTCGACGCGCGCTGCCGTTTCTCCATGTTTCAGCCGCTGCCGCGCCCGCTCCAGGATTTGCAGACGCCGGCTATGGCCATGCGTCTTGTGCGCGAGCTGCCGCTCGATCGCCTCGACATCGATCATTTATCCGTTCCTCGCTCCGACTGACCAGATATCGGAGCATGCCGAACAGCCGCGCAGCCATCAATATGAAGCGCGGAATAAATACGCCCGCCATGCCGTTGCACGACATACTCCGTCACACCGCTACGCAAAAACACCGTCGCACGACGTGCCCCCGCCAACAGGCTAAGCGCCATCTGCGTCGCACAGCATAGTCCGCCGAACCGCGTCGCCCCTACCAGCGCGAAGTATAAATCACCCGCGCCAGCGACCCCTGACCACGCCCTACGCCTTGCACCACATGAACCGGTCTACGCGGTGCAACACCACGATGCGCCGACACGCGTCCGGATAATCTTGCCATTAGCGGCATAATACATATCAATGACCGATCCTAAATCAGATATGCCATAATAACATGAAGCAATACGCTTGGACGAAATACAATCTTCGTCTGATGACCATGCCGAAAGAAGTTCCCGCGAGCAATATTTTGTGAATACAAAATTTGCGAGCGGCGGCTCTGGCCGACCCTCCGCAGGAGACCTGCTGGCCATCCCGACCCCGGCCATCCTCGCCAAGCCGCCGGGCGGTCCCTGATCCCGGGCCCGCCGTTTGCTCAGACCGCAAACCTCGAAACAAGCCAGCGTAAACTGCTGATATTATTGGCGTATCCGCCTTCCATGCGCGGAGCGTGTCGGGCCTCAGCTGGCCCTCGGCGTCCGCCCCGTCGCCCTGTTTCGCCAGAAAGCTCAACAAGTGCAACGGCTTAGGCCATGAGTACGCATCCAGACGGGCTTCGCCTCGTACTCCCGAGCAATGGGGAACCTCGGGATGAATTGGGGAGGGTTCAATACCTCAAACTTGCCGCTCCGTGACCGGAGCGGCAAGTTTGAGTCGCCTGCCGGCGCCTAGCCAACGCCTCCCGCGCGCCCCGAGGCCGGGTCGCACACACCGGCAGAGCCGGCGCGTGGCGGGGAGACCGAATACAGATCAAATACGTCACGATTCTTCCGTCCAACAAAATCACCCTGCGCGCCTAAACGGCGACCGGGTTTTCCCAACCCTACGCCTATCCCAGCCTCTGTGAAGTGGCGTCAGTGAAAAATTCACCCGCCTCCTTCTTCGCCTATGATATCCAGGCATCAAGAAGCACACCGTTTCTCTGGTCCGACTCGACGCCCGTACAATCCGATGGCACGATCCACGGACTAAACCGGAACAATCTCACCATGAACGCGCCGTTCGACCCATCAATCCATTATTCCGTCTCCTGGCCGCCGGCCGATGCCTTCCGGCCGCCGGCGCACGCTCTCGCTATTCTGGATCGGGCGAAGTCGCGGCTCGCCCAAAGCGCGAGCACGGCGGCAGCCGACGACCTGCTCGGGGCACCGCACAACAAAGGCCGGCAGCTGCTGCACTCGGCGATCAAGACCGTCGAAGCCGACCTCGCCAAGCTGACCTCGCCGACCACACGCGTCGTGTTCATCGGCAATGTCGGGATCGGAAAAACGACGGCCATCTGCCTTCTTTCGAACCTCACCCGGTCCGACGACGAGGCTCGCGCCTACCGTCAGAAAAGAATGACGGCCGGCCTCGGCGCAGCCAAAAAGGCGATCCTGGCCCTGAAAGACAAGAAGGCCATCGCCACTCTAACGGCCAAGGAAACGGTCAAACTCGCCCGTCTTGAAGCAAAATACGCGCAGGACCTCGCTGACTCAGCCGCCCCGATCGGCCCGACCGACGCTGATCGCCTCCTGCTGCCGGCCGCCGAGGGCCGCACGACCATTTGCCCGACCGAGATCCGCTACGCGCCGGAACCATACGTCGTCGTCACGCCCTACGAGCAGAAAAAGCTGGTCCAGACCGTGATCGACGTCGCCGCCGAAGCATTCGCGCTGCGGCATGCCGCGGAAACCGTCGCGTCGGCCGACAACCCGATCGCCGCCGAGACCACGCGCGGTATCCGCAACATGGCTGGCCTGACGCTCGCCGACTTCAAGCAGCTTGTCGAAAGCGCGGACTCGCCACAGGCGCTCGCCCGGTCGCTAATCATTGCCATGCGGCTCGAACACCGGTCGAAGACGCAATTTGCGCCTGATCCGCATGAGCCTGCTGCCGCATGGCTCGCAACAACCATCTCCAATCTCAATTACTGCAAGGACCCCGAAGCGCCGTTCCCTGCCGCCATCCGCATCTATTGGCCCGGTGCGCCGCAGGCGGCCCACATCGTCGATACCCGGGGCCTCGATGGCTATGTCACCGCGCCTCTCAGGGCCGAACTTGAAAACGACGACGCCGTCGTTGTCCTTTGCTCGAGCTTCCAGAGCATCCCGGACGCCTCGACGATCGCGGCCCTCCGTCATGCCGTCACCATGGGCCGACGTTCAGGCTTCGTCATGCTGGGGCTTTCCCACTCCTCCGGGCTGGCCATTTCGAGCAACGTCGACGAAGAGGAGGAACCCGAAGAGCGAAAGGCGCGCGAGGCCGGCGCGCGCCTGGCGCAGGAGCGCCTGCCCATCGTTCCGGTCGTGGCCGGTCCCGTCCCGCTTCAAGCGCCGATGATCGTCGAGGCGATCGGCGACGCAATAACGGCAATCCGGCGCGCACAGGCGGCCGACCTTGCCCGACACGTCGAAATCCTGGTCGAGGCGAGCAAGGTCGATCATGGGGCGATCCTCGACGAACTCGCCCGCCTGCAGGCCACCCACATCGCATTGGTCGCTAACGCCCCGTGTACCCCGGACCTGCCTTACGACGCCAGGCTTCTGACTTTCGAAGACCTGCCGCACGCCTCCGCGCTCGCAGCGATGGTGCGCCGGCGCGGCATCTACGAGAACCTAAATGCGGCCGAAATCGCCACGCACACCTTCGTGGCGCGGATCGGCGCGGCCGCCGAGACCGTCGCCAAGAGACTGATGCGCGAAACCACGGGCGCACGGTCGATCCCGGCTTCGCCGCCACAGGACGCCGCCGTTCAGATCGCACGCGACCGTATCCAGGCCTTTCGGCGTTCGGTGCGCACCAATATCCGGGACGCACTCGTCGAGATGGTCGCCGAGGCCCTCGCCGCAACTCAAGCCGACGACATCATCGACCTGTGTCGCCGGGCCTACGGTCCCGGCTCACAAGACGTGCGCGGCAAGGAAAAGTACCGCCAGTTCGTCATCCGCCATCTCGACCACTGGATGACGGACGATCAAGAGCTGGGTGCCGCGCTCGGCAACCATGCCCTCGCCATGTGGCAGCGGGCTGTCGATGCGCTTGTCCGCCACGAAGACGCCTACAGCGAAAACATTGCAATTTCCGCCCGGTGAATTCCCTGTCCACGACCATAACCCCGCGGCTTGCGCCCGCCTGAAGAGGTCTGCATCGGGTTGACGACGAGCGGACCAGTCACCAACGAGCGATAGATGTTTGCGCAACGATCGCACGACGACCTTGAGACCCTCTCAAACCGAGATCAGGTCAAGCTCGCGTTCGGTCTCAAGCAGGGTCGGATCGCTCACATCTCAGAGGTCTCCCGCGGCAAGAGCTGCGACTGCATCTGTCCCGAATGCAAACGTGCTCTCGTTGCACACAAGGGCAATCTCGGACCAGGCGGCAAACGGCATCACTTCAAGCATATGCCAGATGCGCAAGCCCTCCATTGCGCCGGCGGCCAAGAAGACGCCATCCACCTATTCGCAAAACAATGTCTCCAAAGGCACCGCGTTTTGACGTTGCCGCCCGTTGTTCGAAAACACATCGAGTCCGCTCCGGAGCGCGTTGTATCCCTCAATTCGATCGTCTTAGAGCAAACCATTACACACGCGCGCTATCGCCCGGACGCAACCGCTGACAAAGAAACCAGCCCTCTCTTGATCGAATTCGAGAATACGCATTCCGTCGATCCCCAGAAGCTCGCGAAGATCGCCGCTGACAACCTACCGGCCGTAGAAATCAAACTTCGCGGCTGGTTTGGCGAGCGAAAAGGCCTCACCCCAGATGACCAAGGCGTTGTCGACTGGATTTTGCACGAAGCGCCCCGGACCTGGCTCTGGCACCCCGATTTCCACCGCCTCGACGCGACCCTCGCAGCTGAAGAACGGCATGCCGCCGAAAGCGCGGCACAGCGCCTTGCCGAAGAGCGCCGGCACCAACAAGAAATAGCGATTCTTCGGCAAGAGACCGCTCGGCGGATTGCCGAAACGCGTCGGCTCTCCTCTGACGACCTTCTGCAGGACTGTGAACGCCGTCAATCGACCAGCCTTCCGCCTCACCGGCCAGCGCCGTCTCCACAGCTAGGACGACGCCACCACCTGACCAACACGCGTCTTCGCGCACTCGTAGGTCGCGCCGTCCCCGGCGCAGACTCCTTCCGTCGGCCTGCCGTCACTTGGCAGAACGAGTTCGTCGACTACTGCTTCCGCTTGGACAGGGCAGCAATCACCATTCCCAGCTTCCTCAAGTTCCTTGCAAGCCCGACCCGAATGTGGATTTCCGCTGAAGATATCGCTCATCCGCGCCTGATCGAAGCCGTACGCTCATACGCCGAAATCCTGACGCGAGAAGAAATTCTGCGTCATGACGATGACGGAACGAGTTATCGCCTCTGGCGTCACGACATATGACGCGCAGGCGATCACCTCAGCCTTGTCAGAGACATCTGCCGCGCGACCGACGCAACGTCGGTTGAGAAATTGACATATGTCCCTTATATTGCCCCTATAAGGCGGCAAGATATGAGACACGCTTCAGCTTCACCGACCCCCGAAAGAACTTCCATGACCATCGACGCGGCGGCCCTCATGCGTCCTGACGGCCTCATCGAGACGGCCAAGCTCGGCGATATCCTCAGGATCTCGAAAACCGACCTTGCAGAAATTGCCGGCCTATCCAGGGAAGCGGTCACGAAGACCGCGCGCCTGAACTCGCCGGCGACGCAGGCGCGCTTGCGTGACATCGTCGACATCATCATGCGCGTGCTGCCCTGGGCGGGTTCCCCGCCACAGGCGCTTGCCTGGTATCGGGCGCAGCCGCTGCCCAGCTTCGGCGACATGACGGCGCAGGAACTCGTGCAGCAGGGACGCGCTCGCGACGTAAAATCCTACCTCTCGCGCATCGCGGCTGGCGGCTACGCGTGAACCTGCGCACCACCGCCTGGCGCGCGCATCATCCGCGCTGGGCTTACGATCCGACATCTGGGGAAGGCGCCGCACTCTCCGGCGGCCGCTTCAACCCGAGAGGTCAGCCGGCGCTTTACCTGTCCATGCGGCCGCAAACCGCCTGGCTGGAGGCCCAGCAGAGCTTCGCATTCAAGGCGCAGCCGATGACGCTGTGCGCCTACAAGGTCGACTACGCCGATATCGTCGATCTCACGAACGACAATGAGGAGGCGCGGCAGCTCCTGGCGCTTGCCGGAGCTTTCTCAATCAGTGACGTCGCCTGCCCGTGGGAAAAACTCGCGCTCGATGGCCGCGAGCCTTCGACCTGGACGATCGCCCGCTATGCGATCGCGACCGGGCGCGCAGGTCTGCTCTATCCGTCACAGGCGTTCGGCGCCGGGCCAGAGGACGTCAATCTTGTCCTCTGGACTTTGTCGGGAGATCGGCCGCCGCATTGCCTCGTCGTCATCGACGACTTCGACCGGCTACCCAAAAACGATCTCTCCTGGCGATAAGACGCCCTCAAACCCAATTCAGAAAGGATTGCCTATGGCCACACGAGCCACACCCGAGACCCGTGCGCTCGCGATCGCGACCCGCGCCCTGCGCCGGATCGCCAATGGTCGCGAAGTATCCTGCGGCGACCACACCGAAATCGTCGATCGAGACGACGCGGCCGACATCGCCAAAGCGGCCGTCGACGAGATCGACCGGATCTCCGCCCGTGAAGAAGCCGACCATGCCGATAACGTCGTCCTCCAGGAGATCGCCGACGGCGCCTACGGGCACAACCCTGCCGTCCGCGGCGCTGCGCGCGATCTCTTGGCCAAGGAGGCGCCAAAATGACTCCGACCATCCCATCGCACCCCAAAGACATCGGTCTCGCGATCTCTGAGGGTCTGCGCCCCCTTCAGGCGGGCATTGCCCGCTTCGAATGGCCGAAAACCGGCGAACCAGGCGCAGACCTGCCGCCGATCGCCATCCGCGACATCGACTATCAGACCGATCCGGCCAATCTCGTCGTTGAAACTGCCGACGGTCAGCGATTCCGGGTCGCCGTTCACGCAATTGACGGATAGACGCCAACCTCCGAACAAACGTCGCTTTCGCGTAGCCTGAAGTCACACCCGTCGCGAAAAGTCTCGTCGGGCGCCAACGGACGTGCTTCCATGCTCGATGGTTTTCGCTCACTACTCCCAATAATACTCGCCTCAGCGGCCTGACGCGGCAACCAAGAGCAGGATCGCGATGATGGATCACACGACGCGTGCCGCTTTCGAGAGGCTGCTGCAAGTCGCGAACAGCGACACCGGCCAGTCGCGGCGTGTCGCCAATTTCATCCTGGCCTGGTGGAACGCGACAGATCTCGGCGGTTTCGATCTGGCCGACCTCTTCGCGGTCGACCGGCACATCGCCGCGGATATGGCGACCGTCTTCTCGTACGTCGCCGGCCGAAACACTCCGATCTATCCAGAGGAATACCGGGACGAGATCGTGGCGCTGATCCAGGCTTGGCGGCCCTCTCACGCTCCCGCCAGGTCCGCATGACCGCCACCCCCATCCGCGAATCCGGCGGCAACCTCTTCGCCGACCTGGACCTGCCCGACGCCGAACTCCATTGCCTGAAGGCCCAGATGGTCGCGGAGCTCTACCGGCTCGCCGGCGCGCGCAACTTGACGCAGAGCGTCGCTCCCCGTGTCATAACGCCATGATGAACAATCCGCCTTTCCCGCAGGATCGCCCGATCGGTCCTGAAACTTATGACGAAATCCTCCTCCAAGAGCTCCGCCGCGCCCGATCCGGTCTGCCAGCGCGCCGGCAGCATCCGCGCCGACGGATTTTACCGTCACAAGCACAGCGCGATTCTTCCGTTGAGCCAAATCGCGCTTAACGCCGCGCGCAGGATCAGGCACAATATCCGTCATGGCGAAAGACACCGTGGCAGAAGAACTGCTGAAGCAGACGCGCATGCAGGCGCGCGTCGCCAAGAAGGCGGCGAGCATCCAGAATGATGTCGCCCTGTTTCAGCCCCTCCAGCCGTTCGTCAAACGAAAAGGCGACCGCTCGATCATCTGGGGCATCGCCGGCGCCATCAGGAACGCCGTCGACCGGCCAGGCGTCGCGCCGACCACCAAACCGAAAGCCTCCGACGGCGCGGAAAGCTTTCATTTCTCCCTTACGACCATCACGAAGACCTCGCCTTTCACCCGGCTGATCACCGGCGAGAAGGAAGGCGCTGCCGCCGCGCACGAGTCCTATATCGAGCGCGAGGACGCGCCCGAACTTTACGAGAAAGCCGCCCTGCGCCGTCTCGAAACCCTCGGCCTCGCCGACAAGGCCGGCCTCGCCGACGACCTCGAGATCGCCATCGGCGGCCAGGCCTATATCGAGCGCAAGGGCGCTGTCGAAGAAGCCGAGCGCGGCGACCACGGCCTCTCGATGTACGGCACTCTCCCCGAGGACTACGCCGAGCGTCTCAAATTCTGGCAGGAAGTCGAAAAATCCGAGCGCGAGCCGCGTCATCATACGCTCTCGGTCGACCCAGCCAAAAATCCGTCGCTCTGGGCGAAGATCGCCGCCGATCCAGCCGCGCCGTCGGAACTGGCGCTGGCCGAAGCCAGTCCGGAGCGCCGACTGAAGGTCGCCGAGGCCCGCGCCCACGCCGTTCATGCTTATCTCGCAGCAACCGTTCCGCCAAAGGCCAAACCAGTCGCTACGTTCACGCCGGGGCGCGGCGGCCACGTCCAATCGCGCCTCATCATCTCCCTGCCTTACGAGCTCTCCGCCAGCGACCGCGCCGAACTCGTCAAGAGCCTCTGCGACCAGCTCTTCCGGAATCTCGACACCAAGACGGAGTCCGGCCGAACGACAAAGGTCGACGTGCCGTTCTGGTCCGTCGTCCACAAGCCAGAAGCGACCAGCGACGATCGCAACTATCACGCCCACATCGTCTTCTGGGAACGGCCGGCCTCCATCATTACAGATCCGGCCAGCGGCCAGCGCGTATGGGACTTCGCCTGCAGCGAGACTAAGCGCGACGCGCATAGGAAGACGCGAACTCGCTTTCCCTTCGTCCAGCCGAAGGTGCGCGCCCTCAATGCCGCCAACTGGCCGCGGCTTGCTCGCCACGCCTACGCCGACCTCGCCAACGAGATGCTGCAGGCGCGCGGCATCGACAAGAAGCTCGATCCGCGGCGCTACGATGTCATGGGCATCTCGCACGAGCCCGTGCGTCGGCTGAAACCCAACGAATACGCCAAGGAAAAGAAGGGGCAAGCCACCAAGGGCGGCGAGGCGACAACCAACGCCCAATGGGATCGCATCGTCGACAATCTCGACCAGCGATTTCCGATCGCCGGCTTTCGCCCACCGCCGTGGATCGAAAACCGCTTCGACAGTGAAATTCGCCGCTGGAAAGCCCATGACCATCCAGCCGGCCACGCACTCGAAAGCGCCAAGACGCGCTGGCGGCTCGCTTCCTTCAACGCTCGCCTGAATCGAGCCGAGGCCGCAGCCGCCGCAGTCGTCGTCGAGAAAATCCGCTCCAGGCTCGATGCGCCCGGCAAGAGCTGGGTGCCGAAATATCCCGCAATCGGCGAGTTCCTGGCCTCCGTCACGGACTACTACGTCACAAAGCCGCGCAAGCGCGCGCTGGAGCACGAGACGACCAAGCGCGAGATGGAGAAATATCTCTCCGATCTGGCGACCGCCCGAGGGCCGGTCATCGGCAATCCGCTCAGCGACATGCTGCACGCCTCTGTCCCCAGCGTGCATCCGCACAAGATCAAGATGGTCGACGGGCTCGCCGCGCTCTCGCAGCAGATCATCGGCATGATCGACGCCGGTCACGACGTCGATATTTCCGCAATGCACCGCCAGGCGCGCGCCGACGCCGGCCTCATTCTCAACGCCGACTCTCCGCCGCCTCGCCAACCTGCCCCGCAAGTCACGCCCGCGCCAAAACCCGTCGCCGCGGCGCCTGCGGTCGCAAAGCCACCGCCGACCCTTCCGAAATTGCCGCCCGGCGCGAAAACGCCGTTCAAAAGCACGGCCGGCCGCCTCCTGGTCAACGTCGATACCCTGCGCCTGCGCGCCCGGCTCTTGAAGCGCGCCGCCGATCAACAGGTTGCTGATATCGAATGGCAGATCAAGGATCACGACGAGCGCCAGGCGCGCATCGCGGCTAACCGCAAAGATACCGTGCCGCGCGTCACCACGTCGATGCTGATCGACGATCGGCCGATCGCGCCGACGCCGACGAAGCCGATCCGCGCGACGCCGATCAATCCGACGCCGCCCCCCTCGCTGCCCATCACCCGTTCCAAGACGCCGATATCGGTGAAGCCTCTGCAGGCGCCCGTCCGTCCCGCCGCGCAAGCCGCGCCTCCTGCCGCATCGTCGGCCGCGCAGACGCCGCCTGCGGCCGCAAAGCCCGCTCCGGTCTTGGCGTCACAGCCAAAACCTGTGCCCTCACCTGCCCCGGCCGTCCCGACGCCCGTCGCCGCGCCGGCCGCTCCAGCGCGCCCCGCGCCCGAGCCATCCCCTGCGATGCCGACGCGCGTGCGCCGCGCGGCCTCGCCGAGCGAGCCCTCACCTACCCCTCCTTCCTCCGATCGTGTCCCGCCGCCTTCCGAGGCCCCCCAAAAGGCCGCCGCCGTTATCGATCCCAAGGTCGAACCCAAAACCCCCGCGCCGCCACCCGAACCAGAGCCCGACGAAAAAGCGCTCGAGCATCGCAAGAAGCGCCGCCGCGCGATTCATGCCCGCTTCGGCAAGTCGCAAGGCATCACCCGATAGGCCATTCGCATGCTGAAACCTCCGGACATCGTCGGCCTCGCCGATCTCCCGCAACGGCAGATCGCCGCCGCCATCAAGATCGCCGCGGCGCTGATTTCGCGCGGCGCCGCCATTTCGGAAGCCGAGGCGCGTTCGCTCATCAAAATGGACGACCTCGCCTGGACCCACGCCAAATCGGCCCTTTCCAAGCATTTCGTTTTTTCACGCGGCCGAATTGCATTTCCGAGCGATGCTGAGCCGCTCGATCCTCTCGACCTCGCCAGTCCCGAGGATCTCGACAAAATGCAGAAGCGCCTCGACAAGCATTTCGCGACGAAGGCCGCCGCGCCTCTCACCCCGATCCAGCAAGTCCTCTATTCGCTCGGCGGCATGACCGAGCGCCAGGCGGTCAGCTTCTACCATTCGCAGGCCGCGACTTACGGCCACCAGGCCGTCATTGACGCGATCAACGTCGCGGCCGAAACCAGGCCCGGCGAGCCCAAGGCCTACATCATCGCGATCTTGCGCCGCGCCGCGCGCTCCGCTTCCGTCGCACCCGCCGCTGCGCCAAAACGCTTCCCGCTCAAGATTCTCCGCTACAAGCCGCCGCCGAACCCCGAAGCCGCCTCGACCGAACTCATCGGCTGGGAATCGCCAGCGCCCGGCGCGACGGCCGACGCGCTCTGGCCCACCGGCGTCCGCCGCAAGATCTATCGCCTGCCGACCGGAGAACTGGCCTTCGTGCCGCCCGGGCCCTGCGATGTCGTTCCGACAGCCGACGCTGATCCCGGCTGCATCGTCCTCTCCTGACCATCATCATCGGAGTTTCCATGTCGCATCCGCTCGTCGCTGCGCCGACAACGGAGGAGATCGAACGCGAGATCATCGGCTCCGTTCTGCGCGATCCCTCCCTCTATGACGACGTGCGCCAGCTCGCCCCGGAAGATTTCCGGGACGATTTCAGCGCAAACGTCTGGATCCACATCAAGCAGGTGGCGTCCCAAGGCCATCCGATCACGCCGAAGACCGTCGCCGCCGGCGCTTTCGACATCGAAATCGTCGACCTTCGTCGCCTCGCCAACGAGGCAACCGCGAACGTCGACGCCCTGCGCGCAGCCGCTCAGCGCCTGTCATCCGAACGCCGCCGCGAGCGGGCCATTGCGCTCATGCGCGACGCCGTTTATTCCGTCGAGCAGAACCCGGACACCTGGGAACCAGCTGTCGACTCTCTGTTGCGCGATCTCAACAGCTCGTCGCACTCGCAACGCGCCGTCCCGGCTTCCGAAACTCGTGACCGGCTCGCGCGCCGTCTTCTCGCCGGCGCACGCTCAGCCCGCGTTCCGACACTGCTCAACGTCATCGACACGGCGACCGGCGGCGGCCTTCCTGCGCCGAGCCTCACGATGATCGCCGGCTTCGGAAAATCCGGCAAAACCACGCTGGTCGCCACCATCAGCTACAATCTCGAGCAGCAGGCGATCCCGCACGTCGTCTTCAGCCTCGAGCGGCGCGACGACGACATCGAAGCCCTCAAGGTCGCCCGCGAACTGAACGTCAATTCCCGCGAACTCGGCATCAGCGTCCAGACGCTGCCGCCGGCGTCGCGCGCCCGCTACTGCGAATATGTCCACGGCACCCGGCTCACCGCCGACATGATCCGCCACGAAATCCTCTACCAGACCCGCGTCAAGGGGGCCCGCGCCGCCCTCATCGACTATTGGCAGCTCATCGACGGCCGCCTGCCGCGCGAGCCCGACCATGTCTTCCTCACGCGCGTCGCGCAGACCATCCAGAAGACGGCCGTCGACGCCAACATCCCGATCATCATGACGTACCAGCTCGGCGAGGGGCCAGAGAGCCGCGAAATCCGCGCCGCACGCACCGCGGCAAATCTCTGTCTCATCATCATGCGCGACCGCGGCGATCCGAACACCTGGCTTCAGACCGTCGCGACCAACATCTCCTCGGAAGACAATCTCGGCGGCGTCGGCAATCCGACCCTCATCCTCAATCGCGACATCGGTCCCCACTTCCATAATCCCGACGCGAATACCGGATCGCCCTACATTCTTCCGTCCCGGCCCTAATATTCCGACGTAGACGCTCCCGAGGCTCTAGACGCATCGCGCCAACGGAAGGATAATTACACCGCTCCGGCTGTCTCACTCGCCGGAGATTTGGCAAATGCGTTAACTCAGGACTCTGCACATGAAGACCAATCGCACCGCTTTCTTCGCGGTCCTCGCGCTCGTCGTCGCGTCGCTGTTCGCAGTCGAGCCCGCCATGGCAAGTGGATCGACAGATATATTCGCCAATCTTCAGACGAAGGCGAATACTACTTTCCAGAACGTCAGAACAATCGCGTTCATCGTCGCCGGCTTCGGCATTATCGCCATCGCAGTCATGGCGTATTTCGGCCGATTCAACTTCAAACATCTTGCCGGTCTCATCGGCGGATTGATCCTGCTCTCCGCTGCGGCGGCGCTCATTTCTTATGTTACGACCGGCAATACTTCGAATGCCGCGATTTCGTTCGACCCCAGCAGCCTGGGCGACACGTTTGCGAAGTAATTCTCGGGCGCGAATACTTTACGGTCCGGGCGCGGTTTATTCCGTCCCGGACCGCCTTCGGACTTCCAGCATGCTTTCCTCGCGATTCCTCCGTATTACCCCATCAGTCATCTTCTTCGCCATCGCGTCGATCGAACTCGCGCTCCTCGCCGTCTCGATCCGCACTGGACTGGTCTCGCTCGCCCTGCCGGCCGACAAACTGCAGGCCGGCGAAATGATCGCCGCCCTGACGATCCTTCCAGTCTTTGCCGCTCTTGGCCTCGGGACCTCGCCGCAAACCGCCCGCTACGCCATTCTCTTCTGCACCGGCCTCGCGCTGGCCGGCCTCGACCTCACGCTTCTCGTCTCAATACGCCCCAATTATTTTTGACCGACAAACCCCGAAGGCCC
Source organism: Rhodoblastus sp. (assembly GCA_020442275.1). GTDB lineage: Bacteria > Pseudomonadota > Alphaproteobacteria > Rhizobiales > Beijerinckiaceae > JAJXWB01. The sequence goes on along the minus strand of JAGRKN010000015.1, from coordinate 86,257 downwards.
CGCTATGCAGGACATCCAGGTCAAGATCTACCGTCCGGTCTCCATGCCGAAACAGTTCGCGGGCGCACCAGAAGGCCCAGCCTTCGTGTCGATCGGCATCTGCACGATCCTTTTTACCGTCGCCTCGCTCGCCGACCTGCCGATGCCGATCTTCTTCATGCTCCTCCTGATCGCGCTGCACATCGCGCTGATCGGCCTCTACAACCGCGAACCGCATCTCACGACCCTCATGGCGACCTTCCACGCGACAACGCGAAAGATCCGCTCGATCGGGCCACGCAAGGAAGCCGTCTACAATCCGTAACCGGCTTGCTTCGCCGTTCGTCCGGCGGCATCATCGGCGGAATTCCTCTCGAAACTCCGTCGAGCGCGTCATCCCATGCTTGCTGAAACCGTCGCCGAAACGGTCGACCTCGTCGTCAATAACGCCACGTTATTCCGTGTCCTCGGCACGCTTGTTGGCGCCGGCGCCGCCACAGCCGGCGCAGCCTTCGCGATTCCAACCATTGCCGATCGCCTCCAACCGCCGCCGCAGCAGAATTCGCTCTCCGACTATCTTCCGTTCCTGCGCCTGATGCCGGACGGCCAGACACTGGCCTGCATCAACAACACCTGGGCGCAGGTACTCGAAGTCGGCGGCGCGGAGCTTTCCCTCGCCGCCTTTACCGACGGCGCCGGCCTTGGCCGCCTCGACCTCTTCCACGCGCGCAAGATCATGCTCGACGACGCCTTCAAGAACGGCATCGACGAGCTCCGCTTCTTCCAGATCAAGTCGCCGCGCCTGATCGACCCGCCGCCAAAACACCCGATCGAGATCCTCGACAAGGTCCAGCACGCCTGGAACACACGGTTCGAGCGCATCTATCAGATGCGCACCTACGCCCTCATGAGCGTCACCGCCAAGACTTTCGAGGAAGCGGCCGAAAAATTCGACAAGGCGGTCTCGTTCTTCAAGAACACCATGAACCTATACAGCGTCTCCGTTCTTCAAGAGACGTCGAAGCGACCGGCGCGGCCCGAAGATCTCGCCCGCAGCCCGCTCGCCGTTCTCGCGCGCCTCTGCTCGCCGATCTCGCACCCGACGCCCCTCGGCGTCTCATGGCAGGACCGCGTTTCCCAGCTCCTGACCGCCGATCGGGTCTCGTTCGTCCGCAACGAGAAGCGCGGCATGATCCGTTTCTCGAACGGCCGTGAGAACAAGTTCGCCGTCATCGTCGGCATTCGCGACTGCGGCGACAAGACCTCCGAACAGGTCATGCGCACCGTCCTCGGCCTCCCCGTCGAAATGACGGTCTACCAGGCCATACGCCCGCACGATCCCAATCGCGACCTGCTCACCCTCAAGATCGAGCGCGCCAACGCGCCGTTCATGCGTCTATCGACGAACGCGACCTACGAAATCGACGACGTCCTCACCATGATCGAAGGTCAGGACTCGGCTAATCGCGCCACCCTGCACGACTATGCCGCCTGGATCATCGTCTACGGCCGCACGCCGCAGGAATGCCTCGACGCCGAGGCCTCGATCCACGCCGCGCTCGCCGTCACCGGCGCGACGACCGTGCGCGAAGGCGTCCATGCCCAGGCGACTTGGTTCTCGCAATTTCCGGCCGACAAGCAGTGGCCGCGCCTGTTCCGCTACCTTTCTTCGAACGTCGCCAGCAATCTCTACCTGCAGCGCCCCAACGAAGGCATCATGACCTCGAACTGGGCGCAGCGGCCAGTCTGCTTCTTCCCGACGGTCGACGGCCAGCCCTACGCATTCCAGTTTCACTCCGAACCCTCGCAATATTCGGCCGAAACCGGCTCCGACAAAGAGACCGTCGCACACTGCCTCGCAATCGGTCCCACCGGCAGCGGCAAGACGGTCCTTGTGACCTTCGCCGCCGCCATGGCGCTGTCGATCCCGAACCTGCGCGTCTACCTGTTCGACCGTCTTTCGGGCTGCGAGTCCTTCGTGCGCTGCGCCGGCGGCGACTACCTGACGTTCGACGACGCCTCGCGCCGAATCCAGATGAACCCGCTCAAAATGAGCGACACGCCGGCGAACCGCACCTTCCTGCGCCGCTGGCTCTCGCTCATCGGCGATGCCCAGGACGCCAAGGACGACGGCGAAATCGCACGCGCCATCCAGACGATCTTCGACCCCAACCTGCCCGACCGCCACCGCACTCTGGCCGATCTCTCCGATCTCGTTTTCGAGGCCGGCGGGCGCATGCGCACGAATGTCGCGCCGTGGGCCGATCTCACCCAGTTCGGCAATTACTTCAACGGCGAAACAGACAGCCTCGATCTCAAGACGAAGCGCCTCATCGGCTTCGACATGACCACGGTGCTGTCGGACCCAACGCTCGCGCCGCCGATCATCGACTACTTCGTCCACAAGATCCGCAATATCTCGTTGGAAACCGGCGACCCGTCGCTGATCTTCATCGACGAGACGGCGCCGATGCTCGAGGCTTCGCCCCGCTTCCGCGAGACCTTCGTGCAGGTTCTGCTCCGCGAAGGCAGAAAGGCGCGCCAGGCGGCGCTCGTCGCATTCCAGACACCCGGCGCCGTCAACGCCACCGGCATCGGCGACATGATCCGTCAGCAATGCCAGACGGTCCTGTTCTTCCGTAACCGCAACTCACAGGCGTCGGATTATCAGGACTTCGGCCTGACAGAGTCCGAAATAGACTTCGTCATCGGCAAGGACTATCGCGAATATCCCTACGCCGTACTCGTCAAGAAATACGCGACCGGCCAGTCCGCGATCCTCAACATCGACTTCCGCGCACTCGGCAAGTTCATGAAAATCTTCAATTCCGGCACGGTCGCTGTTCGCGAACTGCATGAAGCCTGCGCCAAATATGGCGACCGCAACTTCGTCATGCCGTATCTCGACGGCGAGTTCGCCCGCCGAATTCTCGCCTGACCTCGCGTTCCCTCCTTAATCCGCGCCATTGCCGCAAAAAACCCTCGACAGCAAACTCCGTCCTCTCCAATATCCACCGTGGCGCCCCGAATGTTGCGACGGAATATTCCAACACACGGACGCTGACGGTCTCATCGCCCCTTCGGCACTCGGAAGCCGCCTCGGTTCTTTGATCATCCGTCAAGTAACACCAGCGGCCGGTTCCCCCGCCCGCATTTTCGTAAAGGCGCCACATGAACCACATGTCTCCCAAACCGGTCCGGTCGATCAACCCGCATGCGCTGCTGGACGACGACAACTTCCCCGAATTCGATCCGAATGACCCGGCCAATGCTCACATCGTCGACCAGGTCATGTCGGAAATGGAACGCGAAGCCGAAGACATGGCCGACGCGCGCGAAGCCGCCCGTCCCCATCTCGACGATCGCGCCCGTCAGCAGGCCTGATCTGTGGCGGCTCGGTCAACGAGCCGCCCGCCCCTTTTCCTGAGAGCGCCCATGACCAAACGCCGTCTCCGCAAGCTCGTGGCGATCGCAATCACCACGACGACGATCGCCACAACTGCGCCGGCGAACGCCCAGGTCGCCGTCCTCGACAATTCCGTCCTGCTCAAGATGACGGACACCCTGTCGACGGTAAAAAGCCAGCTCGGTCAGCTCCAGCAGATCTTCGGCACCGTCCAGAAGATGCAGCAAGCTGTCGGCCAGTTCGGGCCGGGCTCCATTCTCGGCATTCTTCAGAGCCTGACCGGCATCAATCTCGGCCAGTTCAAGAACGTCCTGAACGGCATCGCGCCGCAGCTCAAGACGACCGGCTTTGCCTCCGCGCTTCAGGGCAATTCGTCGTTCACCAGCGCGCTGTCCAGCCTTCAGAACGCCTATTCCAATTCCGGCAATGGCATCGGCTCGACGAAATCTACGCTGATGTCGGCGCTCTATGCGCCCGCCGGCAGTTCGGTCACACAATCGCAGGCCGAAGGACTGACCGCCGCGCGCGCAGCCGCCACGCGGGAAGCCGCGGCCAACGCCATGGCCGCCGGCTTGCAGGCGCGCTCGACCCTCGTCGGCCAGGGCCAGACCGACCTCAATTCGCTCGCCGCGTCGGCCAAGGCCGCCCAAGACCTGCGCGGCGACATCGCCGCCAACAACGCGATCATGCTCAAGGTGCTCGAGCAGCTTCAGCAGACCAACGCGCAGCTCGGCAGTCTCCTGCACCTCCAGGGCGCCGCCTCGATCCAGAACGATTCTGTCCAAGCGCAGACCACCAATTGACGGAGCTTCCATGGCCACGCGCCGCGCATCCGGCCTCGCCGCGATCATCGCAACGACAGCGTGGCTCTCCTCTCTGACGCCGGACGGGCTCGCGCTGCGCCCGGCGCCGGCCGCCGCTTTCCCGCCGTGCATGACGCCGCAGGGCTATCTCATCATCTGCTGCCCGAAGCCCTGTCCTGTCCTGGATCCCCAGAAGCTGCCGACAGAGCTTACCAAGCTCCAGAACGAAATCTCGAAACTCACCTCCGTCGCCAAGCAGCTTCAGCAATGGCAGTCGATGCTCAAAGCCATCGGCTCCAATCCGATGGCGCTTCTCTCGATGCTGCGCGGCTCGAGCGATGTCAGCGCCTTCAAGGGCCTCACCATCCCGACCGCCGGCGCCGCGCTCGCCGGCGCCGACTTCTCGACCATCGGCGGCTCGAAGAACGCCATCGCCAATCTCTTCTTCAATCCATCGAACACGAATTCCGCCGCGCGCATGTCGACCGTGATCGATGCCAAGACGAACGCGGTCGCCACAGGTCTTCATGCCCGCAGTTCCATGGAAGGCGGCATGGACGAGATCAACAAGATCGCGGCCGACGCCAAGAAGACGCAGACGGCCCGCGACGAGCTGGCGATCGCCAATCGCCTGCGCCTCGCCTTCCTGCAAATCCTCCGCAACCAGAACACGATGCATGGCTCGATGCTCGAACTGTTCGGTTCCTCGAGCGCTCTCGCGCTCGGACCGGAGAGCGCCTCGCCATCCGCCTATTCCGGCGGCTCGACGCCATATGCGCCGAAAATGTCGCCCGACACGCCGACCCTTTCCAACAAGGCTGCGACCGACCTCGGCGCCGCCAACGCTGCCCTGACCACGGCCATCGACATCCACAACGGATTTGCTGCCGTCAACGAGATGGCCCGCGCCAGCATCGATGCTTCCGGCATTCAAAATGAACAAGCGGCCGTCGACGCAAGCACCGCGGCGGCCCGTCAGCGCGTCACCGACCTCCTCGGTGCCGTCTACAGCAACTCACCCGCAGCGACCGACGCCCTGCTCATGCAGGCAATGCGCGTCATCACCGCCGAATGGCCGGACAGCGGCGCGCGTACCGCGCAGGAAAGCGCCACCGCCCTCGCCGCCGTCCAGGCGATCTCATCCAATCCCGACATGTACGGCGCCGCCAATTGCCGCGGCGACGGCTGCCTTTCCCAGGAGCAGCTCTCCACCCTGCGCGACGCGATCTACGCCGCTCTCGACACCGCCCAGCAATCCAACTGGTACAAAACGCTTACGCTCAACGCCGCCGACCTCAAGAACACGATCGCCGCCGAAGCCGAAACCCTCACCAAGACCCTCGGCGTCGACATGACGGACAAATCCCAGGTCGAAGCGGCAATCGCCGCTCTCGTCGTCAACATCAACGCCGCACTCGCCGAATTCGCCTTGGACGCCTCGACGGCCGACCAGCAGGCCAAGGCCGCCGAAATCAAGGCTGCGCTTGCCAATCTCCTGCAGGACCCGGGCTTCACCCGCTATCTTCCTTACGATCCCTCCGTCGAGCCCGTCGGCACCGGCAGCGCCTATCTGGCGAATTCGCCCTAACGACACACCACGGAATAATCGATATTTTTCCCGCCGTGGCGTGGTGGACAGCCCAACTAGCCGTCGCTACCATCCGTCGCGTCTCTCAAATTCCTCCGTCACGGAGTTTTCAAAATGCTGAAAGTCGCCGCGGCGCTCGCCGTCTGCATCCTGCTCGCCGGATGCGCCGGATCGCGCTATCAGGAAAACCCCGTCGGCATCGGCTCCGGCCCCAACACGCTGAAGCAGTCGCCGTGCGCCTGCACGACGCTGCCCAACGGCGCCGCCGCGTCCAACTTCAAGATCGGGTGATCGCTCGCCCATGAGCCTTGTCGAGCGCCTCTCCACAGCAGTCGTCCGGCGCAAGAGCGCCGGCATAGAGCCGGTTGGCTCCACGGTCGACTACGATGCCGACGACCGCACCCTGCCGCACGACGAACTCGGCGCGTACCTGACGCATCACGACACGCCGCAGGCCGCGACGCGCCATGCATCTGCAATCTCGCGCCTCGCGATCACCGCGCTCGGCGTCAGTCTGGCGATCAATGCCGTCCAGGCGATCGCCATCCTGCAGATGTTTCCGCTCTATCGGGTCGTTCCGTACTTCGTCACCTTCTCGGACAAGGCCGAACAGGTCGTCACGATCGACGCCCCCAAGGCGAACCTCACCAATCTGTCGATCCTCAACGAGGCCAGCGCCAAGACCTACGTGATGGCGCGCCACACGATTTCGGCCGATCCCTACGAGACCTATCATCGCTGGCAGGGCGTCGTGCACACCATGTCCGCGCCGCAGGTCTATTCGGCCTTCCTCGAAGAAACAAAGCCGATCTACAACGATCTGACGCAGAAGAAATTCACCAGATCGACGCGCATCATCTCGATCACGCAGCCTTCGCCCGGTTTCTACCGCGTCGAGTTCGAAGCGACCGACCGGCGTCTCGGCCAAGGACTCACCGACTCCGGCGAAGATCACCGGACCTTCGTCGCCGACCTCCGGTACGTCAACGCACCGCAGACGGTCCGCGGCGAAGACCGCTACATCAATCCGATCGGTTTTACCGTCGTCACGTATTCCGTCACCATCAAGAAGTGAACCCAATGACGAATGCAGCAAAAGTCTCTCTCGTCGCCTTGGCCATGGCGCTCGCCGGCGCAGCCCACGCGCAGACCGCCAATCCATTCCCGACCTCCGGTCCACAGGCCCAGGCGCAGGTGCGCGATCCGCTGACACCGTCGGCCGTGCCTCCCGGCGCGTCTCCCGCGCCGACCAGCGGCCGCGCCATCAATCCGGCCGTCGCCCATCCACTCAATCTCGAGCAGAAGGCTTGGGAGCGGCCGGACGCCAACAAAAGCGCGCGTCAGATCCGCCCCGGCTTCGTGCGTCTCCAGTGGCGTCCCGACGAAATCCAGCAGATCAACGTCCGCGAAGGCCTGCTGACCACGATCAAATTTCCCGAGCAGGAAGAGATCGTCTCCAACATCGTTTCCGATCCCGGCAGCTTCGAGACGCTCGTCGCGCCCAATCGCCATTCGATCGCGCTCCGTTCGCTCTATGCCGGTGTCGACGGCAACATCGTGATCTACGGCAAGAGCGGCAACGTCTACAATTTCTACATCCGCTCGCGCCCCTTCAACGATCCCAAGCTCCCGGACACGACAGTTCAGATCTCGGTCGGCGGCATGGCGTCCGCGACCGGCGAAACGATGGCCTCGGACGCGCCCGAGTCGCCGTCCTACGACGGATACAAGACTCTCACGACGCCGTCGTCGACGCTCGCCAGCGCCGCCTTCAAGGCCGGCTCGCGCGAATTCGCGCGCACGACGCCGCCGAACGGCCTGAACATGGCCAATAACATCGAGATCAAGGTGCGCGGCGCCGACGATCAGGCGATCGCGCCGACGCGCGCCTGGCACGACGACCATTTCACCTATCTCGATTTCGGCCCGCGCGCGTCATCCATGACCACGTGGCCGGTCGCCTCGCTCGTCGTTCAGGGCGTCGAAAGCCCGATCGGAACGCGCGTCACCGGCCGTGACCGTTCGATGATGATCGTCGAGGGCCTCGGCGACATCGTCCTGCGCAATGGCCAGCTGATGGTCTGCCTCAAGACCATCGCGCCGAACCGCGATCCGCGCTACTCCATTCCGCCGCGCATCAACGACGACCCGCGTCCTGCCGAACTCAAGGACCGCGCGGAAATCGTCCACGTCGCCGCGCCGGCCGCTCCGCTTCCCTTGCCCACTCCCAAGGCCACGAAAAAGGGCGCGAAGGCAGCCGAACCCGCGGGTCCTCTCGCGGCGGCCGAGCCCACGCCCGCGCCGCCGGCCAAGACGAGCCCGCCCGGCAAGTACCGCGTGCTCTATGCGCCGATGACCGCGGAAACCGAGACGCTCCTGTGGACCGCCTTCTCCGACCGTCATCCGGAAGTCGCCAACAAGACGCAGCCCGCCTGGCTATCGGAAAACGGCGACCAGCTCCAGCAGGCGCCGTCGGGCGATGCGAAGGCGATGATCCTCGTCAAGAACCTCACCAAGCCCGAGGCCGACGCCCTCTGCCCGGCGCGCACCAAGAGCATGCCGGACATTCCTCCCTGCAAGATCAAGACCGGGCGCTGATGCGCCTCCAGCCATTCACATCGCCTGTCGGGGACCATCATGGCCAATCCGCCTAAACTTCCGCTCACCGAGCTCCAGAAGCGCCGGAATGCGCGTCGCACGATTGCGGTCGGGACGACCGTCGTCCTCGCCGGCGCCGGCTGGATCATGTGGAGCTACATGAACCCGCAGCAGCACACGCAGCTGCCCGTGCCGAAGATCGCCAAGAGCGACGACATCTACGCTACGCAGGCGCCGCCAAAGCCCGCCGCGCCCGCGCCCCTCGGCGATCTCATGATCACGCCGCCCGAACTCTCGATGGGAACGGTCGTCATCGGCAAGGAAAATTCGACCCGCTCCGTGTCGATCCGCGCCAAAGACGCCAAGGCGAAAATCACCAAGGTCTTCCTGCCCTATGCGCAGCAGAGCGGCTTCAAGATCGACACCAGCCAGTGCCTCAACATCGACATGGACGCCGACGGCGCCTGTCCGATCGCCGTGATCTTCGATCCCTCGCGCGCGGGCTCCGTCCGCTCCGCTATCCAGATCGAGGCCATTCTCCTGCGCACCGACGGATCGCCGCGCAGCCTCAACCTGCAGATCCCGCTCGACGCCAACGCCGAGGAACCGCCCAAGCAGCCCGTCGCGCCCTCGATCGGCGCCGATGCGAGCTCGCCCTACTCGATGGACGATCTCGCCTATCTTTCGCGCCGCCGCCGGCCCGGCCTGCTCGACCTCCAGTTCGATCCGGGCGGCGCCACCTACATGAACCCGCAAGATCCGCGCATGGAGAACTGGCGCACCATCGGCTACGGGCAGAACATGTCGACCTATCCCGTCGACATGCGTCGCGTCGTCACCATGGACAAGCCGATCCCGGCCGTCATCAAGCTGCCGATCGACTCGCGTCATCCCTCGCGCGCGGTCGCAACCGTCGAACGCGACATCTACGGCGGCGACGGCAACACCGTCGTCATCGAGCGCGGCTCGACGCTCATCGGCACCGCCGCCTCCGTCGGCAATCCCGCCGAAGAAAAAATGGGCATTTCGTGGGAACGCCTCATGCGTCCCGATGGCTCGGCCTGGCAGCTCAGCGCCACCTCCGGCGACGCCATGGGCCGTTCGGGCGTGATCGGCTTCAACGACGACCGCTGGTTCGAGCGCTTCGGCGTGACGTTGGCGGCCTCCGCGATGGTCGCGGGCCTCGACATCGCGATCAACGCCTCGCAGAACACGACCGTCACCGGCTTCTCGACCACGACCGAAACGAAGCCCGCCTTCGTCGCCGCCCAGCAGTTCAACGGCGACTTCAAGTCGATCTTCCAGCAGTTCGCCAAGGAGCGCCTCTCGATCCAGCCGATCCGCACCATCCCGGTCGGCACGCGCGTCACGATCTTCCCGACCACCGATCTGTGGCTGCGGCCCGTCGTCCCGAACTCCGACATGCGCGCGGCCTACGCCCAGAAGGTCGTCGGTTCGCAGGACTATGTCGCTGCCCAACAGCGCGCCCTCTCCGCCCAGAAGGCGACCGGCATCGGACTGCCGAACGCATCGGCGGCCGCGGCCCAGCCGCAGGCCGGTCAGTCCGCCATCCCGCAGCCAGCCGCTGTCGGCACCGCCGACCGCCTCTCGACGCTCGGCCAGCAGGGTCCCGCGGCCTCGCTGCCGCCGATCAACAGCCTCCCGGCTGTCACCCTCGACGGCACAGCAACCGCCGCCGGCGGCCAGGCTGGCTTCGCCACGGCGCCCACCGCCTACGAGCAGTACATCAAGGCGAACCCCAACCCGGTCGCTCCGCAGACCCAATCGCCTCTGGGCGCAAACGCCTACCCGAACCAGCTCTCCTACCCGCAGGGCTATCCAACGCCCGCAACTGGCGGCGGCTGGCTGCGTTAATCCGTCGCCCATTGACGGAACAATCCAAGGCGGCGCACGCGCCGCCTTCTTTTTTGTCCGATTCTCTCTTTTTTCCGATCTCAAATCGCGCCATCCTCATCGTGTTCCGCGACTTCCCGCGACGGAAAAACGATCCGACACCATGGCCGGCGAAAACACGTTCGTCCCGATTCTGCTCGAAACGCATCACGGACCGCAGTTCGACTACATCGAGCTGACGGACGCCGATCGCGAACGCGAAGCTGACCAGAACCCCAAGGTCGCCGCCCTGCGCTGGCAGCTGAAGCCGCTCGAGAAATGGTTCCTCAACCCGGACGTCGAAGAAATCGCCATCAATCGTCCGGGCGAAGTCTGGAAACGCATGCGCAAGGCGCGCACGCCCGGCGAGTTCTGGATCCAGCAGGCCGATACCAGCCTCGATTACCCCTATCTGGCGCGCATCGCTCACCAGGTCGCCAACATCCAGAACATTCCGAATTTCGGCCCCAACGGCATGCCTGCCGTCTACGGAACCCTGCCTGGCGGTCATCGTTTCGTCGCCGCCATCGGCCCCAACGTCCAGTACGGCGCACCGAACGAAACGGCGTTTTCCGGCACCGTCTGCATGAACATCCGCCAGTTCACGGGCGAACAGCGGGTCGAACTCTCCGACTACGACGTCAAGCGCGGCGTCGCGCTACGCTCGCCGCTACAGAGCCTTTTCACGAAGGAAACCGATCCGAACGACGCCTATGCGCGCGTCGCCAATTCGCTGACGCGCGGCGACCACATCCTCGTTTCCGGATCGACCGGCAGCGGCAAGACGACGCTCATCAATCGTCTGATCAAATCGATCAGCCATCACAAGCGCTTCGTCACAGTGGAAGACACACGCGAGCTGATCGTTCCTGCCCCGAACCGCGTGCACATCGTTCTCAGCCGCACGGACCAAGGTAACGCGCTCGATTACCCCGGTGTCCGCCAGATGATCACGCGCATGACGCCCGACGTCGTGCTCGCCGGCGAGCTTTCCACGCAAAACGCCGCGATCGTCTGGGATCTCATGAACAGCGGCCACGGCTCGTTCATGACCACCGTGCACGCCGAAAGCGGCGACGAGGCCATCGGCACCTTCATCCGCCTCATCGAGATGGCCAACGCCCACGCCGGCATCAATTCGCACGTCGATCCCGAGGCGCTGCGCGCCCAGATGCTCGCGAAACTTCGCGTCATCCAGGTCAAGCGGGACGACCGCGGCCGCTACATCTCTGAAATCCTCTGACGGAAAAACGCAGGGCGCCCATGACGTTCAATGCCTTCTCGCGAGAGACGCTGCCCAGCCATATGACGGAGGAACGGGACCGGCACTACCGGATCCTGTACCTGTCGCTGTCGCTCGCGCTCCTCCTCGCCATTCTTTTTCCGCTGTACGCCCCGCTCAACGAAGCGCTCTTCCATCGCATCGTCACGCACCGCTTCTCGCTGTCGAGCGCCTGGGCTCTGCTCGTCCGCTACAACACGGACGTCGTCACGCTCAATTTCCACGACATGTTCATCGCGTCCGGCTATTTCGCCGGCTTCGCGAATGGAAATTTCGACGTCACGCCGATAACCAAGCTGATGGGTTGGTTGCTTTTCGGCTCATTTCTCGGTTTTACGCCGCAGTTCTTCAACAAGCACAAGAAGATCATCCTGAAGGCCGGCTATGCCGACTGGTGCGATGACGACGCGCTCAAGCAAATGGAGGCCAGAAAGCAAGTCGGAATTGCTGGCGGACGCTTGATGACACTTGGCCGCTGGCAGGGTCGCGAGCGTAAAGGCCAGATGGTACAGATGATCGAGACGCTTTCTTCTTTGTGTCTCGCGCCACCAGGCACAGGAAAATGCCTCCATCCGGACGAACCCGTCCTGATGTTCGACGGCACGACCAAGCGCACCGGCGCTCTCGTTGTCGGCGACCTTCTGATGGGCCCCGACAGCAAGCCGCGCCGCATCCTCTCGACCAGCACTGGCTACGGCCCCCTCTATCGCGTAACGCCCAACAAGGGCCGCTCCTGGATTTGCAACGGCTATCACATCCTTTCGCTGCGCAATTCCAAAGAGCCGCGCCGACGCGCTCGCAATCCACTTCGCGGTCACATCAAATTCACCTCCGTCGAGGACTACCTCGCGTGGTCGCCAACCCAGAAGTCGCTCTACAAGCAATGGCGCGCTGCCGTCGACTTCCAGTCGAACGCTTGCCTCAAGATCGATCCTTATCGCCTTGGCCTACTGCTCGGCGACGGAACGACTAACAAAAAAGCCGGTCTGCATACCGCGGACAACGAACTTGTCGCCGAAATCTACGCCGAGGCCGAGGCGCGCGGCCTCCAGATCCGCGAAGAACATCAAGAAGGCAATCGCTCCGGCTCGTATTTCGTCACCGCAGGCAACGCGACCCCCGGAGAGCGTTGGCGCGCCAACAGTCTGCTAGCCGAGCTACGCGATTACGGCCTCGACGTGCCCTGCTGCCAAAAGTTCATCCCGCATGATTACAAGACCGCCAGCGCCGATGACCGCCTAGCCCTCTTGGCTGGCCTGATCGACACCGATGGCTCATACGACCCCGCAGGTCGCGGATACGACTTCTGCACGGCCTCCGAAACGCTCGCCAATGACATCGCGTTCGTCGCGCGGTCCCTTGGCCTTGCCGCCTACCCAACCCCTCGTATCATCAAGAACACGGTCTACTGGCGCCTTTTCATCAGCGGCGACGTCGACCGCATACCTGTCAAACTCTTCCGCCGTCACGCAGAGTCGCGACGGATCAATAAAGACGTCACCAACGTCGGCTTCGAAATCGAGCCGATCGGCGACGGCCCATATTTCGGCATCATAATAGACGGCGATCATCAGTACTTGCTCGATGATTTTACGGTAACACATAATACCGCTGCTTTTGTTATTCCGACAATTATTACTGCTGATCGCGTCTCACTTATAGTCAACGATCCCAAGCCTGAAATCAGAGCAGCCACGGGCGCGCACCGCGAGACCGTTTCATCTGTATATATGCTTGACTGGTCAAAAGTCGATACTATCGATGAGCAAAATCCGGAGCGCTCTGTATTTTATCCACGCTTCAACTTCCTGTCGCCGCTCCTCGTCCCTCCGCGGGGCCCCAATCGCGACACCTACATCGACTCGATCGCCAAGGTGATGATCCCCGACCCGAAGGGCGGCGGCGACACGTACTTCGTCAATAAGGGCCGCGCCGCCTTTACGGGCTTCTGCCACTACCTCATCACCGTCTTCGGCGACAACGCCGACAACACGAAGTTCCAGGAAGAACTGCCCGAAGACTGGCGCGGCAAAGAGCCGTCGCTGCCGATGCTGTCGGACTGGATCGCCTACGCCCAGCTCGAAAACACTAAACCCGTCGAGCAAGAGCAGGAGTCCTACGGCGGACCACCGCCCTCGACCGACCGGCTCGGCGACTGGATTCGCAAGCTCTGCGAAATCATCAAGCCCGGCGAAGACAACAAGAGGCTCGCCTCGCCGCGCGCCTTCCTCGAACTTTCGTCCCTCGTCAACATGGCGGACAAGGAACGGTCCGGCGTGCTCGGCACGATGGACCAAGCGCTCCTGCCCTTCAAGAACGAGGCCGTCAAGCAGCGCACGTCGGCAACCGATTTCACCCCCGACGACATGCGTGGCGTCCTCAAGCAGGAAATCCTCGCGCGCACGCGCCTGCCCCCGAACGACCAGAACTATCTCAATCCCGGACGCACGCGCTACGTCGACGACAAGGGCCTCGAGCATTTCAAATGGGCGTCCGAAGAATTCGAGCGCCTTTTCTACGAGCCCAACAGCTGGTTGCCGCTGACGCTCTACGTCTGCGTCAACCAGGCCGAGGCGGCGGCATTCGCCACCATCACAGCGCTGCTCTACGAAGTCCTCTCGAACTCTCTGATTTCGTTCGGCCCTTACGAACACAACGAGAAGACCGACCGCATTCTCGGTCCCTTCCCTGTTCTCTTCGTCCTCGACGAGTTCGCCAAGCTCCCAAAGTCGGAATCGGTTCTCAGAGGCCCCGACCTCGGCCGGTCGAAGCAGACCTCCTACGCCTTTTACGCGCAGGACTACGGGCAGCTCGAACTCATCTACTCGAAGGCCGACGTCAGCGTGATCAACAGCACGACGGCTGTGAAGATCATTCTGCAGCAGAACAATGCAGACACCACGAAGCAAATCATCGAAATGGTCGGCGAAACGACCATCATGCGTCATTCCAAATCGACGCAAGAAGGCTTCTCGAAGGCCGCCAATCCGCTCGCGTGGAGCTCCTCCGAAAACCTCGAAGCAGTGAAGATGCTCCGCCACGAAGACATCGCCGCGCTGCCGCCCGGTCAGGTCATCGTGCTCGTGCAGGGCTTCCTCAACCGCCCGATGAAGCTGCTTGCGCCATTCTTCTTCAACGATCCGCTCATCGCACCGCTCGTGCGCTCGCGCGGCAAGGGCCCTGTCGCGCGTCAGACCATCCCGGATCACCAGCGCATGGGCCGAGTCGACGAAATCAAATTCAATATTTCCCAAACCGAGGCTCGACGAGCCCAAGCCACTGCCGCTGACGCGGTTCACGACCCAACGCCCCAGCAGGCCTACGAGATCGTCACCGAGGAGCCCGCGGTCGAATTCGAAGATGCATGACCCCATAAATGCGGCCTTCCGGCCGCATTCCATTTTCAGCCTTCCACCCAGTTTGCTTTTCTTCCTGTCGCCAACCCCTAAAGGCTTGCCCCATGCTCGACAGCCTCAATCCCGAACAACTCACAGCTGTCACGACAATGGACCGTCCCGTCCTGGTCCTCTCGACCGCCGGGACCGGCAAAACGCACGTCCTGACGGCGAAGGCCGTCTATGCCTGCGACACGCTTGGCTACAAGCCCGACGCGTTGCTCTCCGTCACCTTCACGCGCAAGGCCGCCAACGAACTGCGCCAGCGCATCTCGACCGCGCTTGCGCGTCCCGATCTCGACCCCTCGAAGCTCTGGATCGGCACCTTCCACGCCATCTGCTCGCGTATTCTGCGCGAGAACCCCTCCTATCACGCGCTGCGCGACACATTCACCGTCATCCAGACCGAAGAGGCCCGCCGCGTGATGTCGAGCGTCATCGCGCGCCTCGAGCGCGTCGCGCCCGACGACCGCCGCGTCAGCCAGATCCTGCGCACGATCGATCAGATCAAGGGTTCCGGCGCGCTCATCAGCGACGACCCGGCCAACTGGCCGCGCGCGGCCATTCGCCCGATGGCCTCCGATCTCGCGCTGATCCGCGCCTACATGCGCGATCTCGCCGCCATGAACTGCTACGACTATGGCGACCTCATCTGCGAGACCATCCACATGCTGCGCACGCAGCCCGACGTCCTCGCCAAGTACCGCGACCAATTCCGCCTGATCACGGTCGACGAATATCAGGACACCGATCGCGCGCAGCAGGAATGGATCCGACTCATGGTCGGCCCCAACTGCCAGCTCACCTGCGTCGGTGACGACGATCAGTCGATTTATGCGTTCCGTGGCGCACGCGTCGAAGCGATCCTCACCTTCGGCACCGCCTGGCCGAACGCCGAGATCGTCACGCTCAAGGAAAACTATCGTTGCCCGGCGGACGTCCTCAACCGCGCCGCTGGGATGATCGAGCACAACCAGAACCGCCACAAGAAGATCCTGCGCTCGGTCAACAACAAGATCGGCGCGCTCCACGCGGTCGGTTACGACGCCGCCATCGGCATGCGCCGCGCCATGGAGCAGATCATCTATTCTCGCGACATCGAGCTGCCCTGGAATTCCGTCGCGATCCTCGGTCGCACCAACGAGGAGTGCAACCGGATCGCCGCCGACCTCGCGGCCGCCAGCATCCCCGTCCACATTTTCATGCCCGACGCCAATTCGTCGGAATACATCCAGCGCCTCGTCGCCTGGATCCGCATGATCGTCAATTCATGGGATGACGCGGCCTTCATCACCATCGCCGACCGGATGCTGGGCACCGACGTCGTCAACTCGCTCTACCTGCAGGCACGCATGCAGAACCTGCCCATGCTGACGACCGCCATCCGCAACGTTCAGCGCTATCCCGACGCGACGCCCGACCTCAAGGCGTTCGTCGCGATGGTCGACGCGATCACCACCGAGGCCAAAATCCTCGCGCCGGATGAAATCATCCAGATGGTCATCGACAAGACGAACATCGAGAAGCAGGTCAACAACCTGCCGTCTGCGCCGAAAACCAAGTTCTGGCGCCTCTACCAGTCGCTCGTCCTTCATGCCCGCCAGCAGCCCGACCTCAAGGTCGTCCTCGAAATGGCCCAGAACGATCTGATCGATCCCGACAACCTGCCGGACGCGGTTCTGATCTCGACCATGCACGGAATGAAGGGACTGCAGGCGCCAATCGTGATCAGCCCGGGCTGGGACAAAGGCAAGTTCCCGCGCACCGGCCGCAATGTCTCGCCCGCCGATTTCGAGGAAGAACGCAAGATCGCCTTTGTCACGATCACACGCGCGGCGGGCGACGCCTGGCTGCTCTACGATCGCAGCTACGGTCCTTCGCCCTTCCTCACCGAACTCAACCTCGTCCAGGCCGACGGCGCGCCGATCTCCTCGGCCGCCTGAAACCAAATAGCGATTTCCATGACGCTCTTCAATCCAGACCGCATCGCGGCCGCCGTCAAGGCGGCCTATAACCTGCAGTTCGCCGACAACCCTCTCGCCGAAACCGTGAGCAGCGAGCACATTCTCAACGCCCTCTCCGATTTCAGCCTTCCGGTCACCGCAGAGGGCGCCGTCGAACAGATCGTCGAAAGCCTCTGGCGGGACCATCTCACGGTTCATTAGGCGACCCGCCGCCATCAAGCAAAAGGCCGAGCCCGAAAGGGCCCGGCCTTATTTCTTCCCGATCGTCCAACCACTCACTGCTCGCGGTCGACGGCATCACGAATACGTTCTGCCGCCTTCTTGCCCTCGATCGAGCTCGTCTCTGCAACGACGGAGCGCAACGAGCCGGCCGATGCGTCGATCACCGAATTGCGACGTGTCGCCGCCGTGACGATCCCCTGCGCAAACCGCTCGTTCGTGCGATCGAAATATTCCTGCTGCATCGCCCGCCAGCCGTTCGACAGCGACACCATCAGACCGCGGTCGGCCTCCGAAAGCCCGATCGGCGTCTTGCGGCCCACCGTCGCCAGCTCGCGCTTCTCGTGGTGATCGAGGCGCGCAAACTCCTGGAAGACCTCCTCGCGGCCTTCCGGATCCTTCTTGCCTTCGGCCTTCTCTTTCCAGAAAGCGTCGTGCGCCACGACGTATTCGAACCGCACCCGATCCTCTTTCGCGGCGAGCTCGCCATAGCGCTGCGAATTGCGGTTGGCGACCTCGCGAATGTCTTCTGTCGGCGCCGCCTTCAGCTGCGCCATCTGCTGCGCACGGCGCTCCGGCGCGCGCTCGCCGGCAAGCGACATGCCGTAGAGCACATATGCGGCCAGGAACTCGCGTCCCTGCTCCTTCGCCCATGCCTGGCGCCCCGCATAGGTCGTAACGTCGGACTCGGCCATCGGAACCGACCGACGCGGCGCCGTCTCGAGATCGCCGCTGCGGATCGGCCGCTCCTTGCCGTTCTCGACGACACTGATCGTGAAGCTCGTCTTCGCGAGCTTCGGCCCCGCCTCGACGGCCGCCTTCAGATCGGCGGCGCCGCTCGCCTTCTCCTGGCGCGCCGCACGGAAATTCTCGGAAAACGCGCCATATTCGGCGATCGCGTCATTCACCGCCTTGTCCTTGAAATTGAGCATCGAGGCTTGGGCTTCCCAGCCACGCGTCCTCGCATTGAACTTCGCGCGGACCCCGGCCTTCTCGAGCTGCGCCAGCATCTGATCGACCTTCGCATTCGGCGCGTAGAACGACACCGTCGCCCCGAGAAACGACTGACCCGCCGACGCCACTTTGCGCGCTGCCTTGCCCATTTTGACGATCTCCGTGCTTTGATCCTGACCGCAGCGATTTTATCACGACACCGCTTGCAATGGCCACGGACTTTCAAGAAAATCCGTTTCAACAAACGGATTATTCATGACAGCCATCGTCATCGCGGAAAAACCGTCGCAGGCGCGCGACATCATTGCCGCCGTCGGCAACTCCTATGGAGTTGTCCTAGCCGCCCAGGGTCATCTCCTCGCACTCGAGGAACCGGACGCCATCAAGCCCGAATGGGCCAAATGGAATGACGATCTCCTCATGCCGCCGTCCGGCCGCTACGCGCTCGTGCCCGACCGGAGCTCCGGCAAAGGCCCACGGCTCGATGCGATCAAGAATGCGCTCCGCACCGCCACCGAGGCCGTGATTGCGACCGACTGCGATCGCGAGGGCCAGGCGATCGGCCAATCAGCGTTGCTTTTCTTCGGCTTCAGGGGCCGCATCAAGCGCGCCATGTTCACCGCGCAGGATCCGACGTCCCTCCAGGCCGCCTTCGCCAAGCTCGAGGACAATTCCAAGTACGAAAACCTCTACCAGGCGGCCGTCGCGCGCAGCCAGGCCGACCAGATCTACAATCTGACGCTCACCCGTGTCGCCACGAACAACCTGCGCAAGCAGTTCGGCGACCCCGTCATCGGCATCGGCCGGGTCAAGACGCCGACCCTCGGCATCGTCTGCAAGCGCGAGCTCGAAATCCGCAACTTCAAGGAGACGGATTATTTCGAGGTCTCGATGGTCGTTCAGGGCGCCGCAGGCAAGGCCAAGCTCCTGCACGCCCCGGCCGAAGACGCCCGCATTCTTGACCGCAAACGCGCCGAGGCAATCGTCGCCGCCGCGCGCGCCTTCACCGGCCCCGTCGTCGTCGAGACCAAACGCAAGAAACAATCGCCTCCGCGTCCAATGGATCTTCCGACGCTACAAAAACGCGCCGCCAAGTTTGGCTGGACCGCGAAACGGACCCTCGATACGGCGCAGGAACTCTACGCGACCCACAAGATCATCACCTATCCGCGCGCCGAATCCCGTTACCTGCCCGAAAACATGATCCCGGACGCAGGCCCGCTGCTCGGCCTCCTCAAGCAACTCCCGGATTACCGGCCCTACAGCCTCGCCAAGCCCGAAATCCGCACCGGCAAGTCGGGCGTCTGGAGCGACAAGGCGCTCGAGGGCATCAGCCATCACGCGATCATCCCGAACATCAACTGTCCAGGCGGCTTCGCCTCCGTCGTCCCGAAGCTCTCGGCCGATGAAAAGAAGCTGTTCGACCTGATCGCTCGCAGTTTCCTCGCCGCCATCGGCGAGGACCGGATCTACGACCACACGACGATTTCCGCGACCGTCGCGACGCCGGCGCCATCGCCGTGCCTTTTCAAGACGACCGGCTCCGTCACGCTATCGCCCGGCTTCACCCAGATCCTGTCCGGCGTCGATGACGACGACGATCCGGATGGCGCCGTCCCGCCGCTCAAGAACGGCGAGATCGTCCGCGCGACCGATGCGGCCGTCGAAGCCCGAAAAACCAAGCCGCCGCCGCGCTACAGCGAAGGCAGCCTGATCGACGCGATGCAGAACGCCTGGAAGTTCCTCGACGATCCCGCCGAGCGCGACCGCTTGAAGGAAGCCAAAGGCATCGGCACGCCGGCGACCCGCGACACCGTGATCGACGGCCTCAAGCGCCAGAATCTTCTGACTCCCACCTCCGACGGAAAATTGATCGTGCCCACGGAGGCCGGCCTCTCGCTCTACAACACTCTACTCAAGGCCGCTCCGATCCTCGTCGATCCCGGCGCCACCGCGCGCATGGAGCAACGCCTCGACGAAGTTATGTTCGGCCGCGCGACAGCCGACCAAGTCATCGCGGAAATCGCGACAGCCGCCGGCGCGCTCATTCCGCCCCTTCAAAAGGCCGGCCAGACGATGAAAATCGCCAATGCGAAGACGGCGCGGCCGAAAGCCGCCTCGCTTCCTGGCCAGGTCGCGAAGCCTTCGCTCGCTCCCCGCATCCCGAAACCGCCAAAGCCCGGCCTTGCTGCGCGACCAGCCCACAAGCCTGCTGCTCCTGCAGCACGAGGGCCAACCCCTTCATCATCGCCCTCTCGGCCATCCGCGCCGCCGCGGCCAGCCGCTGCCTCTGCCACGACCCGCCTCGGCACCGCGCTCAAAGTTCCGTTCGACCGCAAGGACGAGGCCAAGGCGCTCGGCGCAAAATGGGATAGCGACGCCAAGACATGGTATGCTCCGTCCAACGCCGATCTTTCTCCGTTCCGAGCGAAGGGGTTCACCTGAACCCACGTTCGCTATATGTTCTTCCGGGGTTATCGCCGACCATTGAAAGTTCTTCCACCGTCAAACCCCTAAAGAGCTACCCGCCATGATCCGTGACATCCGTTTGTCCGACGTCCCGACCATCCTCGGCTCCTCGAACAATCCGTCCCCCTGGGAACTGTGGAATATCTGCGCCGGCCATATCGAAGAACCGCCGCGTTTCTCCGCCGCCTCCGACTGGCGGCGCATGCTGAAGGATGCAGCCGTCGCAGGCATCCAGAGCCGCTATCGCTGCACCCTGACCAAGACCGAGGCCGTCGATCCGCCGGCCTCCTGCGTCCGCCTCTACGATCTCCTCACGATCACGTCGCAAGGCGATCTGCCGCTCGTCGGCCGCTGCGACGCTCTCCTGCTCAAGCAGGTTTCGGGCGACGTCTTCAATGCCGTCTGGAAACGCCCCGCCGGCATCGAGGCGCCGCTCGCCGATATCGCCAAGGCGCAGCTCTACATGCAGGCCTACAATCTCAAGGCGATCGCCATCTTCGTTCTCGCCGGCGGCGGCGAAAACGAAGGCCTGGTCGAACTCTCCTACGACCCGGTCTTCGCCGCCGACATCGCGGATCGCGTCAACGCCTTCCGCCAGTCGATCCTCGACAACAACGAGCCGTCGCCCGACTTCAAGGTCGACTGGAAAGCGCTCGAAGCGCGCTATCTGCCGACGATAGCCGCACCGCCGCTCGATCTGCGCGACCGCCCCGAGATCACCGCGATCAAGGACAACTACACGACCGCGGTCTCCCGCAAGTCGGCCCATTCGCGTGTCGGCAAGGAAATCGACGCCGAGGTCGAAGAGCGCAAGGCCCAGCTCAAATCCGTCCTCGGCAACCACGCGAGCGCGATCCTGTCCGACGGTTCGTCGGTCGCCTTCAAGCAGATCAACGTCAAGGAACAGCGCCGGCCGCCCAGCAGCTACCAGCGCATCGATATCCAGCCGGCCGGCGGCCAGCTCAACTAGGAGGCAACGCCATGAACCGCATTCTCCGTCCCCATCCGAACGAAGAGCTCATGCGCCGCCTGCGCGAGAAACTCGCGGAACGCGTTCCAGCAGCCAAGCTCAAGGAACGCGACGGCCCGAAAAACACCAAGATCAAGTACGTCACCGACGACTACATCCTCACCAAGCTCGACGAAGTCTACGGCCCCATGAACTGGGACCGCGAAGTCCTCGAGGAATCGATCGTCGCCGAATTCACCGGCGCCTCGAAGCGCAAGAAGGTGACAGACTGGACGACCAAGAAGGACGAATGGGTCGACTACGACCCCCATTGCCTCATCGCCCGCGCGCGCTGCCGCATCACCATCCGCTACGCCGGACACACCGCGATCTACGAGGACGTCGGCACAAACGTCCGCGAAGTCGATCTGAAGGACAAGCCCGCCGCCTACATGATCGCGGTCAAGGGCGCGGTCACCGACGGCTACAAACGCTGTGCGGCGCAGATCGGCAATATCTTCGGGCGCGGCCTCGAGACCAACGGCTCGCAGCTGTTCAATCCCGACTATTCTGACGCCATCTTCGAAGAAGCCGACGCCTACACCATGACCCGCCAGATCGAAGCCGCCGATGGCGGCATCGTCAATGCAGCCGCTTCCGAAGGCCGCCCCGCTGCCCCGCGCGCGGCCCTGCCGCTGCCGGCGCCGCCGGTCGCGGAACAGAAGGCCACAGCAGCGCCGGCGGCTGCACCCGCAGCAACGCCGGCTTCCTCTGCTCCCGTCGCGCCGCCGCCGCCGGCCACCTCCGCTGCTCCCGTCGCGCCGCCCGCTGCGCCTATGCAGGCCCAGCCTGCTCCCCAGCCCGCCAAGTCTGCGCCAGCCAACCCGCAACCGGCGAAATTCGCGCCGGGCGGCAAGATCGGCAACGGCGCCGCGCCGGCCGCCACGCCGCCGGCGACGAACGGCCATGGCGTCCAGGCCAAGAAGACGCTCGACGACCTGCGCGCCGAATTCAAGATCATGGAGACGAAGCCCGAGGCCTTCACCGCCAAGCAGTGGCACGAGCTCTACTCGACCATCGCCTCCGCCATCGGCTGCGCCGAACCCAAGGACATCGACGCGATCGCCAAGGCCATCGCCTTGACCGACGAACACGTCCAAAAGCTCGGCATCGCCAAGGTCGTCCCCGAGGTCCAGACCTTCCACGCCTCGGTCATCGCGCGCCTGCAGCGCCGCCGCGCCGGTTTCGGCCTGCCGCAGGACTGATCCATGACTGATTACGACGCGGCGGGCCTTGCCCGCCTGCTCGGGCGCGGCCGCCAATGCCAAATCCACGGCCGCGCCACGCCGACGTTCAAAACCTTCTGCCCGGCCCACGACGACAAGAACAATCCGTCGCTGCTCGTGGCGGATGGGTACAAGACCGTCGTCTTTCACTGCTATGCCGCCTGCTCCCAGACGCAGGTCATCGACGCCCTCAAGAACAAATACGACGCCACGCCAAAACGCTTCGACGTTTCGTCGGACGCATCGCGACTCTCGTCCAAATCGTCTGCCGCCGCGAGCGCCTCGTCCGCTCGCCACGAGCCGGAAGCTCCCCGCATGACCTGGGCCGGCTGCGGTCTCCCGCATCCACCACAGGCCTGGCAGATCCGTCCGCCCCCAGGACGCTGGAAGGAAGCCGGTCGCTGGGCCTGGCGCTCGGCCTCCGGTGAAATCCTCATGTGGAACATCCGTTTCGACAGCCTCGACGATCCGACGGAAAAAACCTTCATCCCGATGAGCGTCTGGGAAGAGAATGGCAAAAAGTCCTGGGAACAGAAGGCTGTCGCCACTCCCCGGATTCTCTACGATCTCCATCTGCAAGACATCGCCCCCGACATCCTGATGCTCGAGGGCGAAAAGAGCGTCGAAACCGCCAAGAAATGGTTCGGTCGCGGCTTCTGGTGCACGACCACCGGCGCTTGGAGCTCCGTCTTGCGCAGCGACCTCTCGCCGCTGCTCGGCCGCCGCGTCGTCGTGGCCACCGACATGGACGGCCCGGGCCTCGCCTACGCCTCCTCCATCGCGGATTATTCACCCGCAACCAGCGTCGAGGTGCTCCGCATCCCTTCCGCGTTTTCTCCGCAACTCGGCGACGATCTCTGCAATCTCGACGAACGCGGCGTCACGCCGGCGCAGTTCATCGCTACCGTTCTCGACTCACAGAGCCACGCTCTCGTCAAGCTACGGTAGAATAGGACCACTTAAAATAATCCGTTTCTTCACGGAACAATGTCCGTGTTAAAATTCTCGGACCCCGAAAGGAGACGGACCAATGCCAGCTCGCGCTTACGATTTCGATTATCTCGATCTCACCACTGCCGCCGACCGCGTACCTGTCTTCATCGGCAATGACTCCATCCTGCACAATCCGGACCGCCCGCGCCACGGCGAACCCAAGGATCTGGCGAAGGACCACCTGAGGGACGCCGGAGTCATGCTGGGCTCGCCGAACAACGAGGCCCGCGCTCTCTACTGGAGCGCGCTCAATGAGATCGTCGAGAAGGGCGCCGCCGCGATCCGCCGCCAGGACCGCATCGCCGACGTTCGCGGCGCGCTGCGCACGGAATCGCGCAGCGCCGCTTCCGTCAATCCGATGACGGACAATCAGACCGACGCGCTCATCGCCTTCTCGCACGTCGAGTCGATGGTCAGCTCGTACCTCAACGACGCTGCCCGTTCCAACAACGCCATCAATCCCGACGCGATGCTGGAAAACCTGCGCACGCAGTCCCTCGACCAGGCCACCGGCCTCGGCGGCGAGCGCCGCGCCACCATCGCCTCGCTCGTCGAGCGCGCCGGCGGCGACACGACGCCGTTCTTCGACCGCAGCGCCGAAGAGCTGCAGGCGCTCTACGACCAGTCGGTCCGCGTCATCTACAACGAGACGGCGAAGGTCACCGACGTCCTCGCCTTCTCCTACGCGGCCGCCGGTCGCGAAGCGGTCGCCGCCGAACTCAACCGCCTTTCGGCCGCCGATCCTACGCTCCTCAACGACGCCGAGCGCAAGCGCCTCGAAACCGCCGAAGCCGAGCTCGAAGCGCTCGATTCCGAGCAGCTCACCGAGGCCGAGCGCGCCCGCCTCACCATGCAGATCCTGCGCTCGGGCACCCAGATCGAATATGCGCCTCAGCGCGCCTCCAGCGACCGCGACGTCGAGTTCGTCGTCACGCGCGCGGCGACCGCAGCGCTCATCAACGACTACGAGTTCACGCCCGCCGAACGCCGCATCATCCAGATCCAGATCGACGCGGCCGCCAGCGGCCACCCGGTCGAAATGTCCGAGGCCGACCGCAACCGCACGAAGCGCTTCGCTTCCGTGATGGATCAAGCCGACGCGATCATCCAATCGCCGGAATTCGCCCGCTACAAGGCGGTCGCCGGCGCCATGATCACTGGCGCCACGGCGCGCGAGCGCGCCGACCAGATCGCCCAGGCGCTCTCCGGCGGCAATGCGACCCGCATCCGTGGCCTCGACCAGCTCGACATCGTCGCCAGCTCGGTCGCCGAGGCCACCGTCATCGCCCGCCTGCTCGATTTCGTCGCGATCAACCGCGGCGATCAGGTCCCTTCGCGCGAAACCGTCGGCGCCCTGCTCGAAGGCGTGCAGACTTCCCTGTCGCACAGCCAGACCATGCGCATGCCGACCCGCACGCTGCTCGAGACGCCGCGCTACATCATCACCGAAGGCCCGAACGGCAAGACCGCCGACCGCATCCACCCCTACTGGGAGGCCTTCCGCGCCGGCAAGAACCGCGCCGACAAGGCCCTCAACGCCTTCGGCCAGACGCCGCGCGACCAGAACGGCGTCTCCCTGCGCGAAGCGCCGCCGACGCTGGGCTATCTCGCCGTGACCGCGCACGCCTTCCTCGGTCCGAACGCTTCCCGTCTCCAGATGGACGCGATCGGCCTCGAGGGCGCGAAATACTTCAAGCACCCCGACGTCATCACGAGCACCGTCAAGGACGTCGCGGCGCAGAACGCCAAGGTCAAGACCTCGGATCGCACGCCGCTGATCGCGATCGCCGATCCCAACGCCGGCAACAAGAACGATCACTCGCGCTCGGCGGCCGCCATCCTGGCCGCCGCCCAGGCCGCCGGCATGTCGGTCCTACGCGTCGAGGCTTCGCTCGATCCGAAGGACATGCTGCGTCTCAATGCCGGCGGCGCGCTCGTCGACGACAAGAGCAACCGCGGCTGGCTCGCCTACAACATCGTCGCCGAGAACGGCGAAAAGATCCCGCTCTACTCCTCGCGCGCGAAATACCTCGCGCAGCAGAACAAGGCCGGCAGCCTGCTCCTCATCGATCCGAAGCCGCCGTCCTCGCTCCTCAACAAGATCGAGGCCGCCAAGAGCCCCGATCAGAAGCAGCGCCTCACCGATCAATATGATCGCATGAAGCGCACTATCAGCTGGCAGGCGCTCCAGTCGCTGACGACCCAGACGACCGTCTTCGGCCTCACCGACAAGGACTTCAACGCCTGCCAAGCGGCCCGCCGCTCGATGGACTTCGACAAGAAGACCACCGTGTACGACGAGGACGGCAAGCCGATGGCCGCCGACCGCGCCTACGCGCTTGCGCGTATCGGCGCTCCGAAGGCACGCGACAGCGTCGTCCAGGGATCGGCTCGCTCTATCTACCTCGGCCGCGATGTCGAACAGCAGATGACCAAGCCGGCCGCCAGCCAGCTCGGCCGCCTCGCCCTCGCCTTCCTGACGAGCACAAAGGACGCCGAACGCATCGCCGGCGCCGCCAAGGCGCTGCGCGTCAAGCACGGCCTCGAAACTCCGATTTCGATCCGCGACCTCGTCGACGCTGCGACGCTCACCGGCGACAAGTACCGCGCGCTCGACCCCCAGAAGGCCGCGGTGATGAAGGATCTGGTCGCCGCGATCGGCAGCGACCGCGCCGCCTTCCAGTCGGCGAAAAAGGTCGGCTTCGGCATGCAGTTCGCGATCGACTCGGTCCTCCAGATGAGCCCGACCATTTCGGTCGGCGGCACGAACAAGGCCAATCCCGCCTATCTCGGCGAGAATTCGACGATCGCCATCACCGGACCGCTTGTCGAGGCCGCCAACCAGCCGCTCGCGATCCAGGGCCATCCCGACCTCATCGAGAAGCTCGGCCGCCCCGACGTCGCAATCATCGGTTCGTCCACCTCGACGCCCGACGACAAGATGGCCAAGGTCATCGCCGACCTGGTTCAGACGGCCGGCGAAAAAGGCCAGACGATCTCGACCACCAACGATCCGACCGGCGAGGTCGTCATCAACGCCGCCCGCAACAGCGGCGCGAAGGTCATGGTCGTCGTCGATCCCAGCGCCAAGACAGGGCTCTCGCCCGAGAGCCGCGCCGCCCTCACCGAGATGATCTCTCAGGGCCGCGCGATCGAGGTCGCGCCTTCGCTGCCCCCAATGGTCGACCTCGGCCAGCGCGGCGCGGAACGCGACGGCGAGCTCGTGAACCGCTGGAACGCGCTGAACGCGCGCTTCGCCGCCACCGCGACGCAGAGCCGCATCCGTGCGCTCGAAACCGCCGTGGCCCCCGCGAAGGCGGTGGCGGTCGCCGCCGCGCGCGCCAACGATCCGGCTCTGTTCGTCGCTGCCCGCGCCGGCCAGGACAAGCGCATCGAGCCGATCGGCGGCAAGCCGGTCGCCGTCATCGCCGCCTCGCCCACCCGCATGCTGCGCTCGGACCAACAAGGCGGCGCCGAGCTGCTCAAGCCGAACCGCTCGGTCATGATCGACACCGGCCACTCGACAATCATGACGAACGCCTCCGTCGGCGTCCGTTTCGTCGATTCCAAGACCGGCGAGACCGACCGTTCCGGCCGCGAACGCGGTCAGGAATTCTTCGGCATGCAGTCCCGCGCGGTCGCCTCCTGGGTCAATCCGGCCAAGCCGATCGCCGACGCCAAGCAGGCGACGGCGTTCCTCGCCGCCGTCGCTGAGGGCAAGGCCGAACCCATGCACGGAAAATTCCGTCAGGGCATGACGGCCGCCGACGTCGCGTTCCTGACCGGCGCGGTCCGTCATCCGACCGAGAACGAGAAGAAGTTCGCGGCTCTCGAATCCAACGAACCGCCGACCCTCATTGAACGGGCCAGCACCATCCACCAGGCCCTGTCGAAACACTTTCGCGTCACCACCCGTGGCGCTGGCCGAGAGGCCTTTGCGTAAAAGGCCGGCCGCAGGTATCCTCCGGGGCGTCTTCTCACGGAATAATCCGCCCCGGAGGAATTTCATGCCCAACCACAGCCTCAACCGCGTGGAGCTCGTCGGCCGCATTACGCAGCCTGAACTGATCGAGTTCCACGATAATTCCGACAGCACTGCTGGACGGAAAATCGAATTCCGCCTCGCCACCCGTTCCTACGTCCGCGGCCGCGACGGAAAATCCGAAGTCCACACGAGCTGGCACAACGTCTCGGTCTACACCGAGCGCCAGATGCAGCGTTTCACGAACCTGGGCATCGCCAAGGGCGATCTCGTCCACCTGACGGGGCATATCGAATACTATGGTGACGCCGCCGACCGGAAATCCCAAAAGGCTTCCATCGCCGTCTCTGCCTCCGACCTTCTGAACGTCTACGCCGCCAAGAAGCGCCTTCAGACGGAAGAACCGCAGGCCGACACGACCGCCGACGCTTCCATTCCGGACTCGGCTTCCGCCGCCCCCGCCAAGGACATCGCCTGAAAATGCCCCAGCCCTTCTCATATTCCGCCCAGTTCGAGCGCGAAGGCTCGATCAACGCCGACTCGCCGGCCGACGCCGCGCTGCTCATCAAGCACGAGACTCCCGACGGCCTCGTCTTCAAGGGCGTCGCGCTTGCGCCGGAGAGCGACGACGCGCCGATCATCACCTTCGACGAAACTGGAATGCGGCCTCTCGATCTCCGCAACGCGCTCGTCCATCCCGGCAAGGACGAAGGCAGCGTCCGCATCACCTTCTACGACCGTCAGACCATCGTCTGCACCATCACGATCGAAGCCCACCCGATGGCGCTCACCCGCCTCTCGCCACAGCTCGTGTCGTGCTACCAGAAAGGCCAGATTAACCTCTGATGTCTTCGACAGCCCGCCTGCGCGGCCTGATCGCCCATATCGACCCCGAGACGAACGACGTTCATGCAATGACCCATGGGCGTCGTTCCGACTCTCTGATCGGCATGCTCAAGATTGACGATCACGGCCGACATTACGTCCACATCGAGCGGACCCATTTCACGCTCGCCGACGACCCTCGCCTGCAAGACGGACGGATCACCGAGAAAGGACCATTCCTCCTCCTCCACCCCCAAGAAAAGACAGGCCCATGAAGGTCGATTTCTCAAAGACGACCTCGACAGACCTCGAATCCGAAAAGGACGCGGTCGGTTTCAATCCCGATAAGGCCCTCGACCTCGCGCTCGAGGGCCTGACTGATGTTCAGCGTTCCGCTGTCGTCGCGCCCCCCGCGCCGCTCCTCATCCTCGCCGGCGCCGGAACCGGAAAGACAAAGTGCCTCGTCTCGCGCATCGCCTACAAGATCGCCACCGGCGAGCGACTGCCGAGCCAGATCCTCGCCATGACCTTCACGCGCAAGGCCGCCTCCCAGATGAAGCGCCGCCTCGCGCAGATGATCGGCCCGACCGCGCAGGCGATGGATATCGGCACATTCCACGCGACCTGCGCGCGCATCCTCCGCCAGCACGCCGATTTCGCGGCGCTCGATCCGCATTTCACCGTCTTCGACGCCGACGACCAGAAGCACTGCCTGAAGGAAATCATCGGCGACAACGAGTACGCCTCCAACGACATCCTTCGCGACATCGAGCGCTACAAGACCGACGTATGCCTCGCCGACGGCCCCTGGAACATCATCGGTAAGTACGACGACGCCTTCATCCAGATCGCCGACGCTTACATCGCGGCTTGCCAGCGCGCCAACGCGCTCGATTACACCGACATCATCACCATGACGGTGCGCCTCTTCCGCGACGCGCCGCCCGTCGCAGCCTGGCACCAGCGCACATGGCCCGCGCTCCTCGTCGACGAGTATCAGGACACAAACCCCCTGCAAGAGGCTTGGCTCGACCTTCTGTCGCCACCAGACGCCGGCTGCGACATCACCTGCGTCGGCGACGACGATCAATCGATCTACGCCTTCCGATCCGCCAACGTCGAGAACATCCTGAATTTCGGCCAGAAGCGCCCGGCCGCCACGATCATCCGTCTCGAGCAGAATTTCCGCTCCTCGTCGGACATCCTCGACCACGCAAACCGGATCATCGCCAACAACGTCGCGCGCCACGGTAAGACGCTGTTTACGACGCGCCGCGAGGATTCCTGCGTCCAGATCGTTACGACGCCGCACGCCCCAATCGACGACGAAGCGGAATGCGGCGCGATCGTCGGCAAGATCCAGAAGCTCATCGCCAAAGGCGTGCCGCCGGCCGAGATCGCCGTGATCTCCCGCACCGCGCTCACGCTCCAGAAATTCCAGTACAAGCTCGCCACCGCCGGCATTCCGTTCACGGTCACCGCAGGCCGCAAGTTCACGGATACCAACGAAATCCGCCAGATCGTCGCCCACCTGCGCCTGATGATGAACCCGCAGGACGACCAGGCCTTCATCACCGCGCTCAACGCCAAGAACCGCAAGTTCGGTAAGGCGAGCCAGGACAAGATGATGGAGGCGGCCAAAGCTGCCGGACTTCCTTACACCTCGCTCCTCGAGGGTTGGCTCGACGACGGCAAGTTCAAAGGCGACAAGGAAACCCAGATCCGCGCCTTCGTCGGCTTCATCGCCCAGCTCACCGACGCCTGGGATCTCGGCGCCACCGTGAAGACGATCACGCAGATGATCGAAGACGATATCGGCATGAGCGACAAAATCCAGGCGATCCTCGACAAGGCCGCTCTCACCAAGGACGCCCACGAGCGCAGGACGCTCGAGAAAAAGGCCAAGGCCATCCGCCAGCGCCTCGACGACTTCTATGCCGCAGCCCAAGACCAACAGGACTTCGCCGAATTCCTCGACGCGATGACGCTGAACGATTTCGACGAGAATTCCGACGAATCTCTCTGGCTCGGAACGATCCACGGCGCCAAGGGGCTCGAGTTCGACCACGTCTTCCTGCCGGCGTGGGAGCCCGAACTCTTTCCCTCGATCCCGAATGAATACCCGGCAATGTCGAACGAGCAGCAGAAAGCACACATCGAGGAAGAACGGCGCCTTGCCTATGTCTCGATCACCCGCGCGCGCCGCTCCGTCACCATCAGCCACGCGCTGAAGCCCCGTATGCACATCCAGCAGCGCCGCGATCGTCGCAAAGAGCCGCTCCCGTTCGTCAAGGAATCCCGGTATAACCGGTCCGAATTCATCGACGAGCTGCTCGACGAAAGCCAGGCCGAAGGAAACCGCGCCGCATGACCATTTTTCGTACGCCGCTCCTTGCAGCCGCATTCATCGCAATTTCGTCGCTCGCGCAGGCGCAGACGCCGCTCTCAGCGCATCCCGTCGGTCTCACGCCGTCCAATCCGACCCTCGAACAAATCTGGGCCGAGACTTTCGCCAAGATCCGCCGTCCGGCCGGCCCGACAAAATCCGTCTGGGATCAAGCGCCGGCCGTCAATGCGATCACCTTCAACGCCGCCCTTCAGATCGACGACCGCACCATGGTCGGCGTTTCCGCGCTCTTTTCGAACGGCGTCGGCTGCGACATGGGCCCGAACGGCAAGAACGCGATCGAACAGCCGGTCGTCTGCCCCGGCAAGATCGCGCTGTTTCGCGACCAGACCATCGTCGCCGTCGCCGACATCCCGAAGGTCTGCATCTCGTCGCTCATGCACGACCGCGATCCCGCCTACCAGACCGTCGCGGTTCTCTCTTCCGATCGCCGCCAGGTCTTCATCGCCGGCGCCAAAGACAATGTTCCGCTCGCCGGCGATTTTTCCGGCGTAAAGGATTGCACCGTCGCGGTTCCGATTCCACGATAGCGCTTCCGCGCCACCCCGCGGTTCTTCCGTTATCGCGGAGATTTCCGTGCGCCGCATTTTTGCATTCGTCTTCGTCCTGCTGGCGCTGCTTTCCGCGCCGGCCGCCTTTGCGAGCCAGCTCGGGCCACGCACCAACTACACCGCCGACCAGATCCAGGCCGCAGTCGAGCGCGCCAATGGCTACAATGGCTCGATCATGAGCCAGGCCGGCAATCTCGGCATGTTCGAGAGCTCAGGCAATTCCGGCATCTACAACGACACTTGTTGCACCGGGATATTTCAGATCAACAAGAGCAATCTGGCGTCCTACGGGCTCACGCCCTCCCAGTATGCCAACATGAGCCTCGACGAGCAGGCTCAAGTCTGGGTCAACGTCACGAACAGCGCCGCTGGCGCAGGCTCCGTCAAGCAGCTCGAGCAAATGCAGGCGAGCGGCCAGAAATTCGACGGCCAGCCCGTCGACTCCGCCATGATCGAAGCCTGCATCCAGCTCGGCACCGGAAATTGCCAAAAGATGCTGAATTCCGGCTCCTGCTCGGGCTTCCAGGATTCCAATGGCACGTCGATCTGCGACATGGCCAACAAAATTCGCAACGGCAGCCAGACCAAGGAAGGCCAGAAGACCAACAATCCAACCAACAATCCGTCCAACCCCAATGCCGGCGCCTCCGGCCAGACCACGATGGACCAGCCCGACATCGGCGACCTGTGCTGGGCCTGCACCGCCGTCGGACAGGGCTTCTCGCTCATCAACGGCCTGTTCACAGCCATCCCCGACCAGCTCGCGACCAAGGTCGCCGGCCTGTTCGCCGCAATCTTCGCGGTCGTCATGGCGATCCAGACCACCAAGCACATGCTGTTCCTTCCCCAGCACGGCGGCCTGCAGCAGATCGTCTCCCTGTGGGTTCGCTTCGCGATCGCCATGTCGGTCATATCGATCGGTTCGCTCTACACGACGATCATTCAGGAATATGCCCTCGGACCGGCCCTCGGCCTCGGCGGCTATCTCGGCAACCAGATCATGACCATCGCGATGAGCGCCTTCGGCGTCAGCTGACGGATTTTCCGTCAGCTATTCCTCCGTAGCAGCTAGACCGATCGACGCGGCGCTCCTACCATCGCGTCATGCTGCACCGTCTCGCCGTCATCATCGCGCTCGTCTTCGGACTGACGTTCCTCGCCACGACCAGCGCTGCCGCGCAGGCATCCTCGCAATGCAACGTGCCGATCACCGGCGCGACGGGGCTTGTCCAACAAGGCGAGCAGCAGGTCGTGCAGATGATCTGCAAGGTCCACACCCAAATTTACGTGATGGTCGCCAAACTCAAGAAGATCGGCGACACGAAGGCCGGCGGCAACGAGACCCGCTCCTACACCGTGTCCTACGCCGTCAAAATCATCGCCTGGATCGCGCTTCTCGTCTTTTCCTACGCGATGATCGTCGTCGCCATGCAGGTCTTCGAAGTCATCGTTCGACTGGCGATCTACACGGCGCTCGCCCCCTTCATCATCTATTGTGCGGTCTATCCGAACACCCGCCATATCTTCGACAACGCGATCAAGGGCTACATCTACGCGACGATCAAATTCACCCTGCTCGGCGCATTCCTCGCCGCAGGACTGATGATCGCCAAGCTCTGCACCGACGCCGTCGGCAGCCTCGCCAACACGATCGACGGCATGTCCACCGCCGTCTCCTCCGAAAGCGTCGCTCAAGCGATCTCCTACGCCGGCATCGCCTTCGTCACCGGCATGATGATCGGCCGCATCATGACCGCCGCCTCGACCGCGGCCGCCGAACTCTCGGCTTACGCCTACGCCAACCTCGGCGTCGCCGCCGGCGGCATGACGTCGCTCGCCACCTTCACCCGTACCGTCATCGCGACAGCGATGGTCGGCGCTCTCGCCGCGCCCGCCGTCCTGCGTGGCGGCATCGCCGCCTTCCGCGGCACCAA
Source organism: Rhodoblastus sp. (assembly GCA_020442275.1). GTDB lineage: Bacteria > Pseudomonadota > Alphaproteobacteria > Rhizobiales > Beijerinckiaceae > JAJXWB01. Next base: position 52,780 of record JAGRKN010000015.1, on the reverse strand, counting down.
CAACCTTTGGAAGAACACGCCTCTCAGCAAAATCCCCGGCGCCGCAAGCGTCGCGAATGTCGGCATGTGGATCGGCGCCGCCGGCCTCATCAAGCAGGCGCTCAAGCCTACACCTCCGGATTCTCCAATTTCTTCCCCTGCCTCTTCAAACGGCGATCACGCGTCGCCTCCGTCGCCGCACTGACGCCCCTTTCCGTATTCTGTCTTCTTTACTTTTCGTTAGGCCTTTGGCCTGTCGATTCCCAAAAGATCGGCAAAAATCAGCGCTCCGCGCCAAGAACAAAGCCAAGCCAGCATCGCTTCGCCGACGCTAGGCTAATGATAAGAAGAACCTGCTAAGGGTCGGTACCATGAACATCATCGCCTACGCTTTCCTCACCTGGATCTCCCTCAAGCTCCTCCCCGGCTGGATCCTCGCGACCGTCACCGGCCTGCCTCACACGCTCGCCAACCTCCTCGCCGATCCCGGCGCCTTCTCGCCCTTCTCGGTCTTCGCCGTCGCCGCCATCGCCTACATCGCGATCAACGCCCCTGGCGCTTCCTGGGACCGCTTCAAGAAGATCGCCATCGTCGTCGTCCCCCTGATCGTGCTCGCGCTCGCGACGCACGCCTGACCAACCGGTGTCTCCTATGCGTTTCTTGCTTCTCCTCATCTTCAATCCCTTCGCCGCACTGGTCGGCGTCGCCTTCGCGGCGCTTGCCCTCTATGGCAGCTACGACTTCGTCGAGCGCCACTGGATGGCGCTGCTTCTGGCGATCGCGGCATCCGCGGCGACGTACTACCTCCTGAACGCGCTTCCCAATCCGCGCTTCATGTGCCCGGGCAGCATCGCGACCTTCACGACCACTTTCCTGATCACGCTCGCCGGCTACATCCTCGCCTCCGGCGCCGTCCCCCAGCACTGGAATACGGGACACTGGAACGCCCATGCCGGCCTCGCGATCGCCGCTGCTTCCGGCATTCTCTTCACGCTGTTCCGTCGCCGCGCCGCCAAGCCGGCGACCTAGACGCACAGCGTCACGAACAACGAGAGCCCCGCCGCATCCCTGCAGCGGGGCTCTTTCTTTTTCGGTCAATGACCCCTCAAACGTCGTCGGACGACGTCTCGCCACGACGCGCCCGCCTATAGGCTCGCCAGGACGCCGCAAACCCTTCGCGCGCCTCCGGATTCGCCATCTGAACGAACAGGGCGCCAGCAAGCCCCAACCCGATCAGCACGACGCCGACAACACAGATCCAGAACATGACGCGTATGCCGATCCACCGCGTCACCTCAAACGCAACGAACGCGACGCCGGCGACGACCGCCAACGCGACCGCGTCCTTGAACTGACGCTTGTCCGTCAGCGAACCCGGCAGAAGCGTCCGCGCGATCTCGCCTATCTTGCCGCGCCCGCTCACGCGGCCCCCACGAGCTCGGGATGCAATGTACGAAAAACGAAATTCCGCAGCATCTCGCCCGTGACCAGGATCGTCGGCCGATCGAGCTGCGTGTCGACGTTGCTCAGCTGCTCGTAATTCTCGAACGCGCCCAGCGCGGCCAGCACCAGATCGAACATCTTTTCCGTGCCGATCTCGCTCTTCTTCGCCTTCATGTGCACGATGTACAGCCTGAAGTCCTGATCCCGCTGAAAGCGGATCGCAATGTCCACGTATTCGTCCACGGATTTCTCCGTCATTGGGGAGGTCCCATTTCTTCCGTTGATCGGATGATGATACGGCACACCCCGACAAAAGGAATAGAATTTCCGTCATGACCGTCCGTCTCGATCCCCGCGACATCGACGCTTATTGGCGCCATGCCCACGGAGGCATCGTCAGGACGCGGCCCTCCGACGCCTGGATTGCGGAAAACGTTCGCCCGATCCTGCTATTCGCCGCCGGCCTCGGCTCCGCCGCGCACGCCCGCCTGACGGAAGAATATCCAACGAGCCTGAACCGGATTTTGACCACCAATCCGTTCAAGCTCTATCTGGACACGAACCTCGTCACCTTCGACCAAGCTGTCTTTTTATTCCGTCGCTGCCAACAAAAAGACCGCTCGACCCTTGCGTCGGCCGCGCTGCTCAAGGTGCTTCAGGATGAAGCGCGTTCCGGCAGCCTCTATTGCGAGCGAAGACTCGCCGTGCACCGCGCCCGGGCGATCTCCACCTTGCCCCTCGATCTCGTCGAGGCTGCCTGCCGCACCATGCTGTCACAGCAGGACATCATCGAATTCACCGTCGACTCGATCCCGCGCCTCACGCTTGGCCGTCATGCGCGCGAAGAACAGCGTATCGCCGATCTTGTCGCGCGCCGCCGTTCGACGATAATTCCGCCGCTGACCGCCTCGGACGCCGAAATCATCGCTGCCCTCGCGCGCGCCGGCTGCACCACACCCGATCCCTCCCAGATCGCAGCAGTCCGCACCGCTATTTCCAATCCGACATCGTTGGTCACCGGGGGCCCCGGTTCCGGCAAAACCTCTATCCTGTCCGCCATTGCCTCTCTCACCCTCGACGCAAACGATCAGGCGAACGTCGTCTGCATCTCGCTCGCCGCCCGCATCGCACGCGCCATCAATGCGCGAACGGGTCTCGCCGCCGACACGATCCACAAGTTTCTCGACTGGCGCGACGGCGTCTTTACCCACGACGCCAGCAATCCCTTCGAAGCCGACCTCGTCTTTCTCGAGGAAGCCTTCATGATCGACAACATGCTGTTCCACGCCCTCCTGGAGGCGCTGCCGCAAACCACCCGCCTCGTCATAATCGGCGATCCCGGCCAACTCGAGCCGATCGGCCGCGGCATGCCGATCCACAGCCTGCTCGACGCCGACGCCTTCCCGCGCGCGCACCTCGCGACGAACCACCGCTCTGGCCCGGGCAGCACCATTCCGCTCTCCGGACGTCGCGCCCTCGACGGACTAATGCCGATCTTCGGCTCAGATCTCAGCCACGTCCCGACGACGACGACGCCTGAAACCCTGCGCGCCGTGCTCGAGACCTGGCGCAAGGCGGTCTCGCTCGTTGGTTCGGACAATGTCCAGGTGCTCACCGCCACCCACAAAGGGCCCGGCGGCGCCAAAGCGATCAACGACGCCATCACCGGCCGCCCGGACTACGCCGTCGGCGATCGCGTCATGCAGATGCGCAACGACCGCGTCTCCGACTACATGAACGGCGAACTCGGGCGCGTCGTCGAAATCGGCGCCTCCGGCCTGACCGTCGTCACCGACGCCGGATCTACCGTCGAATATTCCTCGCTCCAGCCCTCGACCCTTTCTAAGGCCTATTGCATCACCGCTCACAAAGCGCAGGGCCTCGAGTACCCGTATGTCATCAACGTCCTGCACCCGTCCGGCAAGCGCATGCTGACGAGAAGCCTCGTCAACGTCGGCATCACGCGCGCCAAAACCCATTGCACGCTGATCGACCAAACCAATCAGCTCGCCCGCGCGCTGACCAGATACCGGACCTCGCCGCGCCACACGCTCCTGCCTCGCCTCCTGCGCGGCGAAAGTCCGCTTCCCTAGCTACGAAATCCCCTCGGCCTCCTATATAATTCCGTTCTTCCACGGAGGCTTCCATGGCGCGTCCCGTTCATCCGTCGCATCCCCCTCAACAGGCTCCTCATTCGGGAGCCGCTGGCGCTCACCCAGACCCGCACGCGCCTGCCGGCGCACCTGCCAAGCCTAGCTACGGCAAGCGCGCGCTCGAAAATGCCTCCGACGTTGTCGAAAACTGGGCCGCCCAGCGCACGAGAAGGCCGCTCGCCAACAGCGGGATCGGCAATGCGGCGCGCGAAGCAATGGGCGGCCTCACAAAAGGCTCCCAGGCGCTCGCCGCCGGCGGACTGCACAATCAAGATCCCTATAGCGTCGCTTCGGTCGCCTCCGAAACGGTTGGCGCCGCGAGAACCGTCGGCAATATGGCGAAGACCCACGTTGGCGACGCCCTCGCCGGAGCCGTCAATCACGGCTTCTCCCGCAAGGGATCCGCCCGTTCCGGCGCCTCGCCTGCCGCATCGCACGGCCCGCATCCAAACGCCCCCGCTTCCGGCCACGGCTCGCCGCATCCCGCGCCGACCGGCGGCGCGCCAGGAGGCGCCGCCAGGAAGCCGATCTTCGGCGGCGCCACGCCGGCCGCGCATGCCGAAACCACGGCGCGTGACCAGCTCGGCAAGACCGCGTCCGACGTCCAGAACGCCGCCCGCAGCGCCGTTCCCTCCGTCCCCTTGAAACGCGACACCGGCGTCGAGCGAGGCTGATCTCCAATGTCGACCGTCTCTCAGGAACTCGTCGGCGCCGCCGCGCAGGCCGGCGCCGCTCAGCTCGCAACGCATTGGGGAACCCGCATCGCGTCGCGCCTTGTACCGGGCGCCGGCTGGGCACTCCTTGCCTACGACGGCATCTCGCTCGGCGGCTCGGTCTACGAAACCGTCACCGGCGAGAAATTCGCGGACACCCGCATTGGCGGCGTCGCCACCAAATACACCGACGCCGTCGACAGCGTCGCCGCCAAGACCGCCAACGCCGCTTTCACGGGCGTCTCGGCAGTCCTTTCCTTCGCCGGCATGAACAAGGCAGCCGCCTTCGTATCCAACGACGCCCGCTACTTCGTCATGGGCGAAAACGCTTCGCCCGCAGCCGGCCCGAACCGCGACGCCACGCCGTCTCTCGCTAAGACGAAAACCCAGCCGGTCGCCGACCGCGACCTGCCGTCGACCGACGTCAGGCCGCTCTCCCCCACAGACGCGAAAAAGATCGCCGCTCCCGCGGTCGACGGCCCCACCCTCTCGCTTGCCGAGGCCAGCGCACGCGTCGACCAAGTCGAAGGCGCGATTACTCCAGAGCGCGCCAACGCCTCACAGATGCGTCTCGCCTCGCTCATCAGCGGTAGCCAAAGCCCGAGCCAGCTCGACATCCTCGGCGCTCTGGCCATCCAAAATTCGCGGGATGTCAGACCTGCTTCGCCGCGCGCCGCCTCAAACGGAATTGAGCTGACATGAACATCGACATCCCACTCTCGTTTCGTCGCATACCCGAAGCGCGTCTTCTCTGTGGCGTTTCGACCATTCGCGATCTTGCCTTCTGTGGCCCCTTGCGCGCCGTGATCGACGACGAACCAGTCGCCAGCGAGCTGGAGCTTCTGCTTTTCGAAAATCCCAACCCGCACGCAGCGCCGGCTCTTCCCGATTATTCCACCTGGGCTTGCCTGTGGCGGCGCCCGTCTTCGAAAGGCGATTTCTTCGGTCCGATGAGCCCAGCCGATTTCGTCTTTCTGTGGAATGCCGATGTCGAGGAACTCGACGGCTGCCGCCCCGTCCTACATTGCCGGATCACGCGTCCCACCGTCTACCTCACCGACGCCCTTCAGCCTGCCGAGATGGCCTTCGACCCGGACCTCGCGATCTTCACGCAATCTGTTTTCTATCCGACCTCTGAGCCTGCTCCTGCACATCAGCCCCCAAAAGAGCTGCCTCCCTTCCTACGCCGAAGGCTCACGTAATGCCTTTCTCCGTCACCAAGCGTCAGACCAAAGATATCGGCGCTGGCGTCCAGCAACTCCTCTGGGAATGCGACCCAGCCGATCCGCCCGAAGAATTCATCAAGAGCCCGATCAAGACGCCTTTCGTCATCACGGTCCACGAAACCGCTTCCCGCCCACCGGCCGTGCTGCGCGCAACGCGCATGCTGATCCTCGACCGAGGCACCGGAAAGATCGGTCTCCAGCTTCTCATCAATCCGGGCGACCTGCCCAACGAGATCGCCTACGCCAAGAATGGCGAAACCTTCTCGATCGACATCGAGCCTGCGCCCTACTCCGCGACCGCCACCGTTCCGGTCACCCCGGAAGAACGGATGAAGGTCCTGCGCCGCATGGTCGTGCTGACCCGCGATCCCGTCTTCATCGACCATCTGCGCACGCTCGAAGACGGCGCGCTGATCGACGAATGCGAACGGGCCGACCCGAAGGACGTCGAATTCGCGGCAATCGAAGTCATCTTGCGCCACATCCGCGCGAATTCGCGTTCCGACATCCTGCACGACACGCTTGCCGCCGACCGCGCCGAAGAACTCATGCGCGCCTATCGTCGCAAGCTGTTCAAGGAACGCGACGCGCGATGACCACACAGGAGCGCATGAGCGCCGCCGAATTCCGCGATCTCACCGCCAGGAAGAAAAATCCGCGCAACAAATTCGGCGCGGTCCGCACGACCAGCGCGCTCGGCACTTTCGATTCCAGGGGCGAGCACAACCGTTTCGCCGCCCTCTCGATGCTTCAGACGGCCGGCGCGATCCGCAACCTCCAACGCCAAACGCGATTTCCGCTCTATTGCGGCGAACAGCCTCTCATGATCGAGAGCGCGCTCGGCCGCAAAACGCATGCGACCTATATCGCCGATTACACCTACGACGACGTCGAAACCGGCATCTATTGCGTTGAAGACTGGAAGGGCACGGATACAAAACTGAGCCAGCTCAAGCGCGCCGTCCTCGCAATCATGATGCCGCACGCGAAAATCCTCGTCACCTTCGCTCGCGCCCCGCAGCCCAAGAAATCCCGGACCAAGAGATGACCACTTCCGCTTTGCCCCAGGGCGCAATCGCCGGCCCGGTCGAGCCGGCGCGCCCGAAACTTCCGTTCAATGGATTCCTTATCGTTGGCGAGGCGCCTGGCGCGACCGAGGCGATCCTCGGCAAGCCCTTCGTCGGACCTGCAGGCCTTCTGCTGACGCAGGCGCTCCGCACGCTCAACGTCGAGCGCGACGCCACGCTCATCGCCAATGTCTTCCGCTTCCAGCCGACCTGGACCGCAACAGCAGACGGCAAGCGCCGCTCCAACGACATCTCGACCTTCTTCACCGACGACCCGTCGCAGGCGGCCCAAGGCGTCTCGCCCTATCACGGCCGCTCGCTCCATACCTCGCACGCCGCCGACATCGCGTTTTTCCGTGACCTCGTGAAATCGACCGCGCCCAAGCGCATCGTCGCCATGGGCTCGATCGCGCTCTGGGCTCTCACCGGCCAGGACCGGATCAAGCAGAACCGCGGGAAGATCCTGTCGACTTCCCTGTCGGCCGCTCCGGTTTTTCCGACGTTCCACACAGCCTTCGCCCTCCATCGCAACGACGACGCCATCGTGAAGCAGATCGAGGACGACCTCCGCATCGCATTTTCCGCCTGACGTTTTCGGCCCCCGATTTTCCGAATCCCAAAAACGCCCCCGCCTGTTTTCTTTCCAACGGAGACCCAAATGGCCGCCGCCAAAAAACGCGTCCCTGCTTCGCCTGCCGCCGCCACCGAACGCAAAGGCGTCCACGCCCGCGTCCGCATCGGCAATCTTGTTCCCTCGAAGATCAATCCGCGCAAGACGATGGACGAAGACTTCGTCATCACCATCGGCGAGCAGATGACCGACACCGTACAGCTCCAGCCGATGGCTGCGCGCCCGACCTCGACCCCAGACGTCTTCGAGGTCTTCATCGGCCATACGCGCCTCGCCGGCTTCAACGCCATGGTCAAGACGGGCAAGATCACGCTCGACCACGAAGCCGACATCATGATCTACGAGGTCGACGACCGCGAGGCCTACATCATGGCCATCGCCGAGAACGTCGTGCGTCGCGACATGCCGCCGCTGCAGGAGTGCGCCGCCGTCGCCGATGCGCTCGCCAACGGCGTCTCGATCCGCGAGCTGTCGCGCGAAACCGGCCTCAAGCCCGGCGAGATCAACGACCGCATCGCCGTCACGCGCGCCGACGAGAAGATCCGCCTCTACGTCGCCAACGGCGACCGCACGATCGCCTGGGTCGGTCGCTTTTCGCTGCTGTCGAAAAGCGACCAGCATCGCGTTCATGCCGAAATCGACCGCAATCCCGGCATGTACCGCACCGTGCGCGACCTCAACGACCTCGCTCGCCAGGACAAGATCCCGGTCCGCAACGCGATCTTCGACGTCGCCTCCTCCGGTCTCGCGACCGTCAGCGACATGATGGACCCCGACCACGACTGGTTCGAGGACCGTCAGGCGTTCTGGGACCGCCAGAACCTCGCCATCCAGGAACGCGTCGTCGAACTCGAGCGCACCGGCCAGAAGGTCGAAGTGCTGCGTTCCAAGCCCTTCCTCGCACAGCTCTGGCGCTCGACCGACTCGCCGCGCAACGCCAATGCGTTCATCGTCGTAGCCGACGACGGCGCGATCACCGTCCACGACAAGCTGTTGCCGGCCTCCGAACCCGACGGCGTCCAGATCGCGCACGACAGCGAGGATCACGCCACCGCCCAGAACATGGGCTTTGCCACCGATCCGGACGTTGCGGCAGTTGCGCCTGCTGCGCCCGAACCGGTTCGCACGATCACCAACCATCCCCCGTCCGCCAAGGCGGCCAAGGCTGCTCTCGCACGCATGCGCGTCGACCGCGCCGCGCTCTGCGTGATCCAGAATTCCGAATACGCCGAGCGCCTGCTGCTCGCTTCGTTTCTCGGCGACGACCGCCTGCGCGCGACGCCGGAACGCCCCCAGATCGACGCCGATCCGCTTTGCGACGCGACCGGGCTGATCACCGACCAGTTCACCCTGTTCGCGCAGACGGCCAAGGCGAATGCCGCCAGGCCACTCGATTGCGCGCTGTCGCTGCCGATCGCCGAAGTCCGCACCCTCAACGCCATCGCGGTCGCGATGCGCCTCGAAAACCAGCGCGGCCCGGAAATCCTCTTTCCCGAGGATGCGCTCGTGCGCGACATTCTGCGCGCCAATGTGCCGAACGGCGGCCGCGGCGATTACCTGCCGAACGAAGCGTTCTTCAAGCTCATGAATATCGAAGAGCTGCGCAACCTCACCGCCGAGCTTCTGAGCGAAGCCGACGCCAAATACGCCGAGAGCGCGCCGAAGAATGACATCGTCACGCTGATCTCCGACCGCTTCCGCGAGGCCGCCAACGGCGATCCGAACCTTCACCACGAGATCGCCTTCCGCCTCAACGCTTGGTGGCCGGCCTACCTCTAAACCGGCTTCCCCGCTCCGATACCTGACGCCCGGCGCACCCGCGTCGGGCTTTTTTCTTGCGCACGGACAGGACCATCATGACGCCGCTCGATCCGCACGACATCGCCCGCCACATCTCGGCCATCCAGTCCGGCAACGCCCTCGAACTGCCCGAGGACGAGCGCCTCGCCGTGTTCCTTGCCGGCCTCAAGGCCATGGCGAACTTCGTCAGCCCCCTGCTCGACGCCGCCCCGATGGCTTTCCTCAACGCCGGCATGCTGCGCAAACGCTGCTGCATCGAGACCCCCGCCGTCGCCGAAACCTGGTGGATCGCCGCCCGCGCCGCCTTTCCCCGTCCCGGAGAGGCCCTTGTCACCGACGCCGTTCAGCCGAAAGAATTCGCCGCCGCCCTCGGCGGCGAGATCGAGACCGGCGCGACCGTCTCGACCGCAATCATCACGTCGGCCGATGCGCTTGCCGGCCTCGCCCCGACGGACGAATGCCGTCTGGCGCTGATCCGCGCCGCCGACGCCAGCCGGACCGAGGCGCTTGCCGGCCTGCCGCGCTTCTGCACCATCGCCGTCGGCCGCTTCTTCTGCGTCGACCTGTTTCAGGCGGAAATCGAGCCGATCGCCGACATTGTCGTCGATATCGCGACGCCGGCCAGCGTCGCCGCCATCGACGCGATCCCGCGTCGCACCGGCGCCGTCTCCAAGGCACCGCCGAAAGGGCCAGTCGTTTTCGAGCCGATCGGCTATACGCGCGCGCCAACCGGCGAACGCGAAACGGTCACTGCGATCTACGACGCCTACAAGCCGCGGCTTGCCGTCAGCGACATCGCCATGGCCCATCCGACCCGCTTGATCGTGCCCAAGACGCTCGATTCGATCGAGCCGCCGCTCTACACCGCCAAGCCCCGCCTCAATCCCGATCTGCTCGCCAAGGGCGCGATCTCCGACGCGCAGTTCGAAGCCGTCGTCGCCATGATGAGCGCACACGAAAAGATCATGCCGACCGGCGAACGCTACGGCGTGGTGCTCGCCGACGGCACTGGCGTCGGCAAGACGAACGAGCAGATCGCGCTCGTCCTCGCCAACCGCGCCGAAGGCCGCGGCCGCGCCGTCTACGTGACGGAAAAATCCCGTCACCGTGACAACGTCGAAAAGGCGCTCATGATGCTCGGCTGCCCGCGCTCCGACCTCACCGACGTCGCCGCCTACCGGGCCGACGATCCCCTGCCGGCGCGCAACCACCTGCTGTTCATGACCTATGCGACCCTGCGCGAGGGCGATGATCCCCACCATTTCCCGCGCATCGAACAGCTCGTCGAGCATCTCGGCGCCGATTTCGAAGGCGTCATCATCTTCGACGAGGCCCACAACCTGCGCAACGCCGTCGGCGAAGAGGGTTTCTTCGGCACGATGGCGTCGTCCCGCCAGGGCCTTGCCGGGCTCATCATCCAGGAAAAGCTCCCGCGCGCCCGCATCGTCTATGCCACGGCGACCGGCATTTCGAACTTCAACAACCTTGCCTACATGTCGCGCCTCGGCCTGTGGGGCGACGGCTGCCCCTATGCCAGCCGCAAGGACTGCCTCGGCGCGATCGAGCAGCTCGGCCTGACCGGTCTCGAGATCATCTCGGCCCATCTCGTCGCATCCGGCCTGATGATCACCCGCACGCTGTCGCTCGAAGGCGTCACCGCCGCTTCGCTCTTCCATACGCTCAATGCCAGCGAACGCCGCGCCTGGGATGACACGATGAAAATCGTGCTCGAGGTCCGCGAGGCCCTCGAACAGGCCTGGAAAGCAGCTTTGCCGGCCAACAGCACGATCCCGAAGGAAATGTTCTCGCACTTCGAGGCGGCCGCCCGCCGCATCTCCGAAATGATGCTGGTCTCGCTCAAGACCCCGACGATGATCGAGGACATGCGCCAGGCCCTCGCCGAGGGCAAGGCGCCGGTCGTCCAGCTCATGAACACCTACGAAGCGGACGCCGGCGCTGCCGACGCCACGGCCGCGCGCAACCTGCGTCGCCTCATCGAAGATTTCATCCCCACCGTCCGCATGACGCTCATCAAGGGCAGCTCGACGCGCTACATGACGAGCTACAAGCCCGCGCGCGACAAGGCCGGCGCCGTCGTGCCGCTTGCCGGCAACCAGGCGCTCAAGGACGACCTCCTCCAGCGCCTCACCCTCATCCCGGAGCATCCGACGCCGCTCGACCAGATCTTCGCCGCCTTCGGCGCCGAACAGGTCGCCGAAATCACCGGCCGGTCGCAGCGCTACATTCCCGATCCGAAAACGGGCGCTCCAACCCTCGAAAAGCGCACCGAGCAGGACGTGCGCGCCGATCTCGCCGCCTTCATGGGCGCGCGCAAGTCGATCCTGGCGTTCAGCGTCGGCGCCGGCGGAGCCAGCATGGATTATCACGCCGCCCTCGACGCGCGGAACCAGAAGCCGCGCCGCCACTACGTGCTTCAGCCCGGCCAGCGCGCCGACCAGGCCGTTCAGGGCATCGGCCGCACGCACCGCTCGAACCAGCGCCACGCGCCGGAAGTCGTGCTCGTCTCGACCGACCTGCCGGCCGAACGCGCCTACCTGTCCCAGACGCTCGCCCGCATTCGCCGCCTCGGCGCGTCGGGCCAGGGCCACCGCGACGCCGTCACCGGCCCGTTCGCGATGCGCCATTCTTATGAGAACAGCTATGCCCGCATGGCGTTCATACGCTTCCTGCAGGGCGTCATCGGCGACAAATATCCCGACGTCGTGCGCACCGACTTCGAGCAGATGACGTCCTTCCGCCTGCTCGGCGAAGACAAGAAGCCGACGTTCACCAGCGACGAGCACACGATCCGCCGCATCATGAAGCGCATCGCGCGTACGCCGATCAATTTCCAGACGCGCGTCTTCACCCACGTCGACCGGGAGCTCGAAATCGCCATCGAAAACTCGCTGGTCGACCGCAGCTACGATTCCGGCCCCGAGCCGATCGAGCAGCAGCTCAAGATCGAGTCCGAGGAGGTCATCCACAAGGACACCTCGACCGGCGCGGAAGTCCGCGCCTTCCGCGTCTCCGGCGCCAAGCCGCCGGACATGAAGGACTACGACTCGGCCATGATGGAGGCCGAGCTCTTCAATTCGGACGCTCAGCCGCCCACTGTCTGGTGGTCGCCCGTCACCAACCAGATCTGGATCCAGATCGTCGCCGAGCGCTCCAAGAATATCCTGGCCGAGCCTACGCGCGTGCGGATCATCGAGCCGAACCGGTCGACGATCATCGACTACAACTCGCAGCTGATCTACACCGCCGAGCGCATCCCGACGTTCAAGACCGACGAGCAGGCGCGCGCCATCTGGCAGGATCGCGTCGCCAAGATCACCGAGATGATGTCGCGTCCGACCGTCATCCTTTCCGGCGCGCTTCCGACCATCCAGGAGACGCTGAAGGCCCATTCGCGCCAGCATGCCGTCGTCGCCGATACGACCGACGGCCGCCGCGTCATGGGCCTCATAATGGGAGCAGACGAAGGCGACACGCTCATCGCGGCGGTCAAGAGCGATCCCCGCTACAACCCGACGACCGGCCGCCTCGACATGTCGTCGCTGAACACCAGCCTGGACGCCAACAAGACCCTCGTCCTGTCGAACAACTGGATGATCGCCAATCAGCTGGTTCTCGCCGAAACGAAGACCGAGATCTTCCCGACGCTGCGCGACACCAAGCTCGCTGCCGGCGTCGCTCGCGACATCGGCCTGATCCAGCTCGCAGTGCCAGGCGCCGCCGGACCGCGGTTCTTCCTTCCGAAGGAACCCGGCAAGCGCAACAAGGCGCTCGCCATTCTGACGACGCGTTTCTCCGTCGCGCGCATCGATGACGCGCCGGACTGGTCGTTGCTCGCAGCCTGACCAAGCGTCAATATCCCGACGCGAGCCGATGCCCATCGGCTCGCACATCCCTACTCGATCATTGATCCCCAAATAGTCTCTTTGCACCCGCTGGTTTGCCTTTACCGGCCCGCAGACTTCGCCAAACTCATCGCCATTCCATTCTCCCGAGCCGCCCCGCATCATGCCCCCTTTCAATATCGACACATTCGAAGGCGAAATCGCCGCAATCCACTATCCGCCTGCGCCCATCGATCAGCACACGCGCGATTACATCGCCGAGCGCTCGCCCATACCCAAGCCGCGCGGCCTCCTCTCGCGTCTCTTGCGCCTCTTTTTCGGAGAGCAGCCGTCCTCTCGCGAGCGGATTAAAGTCGTCGAACACGGCTACATAGAAAGCCGCGACATCACCGCTTTCGACAAATGCAAGGCGACGATCGCCGTCGAACTCGCCGCTTACCGGCACGATTCGACCGTCGGCGCAGCTTCCCGCCGGACGGCTTACCTTGACGCGAAGCGCAAGGCCTGGCTCATCGAGCGATTGAAGCGTCAGCCCATCGAAGAAACCAATCCAACGATAATCCACAGTTTCACGCTGCGGCGCTCGGTCAAACAAACGCTTCACAATCACGGCTACAAGACCGCCGCCGACATATATCAGAGAGGCCTCCCGACCGACCTTGAGGGAATCGGTGAAAAGACACACAGCAGGCTGACCAAATGGGTCCGCAAATGCGAAACTTACTACCGCGGCCAACCACAACCTGAACTCGACGCCAACGACGACGCCATTCTGGCGGCGGAAAACGAACGCCTTCTCGCCGCGCGTGCCGCCAACCTGCTTGCCTTGAAACAAACTCTCATCGAGCTCCGGGCAACCATCGAAGCAAAATCGATCGCTGCCGCCAAGGCGCTGGACGACGAGCTCTGATCACCCGATCACTTCGGCGTCGATCCTCCGCCCGACGTCGTCGGCGAGGTCGCTCCTGAACCATTCCCCGGCGTCGTCGTCGCCTGGGTCGTCGGCCCCGTTGGCGTCGCATTCAACGGGCTGCCGTGAATGTTCGCCCACGAATTGCTCGGATCCGTCATCGGGGATCCGTTCGAGCCTTGGTTGAACGTATCCTGTATCGTCAGGGTCGCCGCCGCCGCCGGACCCACGAAAATCAATGCGGCGACGAGAGCCGCGCCAGACTTTATTCCGTTCATTTCAACTCTCCTCAGTCGCCGACGCCGACGCCGCCGCTGCGCGGCGCGCGCACCGGCAGGCTCGCCATGAAATCCTTGGCCTCGATCGCCGCGCCGCCCGACGCCGGCGCGCGCGAAAACTCCGACACAGCGGTCAGCGCCGCCGTCGACAGGCGCGTCGTGCCAGTCTTCGCATTGACCGACACCTCACGGTCCTCGATCGACTTCACGCTCAGCTTGCCGTCCGCGCCTTTGGTCACAAGATCGATGCGGCCGTCGCTGACGGTCACCATGCGATTGCCGCTCCACACGCTTTCGACCGCACGACCAGAGTCGCGATCGATCACGACCGCCGAGTCCCGCTTCGCGCCCATTTTCTCCGTGCCGGCCAGCAGCACGTCGATCTTGCGCCCCGCGGCCTCGCCGAGCGCATGAACGGACTCACGGCCTTCACGCGACAATGCGATCTTGCCGTCGGCGCCAACGCCGCCGAGCCCCGTGCTCGAGCCGGTCACCACCGCCATCCGGTTGAGCCCGGGACGCTCGGATTTCGCGGACATCACCGTCTTCTGCGCCTCGCCCTGGCCGCTGGTCGACAGAACCAGCGATGCGCGGCCGCCATCGATCAGCGCGCCCTCGTACCGCAACGCCCGGCCGCCATCGGCGGTCCCACGGCTTGCGAACATCGCGACGGAATCGTCAGGCGCGCCAATCCGCCGCCCGGCGACCTCCTGCGTCGCGCCGATACCGCCGATACCCATGCCCATGCCGGCGAGCTTGATCGCTTCCGCGCTCTGCCCGTCCGCACGTCCCGACGCCATCAGCGCCGGCCCGATCGTCGCGAAGCCGCCCTCGCGTCCCGGAACGCCGGCGCGCGCATCGATCGCGATGCCGCTCGCCGCTTCCAGCCGCTTGCCCGCTTCCTTCGCGTAATCCGCCGTCTCGAAGCCACGCGGCAGGATCAGCTGCGACCGGCCGTTCTCGCCGGCGATCGGCAGAAAGCTCTTGCCGTCGACCGCTTCGACGTTGACATGGCTCTTCCTGCCATTCTGAACGAATTCCATTTCGACGATCGAGCCCGGCTTGATCGGCTGGCCATTCTTCTCCGCCATCTCCACCGACCGCAAATAGGCTTCCTCGATCGTGCGCGGCCCGCCATGCGGCCCCATCTGCATGGCCGCCCGCGCGCCATGCTCCTTCGCCCGACCTGGCTCATGAATCGCAACGCGCGTCGCGTCGAACGACGGCATGTCCACCTTCGCGCCCCCGCCCGGCGCCAACGACGAAAGCATCGCAGCGGCCTTGTTCGGCGCTCCACCGGTTGCAGCCTTCGCGGCCTGAATCGCATGCTGCTTGTCGCCCTCCGTCTGCCCGCCGAAAAGATGCGTCAGCGCGCCCTTCGGATCGTGCACGAACTCCCCGACAAACTTCACGAGCCGGATGATCTCTTCCATCTCGGCTGCAGCGACGCCCAAAGCGCCGATCCCAACTCCGATCCTCCCGAGACGCCCAAGGCCCGCGCCGCCCCCGAGAAGGCCTGACGCAACGTCGCCGCCGACGCCGACGGCGCTTTCCGCCGATCGCCGGGCCCGGCTCAAAAACCCAGCCGGCGCATGCTCCTCGATCTTCTCCGCTTCTTTCGCGCCACGTCCGGCAACACGCCCGGATCGTGTCAGAAAGCTCGACAGCGCCGCCATGGATTTCTCCGTTGCAATGATTTTCGTCCGTCATTGTAGACCGGCCGCGACTTCGTTAAAATATCCGCGTCGCAGGAAATTCCGTCATGGCTGTCGATTTAGCCCGCCGCACTGAACTGCAGGAACAGGTGACGACGGCTGCCGCCGCCGCCCTCCTTTCCGGCAAAAACATCGTCATTTCCGCGCCAACCGGCTTCGGGAAAACCAACATGGCCATCGACGTCTTTCAGCGTCTCATCGCCGAAAGACCCGATTTCCGTGTCCTCGTCGTCCAGGATCGCCAGGCAATCGGCGCGCAGAACATAGCCAGGGCCAATTCACTTGGCGTCAAAGACGCCAGTCTCTCGATCAACGGAGAATTCGACCCGTCCGGCCAGGCCGCTTACGGAATAACCAAGACGTTGTACGCCAATCGTCATGCGATCGGCCACCGCGACGCCGTATGGATCGACGAATGCCACCACGCGACGGCCGACGAAGAGGCACAGCATTCAGCAATCATCAACGCCGTCCTCAAGATCAATCCCAATGCCGTCGTCATGGGCACGAGCGCGACGCTCGAGCGCTCCGACAAGGCCAAACTCCATCCAGCGCTCTGCAACGGCGAGCGTTTTCATGTCACTTACGAAGAGGCTGCCGGCTGCGGCGCAATCGTGCCCCCAAAAGTGACCTGCCCCGAATACCGGCTTTCGAACGGCAAGACCGTCGCCGAAACCGTCGACGAGATCCTCGATCCCAACGACCCGTCCGTACCAGCGGTCGGCATCCAGAAGGCGCTCGCCACAAGTCGTCCCCACGATTTCTTCGACACCTCGATCCGCGCCTGGCTGAAAGCGAACAACGGCACGCCCGTTCCAACCTTCGCCTACACCAACACGATCAAGGACGCCGATCTCTTGTGCGCGGCCTTCCAAGAGGCCGGCATCAAGGCCGCAGTCGTCCATTCCGACCTCTCGCCGGCCCTCCGCGAAAAGGCTTTCGCCGACTATCGCGCCGGACGCGTCCAGGTGCTGAGCAGCGTCAACATGTTGACGGAGGGCGTCGATGTGACGCGCACGCAAAGTCTACTTTGCCTGAAAGAAACGACTTCACGTTCCGAGTGGATCCAGATCAACGGCCGCGGCGCGCGCGCCCACACCGAAGCCGGCTTCGACAAGCAGGCCTACACCGTGATCGATATGGGCGCATCGACCTACATGCACGGCAGCATGGACAAGTACCGCAAGATCGAGAATTTCATCGCCAAGGGTCCGGAAACTCCGACGACCAAATATCGCCCCTGGAAAGACCTCTCCGCAGGCCAGCCTCACAACATCAAGATCTACGGCCTGCACGATGGGCTGCGCACCGTCTTCGCCGTGCGCCCGCGCAACTCGAAACGCTTTCTCCTGCTGCAGAAGAATGAAATCTGCTTTGGCCGCAACAAAGCCACAACGCGCCTCGTCAAGCCGATATCGCCGAAGACCTTCACGCCGGACGAAATCATCGAATACGGCCGTCAAGCCGTCGCCAAGCGCTTCGACGTATTCACGACGCTCGAATCGCGACCGAAGGGTTCCGATCACCACGAGATCGTGAAGCGCAGCTTCGCGGAGTCGCAGAACATGCTGAAGATATTCTCCGGCGAACAGGCGATTTCCCAACCGCGCGAGCGCGCCAGCCTTTCCCGCTGATCTCCACGGAGTTCCGACGTTGTTCGGTGGTCGCGACCGCGCCCGCCCCGCCTTCCCATTGCTTCCATCCTTCCGCATTCCTTCCTCCGATGAGCCCCCGAAAATGACGAAATCCAGCCAGATCGCGCTCCGCATGATCGCGCTCTATCTCATCAAGAAGCTCCTGCCTGCCGGCGCATCGCGCTTCGACGTCACAGCCGCCGATCATCCGCACCGCGCGCTGTTTACGAGCCTGATGGCCGACGCCAGTCAGGATCCGGCCCTGTGGACCGACGCGATCGCCGGAGCCCTGACGGCGACCCTCGCCGAGATCACGCCGTATGTTCCCGACTTCACCGATCCGGCGCTCACCCAGAACGAGCGCATCCAGAAGCTCACAACCAATGCCGACCTTCGCAGCTTCGTCCAAGAAATGACGAAGCTGAAGGATCCCGAGATGCGCGACCTCCTGCGCGATCTCGAACCGCCCGTCGCGCCCGCTGGCGGCGACGCATCCGCGGCGGCGGCGCCTGCGGCCGACGACACAGCCACGCCGACCTACACGCCGCTCGCGATCCCGAAAATCGACCGCTCCCTGCTGTCGACCGCCGATCGCATCGTCGCACAGGCGACCAACGGCTCCGTGCGCAGCGTCTTCCAGATCATCGAATCCCTCGACAACGCCCAGAAGATTCTCGCCAAGGGCGGCATGCACGCGCGCAAGGCGGTCACGCCCATTCCGGCCGAGGGGCCGCTGCCGTCGGGCACGATGCGCATGCTGCCGGCCGCTTCCGTGTTCGCGACGAAAATCCCGCCGGAACACGCCCATCGCTTCACCTTCGACATCCCTGTCTACACCTGGGATGCGCCCCACCCCTACGTGCCGATCGCGAACCCCAATTACGCTTTCGATCCGGTCTCGCTGCGTCAGGCGCTATGGGGCATCGCCAAGGGTCTGAACTCCGTTCTCGTCGGGCCGACCGGCTGCGGCAAGACGACCATGGCTGAAGCCCTGGCCGCGCACCTCGGCCGCCCCTTCTTCCGCATCCCCGTCCATGGCGAAATGCGCAAGCGCGACATGATCGGCGGCTTCAAGCAGATCACGACCGAGCGCGGCTCGGAAACGCAATGGTTCGATGGCCTGCTCACCAAGGCGATCTCGATGCCGTCCATCATCGACATGGACGAAATCGACCGCGCCGACCCCGACCTGCAGTACGTCGCCCACCAGGCCTACGAACGCAAAGGCATCACCATTCTCGACGACGGCGGCCGGTTCATCGCGCCGCATCCCGATCACGCGATTCTCGCGACCGCAAACACCAAGGGTCGCGACGACGGCGAGAACCCCTACGGCCTGCGGCAGGAAATGTCGGAAGCCACGCGCGACCGCTTTCCGCTCTGGATCGACTGCAAATACATGCCCGAGGACCAGGAGCTCGCCACCATCCTGGCCGACTGCCCCGGCCTGCCGCGCGACAGCGCCCAGCGCTGCATCAGCTACGCCAACCTGATGCGCAGCGCCTTCGTCTCCAACCGCCTTTCGACCACATGCTCCTATCGTCAGCTCACGGCGGTCGCCAACTGGATCGAAGGCCTCAATCCGCGCGACCCGCTCGAACGCAAGGCCGCGGAGGTCGAAGCGATCCGCACGATCCTCATCAACCGCGTCCCGCTCGCCTCCGACGTCAGCGCGGCGGAGGAATTCGGCAGGCAAATCTACGGAGACGACTGGAAGTGACCCGCGCATCGACCGCCGGGGCGGCGACGATGTCGTCGCCCATCGAGAAAACCATTCCGGGGTACATTCTGCGCGGAGAAATCGAAAGCACGATTTCCGCGCTCACCGGCGCCAAGATTCCGGTCGAATTCGCCGGCGCGCAGGCCTATGTCGCCTACACGACGCCGGCCGCTGTACCCACGATCCGCATCCCCGAGCTTTCCTCGACCGAGCAATATCCAGAATCCAAGGCGCTCGTTCTGCGTGGCTACTCCAACCACGAATGCGCGCACGTCCTCTACAGCGAGATCCCCTACGTCTGGACGTTCGCCAAGCGCAAACTCTCCGCCGTCCTCGGCAAGATCCTTGGCGCGCCGAACTCCAGAGAAAAGATCGACACGCCCGAACAGCGTGCAGCGCTCGGCATCGACGAAAAGGAATACTGGATCTGGCGCACTTCGCAGTACATCGACAACACCATCGAGGACTGGCGCATCGAGCGCGCGATCAAGCGCGCTTATCCCGGCTCGTTCCTGAACATCGCCAAAACGCGCCTCCACGTGAATGAGCGCCAGGCCGCCGAGCTGGCCGGCGTCACCGAAATGCCCATGCCGAACGCGCTCGGCGCCATGATCACCTGGGCAGGCTGCATCGACAACGCCTACCCCTGCGCCGCAATCGCCAAAGCCAATCTCGACCGCGCCAGCGCGCTCTGCCCGGACGGGCGTCAGATGCTCGACGCCTATTGGCCAGCCATTCTTCAGCTCGGCTCCCATCGAGAGGTCATGGAGCTCGCTTTCGACATCGCTGTCGAATGCGCCAACAAATATTTCAAGAAGGATCCCCCGCCGCCGCCTCCGCAGCAGCAGGCCCAGCAGCAACAGCAGCCGCAGAACTCACCCCAGCAGAATCAGCCTTCGTCGCAGCCCGGCGCTGGCAAGGGCAACGACGGCTCCGATCGATCCGACTCCAATTCAAGCAAGACGGACGATCAGGCCGACCCTTCGTCGGGCGCTCAGCCCCAAACCAAACCCGACGCCACGAACTCCGACCCATCTGGCGACCCCAAGGACACCAAATCCGACGCCAACCCGCCCACCGGCGCTGACGGAACCTCTCCGTCGGACCAGAACCAACCTCAAGGCGGCTCCGGCGGCCAATCCAACGACCAGAAGAACAACAATACGGCCGACGGCCAAGGCGCCGGCGCTTCCGATCAGCACGCGCCGGCGCCCCAGCAGGACAATACCGGCGATCCGTCGAAACTTGCTCAAGGCGCCGATCATGACGCCCAGCCTGGTTCCTCCAGCTCGGGCTCGCCGCCGCAAAGCGGCGCGGCGCCCGGCGGCACATCACAATCCGCCGGTCCACAGGGCCAGCAGCCGCAGCAGCAGGCATCGCACGGCCAGGCCGGCGGCGGCGTGACCGCCGGTTCCGGCAGCCCGTCGCAGCAAGGCGCCAGTTCGGGCGGCGCCGCGCCGCTCTCGCCGACTGCTGATAGCGACGCCATTCCGACAACTGCGCTCGACGTCAGCGACGTGATCGCAGCCATCGTCAAGGCGACCGGCGCCGGCGCCGACGAACACGACCTGTCGCGCATCGAGATCCGCATCAGCGACGATCGCGACATGCCCAATTACCATCGCCTGCTCCAAAAGGGCGGCGCATCGGCCGCGCGCGTCGCCCAGGCCGCGCGCAAGCTGCTCACGTCGGAAACCTACCGCCGCGAACGCTTCCAGCTCGAGGATGGCGATCTCGATCTCAGCAACCTGATCGGCATCTCGACCGGGTCGTCCGACATCTATTCCCGTCGCGACGCCCGCAAGGATCGCGCGGCATCCGTCGTCTTCTGCCTCGACCTCTCGGCCTCGATGCGCGAAAAAGATCGCTCCGGAAAAACCCGCCTCGATCATCTCGCCGAAGCGACAGCAGCGCTCGCTTCTGCGATCGGAACCGACCGCGACGTGCACACGGCGGCGCTGACCTACACCAGCGCGCCAGCCTCCCACCTGATCAAATGGATCAAGCGGTTCACCGACGCCCCCAGCGCTCTCAAGAGCGCCATCGGCGCAATTCCGGCCGACGGCGAAAACGGCGGCACCCCGACCCATTTCGGTTTGCTCGAAGCGCAAAAGGCGCTTCGCTTGCGCTCGGAGAAGCGTAAAATCCTTTTCCTCATCACGGACGGAGAAGCCAGCGATCGAAAACGCACGCTCAGCGCCGCCAACGGAATAATCAGATCCGGCGTCTACCTCGTCGGCATCGGCATTGGTCCGAACGCCCCGACGATGAAGATTCCCGGCTGGAGAAATATCCGTGACACGTCAGAACTCCCGATCCTTCTGACGCAGATCGTCTCCGACGTCCTGCAGCAGACCAAACGGGCCGCCTGATTCATCCGTTACCGTTTCCCTCTCTACCATCCCCAGAAAAGGACTGAACATGACAGAATACGCCAAGCCGCCGGTCGCCCTCGACGCGAAGATCGTCGGCAGCCTGTTCACCGGCGACAACAACGCCATCTCCGGCACGATCAAGATCGACAACGTCGAATACGCCATGACGATCGATCCGACGCCGCAGAAGTCGAAGAATGATTCCGAGTACTACCGTTTCTCGGCCGCCCGCCGCGAAAACGGCCAGACCTCGTCCGAGCCCGCGTTCAGCGGCGCGATGTTCAAGACCCGCTTCTTCGGCCAGATCGGCAAGGGCGCGATCCGCTTCAGCTTCGAGCACGACTACAACGGCGCACGCGCCACCTTCAATGTCGTCGGCTTCTACAAGGACAAGAAGTCCGACGGCTCGCCGGCCAAGAGCCCCTTCTACTCGCTCGGCAACGACAAGCCGTCCCAGAAGAACTGATCGTCAGTTCCTCGCACCCTCGGCGCCGGCGACTTCTCCCGAAGTGACGCCGGCGCCGTCTTTTGGACCATCCGGCAACCCGAAAACCAATGTCGCCAACCCGCGCCTGCGTCATCGACACCGAAACGACCGGCCTCGATCCCGACGCCGGCCATCGCGTCATCGAGATAGCCGCCGTCGAGATCATCGATCTGCGACCGACGGGCCGTTCGATCAAACGACGCGTCAATCCCGAGGGCGTCCCTGTCCAATGGTCCTCGTTCCTCGTCCACGGCATCAAGGACGACGATCTCGCGACCGCGCCCCTATTCCAGGACGCTTGGCCTCCGATTGCCGAATTCATCGGCGATTCCCGCCTCATCGCGCACAACGCGCCATTCGACATGCGCTTCCTGTCCGCCGAATGCCTGCGCGTCGGCTTTCCCGACATCACGCTCGCCGTTCCGGTCGAGGATTCGATCAACATCGCCAAGCGGCTATGGCCAGGCAAACCCGTCTCGCTCGACGCCGTATGCCGCCGTCTCAACATTTCGACCGACGCGCGCTCGACCTACCACGAGGCTCTCGTCGACTGCGAGTTGCTCGCCACCGCCTATTGCCGCATGCGCGTCATGCTCGACACGCCGCGCACGCAGGGCGATTTCCTCGATGCGCTCCTCGCGCAAACCGAGGAAACCGACCGCACCCCGATCCAGATTCCCCTCCTCGCGCCGCAGCACAGGGAACCCGCCCCATGAGCGCGATCCCGCTCCTCTACGCCGCCAGTCATTACACGACCGGCCGCTCCCTGCTCAGCCCGAAGAAGATCGTCGCGCTCGCCAAAACGTCGGGCGTCGCCTCGCTCTGCGACGACCAGGCCCTCGCCGGCGCCTACGAACTATCGCTCGAGGCCAAGAAAAAGGGCCTCAAAGCCGTTCTGGGGACGCGTCTCGTCCTCGACGACCTCGAAATCGCGGTCCACATCGAGGACGCCCCGGGCTGGCCGGCGCTCTGCCGCATCTCGAACGAGCTGCGCCTGAAGCAATTCAACCTTGCCCAGCTCATCGCCGCCCTTGCCGCGGCGCCCCTGTTCATCTCGATCGACGCCGGCTGCCCAGCCGCGACCGCATGGGCTGCCACCGATCACGAAGCGATCGCCGCCCTCATCGCCGGGCTGCCCGCCGATCGGCTCGCCTTCGCCATCGCACGCTCGGCCGGCGGCCTCCAGGGGCGCGCCGTCGCGCGCAAGGCCGCATCGCTCTCGATCCCCTCGATCGCCGCGCCGATCCCGGTCGTCGCGGAATCCGTCGACACCGACATCATCAACATTCTCGGCGAAGACCAGAAGCCGCGCTGGCCGGTCGCCCACTACCTGTCCGACGGAGAAATCCGCGAGCTCTACGCCGATCTGCCCGGAGCGACCGACAACGCCATCGCGCTCGCCACCCGCTGCAATTTTGCGCTCACCCAGAACAAGCCGTCGATGCCGACATTCAAGGGCGTCGACGAGAAGGCGACCCTGCGGACCGTCTCGGCGCAAGGGCTCGAAAAGCGTCTTTCCGAACACGGCATCAGCGACCGCGCCGCCTATGACGCGCGCTACGCGATGGAAATCGAGATCATCATCAAGCTCGGCTTTGCCGGCTACTTCCTGATCGTCGCCGACTTCGTCAATGCTGCAAAAGCCTCCGGCATTCCGGTCGGCCCTGGCCGCGGCTCCGGCGCGGGATCGCTCATCGCATGGTGCCTCGGCATTACCGATCTCGATCCGATCGAGCTCGGCCTCTTCTTCGAGCGCTTCATCAACCCCTCGCGCGTCTCGCCGCCCGACTTCGACATCGACTTCTGCGAGCGCCGCCGCGACCGCGTCGTCGCCTATATCGTCGATCGCTACGGGCTCGACCACGTAGCCCAGATCGGCGCCTGGCAAACCCTGCAGCCGAAGGCCGCCTGGCGCACCGCCGGCCGCGCGCTCGGCCTGACGCCCGGACAGCAAAAGCGCATCGCCGACCTCATCCCGGACAAGGTCGACTCGCTCGAGGCCGCGCTGACCGAAAGCCCGGCGCTGCGCGAAGCGCTCGGCTCCGACGTCGAATGCGCCGAGGCAATGCAGTCGGCCATCAAGATCGAAGGCGTCGTCGCTCACAAGACGCGCCATCCCGCCGGCGTCGTGCTCGCCGACGATCCGCTGGAATCGATCACGCCGCTCTCCGACAACGAAGGCGCGCCGGCCGGCATCCCGGCAACCCAGTTCGACATGAAGTCGATCGACAACCAGGGCCTGCTGAAGTTCGACCTCCTCGGCCTCAAGACCCTGACCATCATCGACCGTGCGCGCGAACTGGCCGCCAAGACCGGAGCAATCTTCGATCCGTGGAAGACGCCCTACGAAGACGCAACCGTCTTCGACATGCTCCGCCAGGGCTGGACCATCAACGTCTTCCAGCTGGAATCGACCGGCATGAAGCGGGCGATCTCGCGCGTCGGCATCTCGAGCTTCGAAGATATCGTCGCGCTGATCTCGCTCTATCGCCCCGGCCCGATGGACCAGATCCCCATCTACGCCGCCCGCAAGAAAGGCTATGCGCCGATCGCTTACCCGCATCCGGCGCTGGCCGCGGTTCTCCATTCGACCTACGGGATTCCGATCTACCAGGAACAGATCATGGATCTGGCCCGTCGCCTGGCCGGCTACAGCCTGGCGGAAGCCGATCTCCTGCGCCGCGCCATGGGCAAAAAGATCCCGGAAGAAATGGCCGCGCTCGAAAAGTCCTTCATCGAAGGCTGCGTCGCCAACGCTACGCTCGAACCGCGCATGACGGAAGCACAGGCGCGCGACATCTTCGCCATGGTCGCGAAATTCGCCGGTTACGGCTTCAACCGCTCGCACGCGGCGGCCTATGCCCGCATCACCTCGGTCACGGCCTGGCTCAAGGCCCATCACTATCAGGCCTACATGGCGGCCTGCATGGACCAGGACGCCAATTCCACCGGCCGCCTCGAAATCGACGTCGCCGAAATCCGTCGCCTCGGCGTCCCGATCACACCGGCTGACGTCAATCTTTCAGGCGAACTCTTCGACATCACGCTCGAAACCAACGGCGAAGCCAACTCCATCGTCTACGCGCTCTCCGGTATCAAAGGCGTCGGTCACGACGTCGCGCGCGCCATCCGTCTCGAGCGCGAAGCCAACGGCCCCTTTTTCGATTTCGTCGAGTTCCGCAAGCGGATGTCGGCCGTCGTCAAGAAGCACACGATGGAGCTTCTCATCCGCGCCGGCGCTTTCGACACCCTCGATGCGACCATCCCTCCAGAAACCTCGCGCCAGCTCTATCTCACCGAGCTGGAGAGCGGCGACGCGCCTTCCGGGCCCCAGCTCTTCGCCGCCTCGCCGCACGTCCGCGGCATCACGCCGCTTACCCGCGCCGAAATGGCGGCGATGGAGGCCTCGGCCTACGGCTTCTCGCTCACGCGCCATCCGACGGATCAATTCGCCCATCTGGTCGACAACGTCCGCGTCCATACGCTGGCCGCCGCCGGAAAGGCGTCCAAGACGGTCTCGACCGAAGCGCTCGCCGTCTTCGCCCAGATCGAGGAGCAGGATTCGCGCATCGCCGTCGTCCTCGATGACGGACAAACGACCCTGCGCGCCGTCATGAAAGGCGGCCTCCTGCCGCCTCCACCCACCCGTGACGGCCCAGGCGTCTACGTCGTGCGCATCGGCGCACAGCGCACCATTCTCGAATGGACGCCGGCCGCCGCCTACAGCGCGCGCAAGCTCGCGCGCGCGAAAGCGAAGGTCGCATGAGCAATCTCGATTTCGATCTCGCCCTTGTCGACGAAGCGCCGCGCCTCGCGCAACGAGCCGTTGTCGTCCCGGCATCACCCGGCCACCCCGTCCGCATCCACGTCCAGGAGGCTGCCGGCGTCACAGCGCTCGACGCCATCCGCGCCGCCTACCTCGCCTACGGCCGGTCCGGCATCGGCGACAATCGCCGCCTCGTCATCGTGCTGGAAATGGCGAGCTACAACTCGGAGGTCGAGATCGCCCTCAACCTCCGAAAGTTCCAGCCCGACGAAACTTTCACCGACGAGATCGTCCAGATCCCCGGCGTGACGCAAATCGCGATCTAGCGGCCGCCGATCTTCTCCTCGAACGCCTTCACCGAAGCATCGGCGGCGGACGAACGCTGTGAGAAGAATGCGGCCATTTCCTCGGGATCGACCAGCGACCCCGCATAGCTCTTGCCGTCCAGCCGCAATAGCGTCGGATGCTTGGCGCCGAGACCCAGAAGCACCAGGCGGGCCAGCGCCGCCTGATCGAGCGCCTCGGCCTTTCCGCCGGCCTCGGTCGCCTTCATGCCCTTTTGCTCGGGAACCAGCCTCACGACATCGCCATCGAACTTGTCGCCGAGCGACACGCCTTTCTCGAACAGCGCCGGAAACTCGCCGATCACGGTCACGCCGGCCACGAAACGGGCGACCGGCTGCTGATCGGTATCGATGCTCCCCGGCAGCACGATGCAGCGCACCTTCGCCTTCGCCGCGAACTGCTCGACCGCGTGCAAAAACCGGAACGCAAAAGGCGCGCTGTAATCGACGAAGACGAACGCCGTCCTCTCCGCCTTGGTATCGCCGATCCACACCGCATGCGGCATTTCCGTCAGCCGGATCGCAAAATACTCGAGCAGCGCATCGTGCAGGCGCACCGACGCCTCCTCCTGCGCCTCGATCGCCCGCAGCGCCCGGACAAAAATCTCGGCCGGACGTTCTTCCGACGCGCTCTGCGGCGTCATTTCAGGCCTCGTCGCCAGCGGCTCCGCCGCCGCGGCGCTACCAATGAAGGCGGCCAACACCGCCGCTGCGATCACTCCGATGCGTTTCATTGCTCTCCACCCTGCTGCTGTTCCGCCGCTGCATCCATGTGCGCCTTCATCCGGCGCCGCGACGTCTCGAGGAAATTCCGATTGGCGTTCGCCGCTTCCGTCGCGCGGTCGAAGGTTTCCATGATCAGCTCATGGTCGAACGCAAACGTAATCATCTTCGCAGCATCCTCAACACCAGCCCGGATCGGCGTGTCCTGCTTCTTCTGCCATCGCGACAGATAAATCTGCGTTCCCAAATTGCACGCCATTGTCGATATTTCTTTCGGCGTCGTGAATTCCGGATCGAAGTAATCCGTACGAACGTCCTCAAAATCGACGCCCTCCGCTTCCGCGACCGCCTCCACTGTTTCGTTCGTCCCAATCTCTTGCTGATCGACGACGCCAGGATCGGCGCCGACAGGCTCACCTTCCTCGCCCGCCTCTGAATTCGCTTCCGTGGTTGCACCCTCTTCCGCTGAGCCCGCCGCGCCTTCACCAACCGACGCCTCATATTCAGCGGCGGTCACATCCAACCCATCCGCCGCTTCTTCCTTCTCGACGATTACGGGCTTCGGCCGGCGATTACCGGCCGGACGCGCCCTGGCGTCGTCATCCGACAATCCGGCTACGACTTGCGTCTCTTGCGGTCCCGTTGCGTCCGTCATCACTTCCTTCCCTCCGCCGCTTCGATGGTCACATCCTGCCCGCGGCCGTTCTGTACAAGCCCGATCGCCTTGGCGCGGGCGACCTCGCCAGGCCCCGGCGGCTGATCGGCCGACATCCGCAACAATGCGCCAATCGGCTCCGGCGAACGCGCGCCATAGTGCCGGGTGGCATACAACCAGGCGCGCGCCGCAAACCCTTCCGAGCGCGCGCCCAACGACCAGACACGCCGCTCGCGGTCGATCTCGATGCGACACGATGCGCTGAGCTTTTCGCCCGACCGCGTCACTCCGAAGGAATATCCGCCGAGCTGCTCGGCGAGCGGCGCTGCGATCAGCACATACAAATTCGCGTCATTGCGGATTTTCGCATAGCTCCGGTCGGCCATCTCGCAGCACGATTCGCCGACCACCGGGGCACCCTTCACACCGCGACACGACGGCGCCCCCGCCGAATAACACGCAAGCCCCGAAGCCCAGCTCGACGGCGGAACAATCTCGACCGCCACCGCGCGCGCGAGTTCCTCGCGCCCACTGCGAAACACCGGGGCACAGCTGATCGGATCGGCGATGCGGCCGCTCGCGTCGACGGCACAGCCGCATCCGTCCTCCTGCACGACCTTACCGCCGCCCGGCCCCTTCATTGCGGCATAGGCCTTCACGAGCTTGTCAGTCGGCGACCCGGCCGCCTCGTTCAGCTGTTCGAACCACGCCTTGTCGAACACGCCAGGCGCGCCGTAATCGGCCGCGCCGGCGGCTCCAGCGACGACGACACTAGCCAAAAGCAGCGCGATATTTGGCGAGATTGTTCCTCGCATCCACTATCTCCGAGATGAGCCGCCCGATCGCAATGCGTCGCGCGTCGTCGTTGCGAGAATCGTCCCTGGCCTGCAGCACCGACTGGTGGTCGTCGACGAATATGTCGCGCACCTTCATCGATACGCGCACGGGATCGCGCAGATCCCGATAGGCCGGATCGTTGAAGCCTTTGTATTGGCCCACATCGACCGCGTACTGCCCGAACACCCCCGGCTGCAAAGCGACTGTCGGACTGAACGGCATCACCGCCGACGCCACGACCTGGCCGCCCGGGTCGATGAGATCGACCGCGAATTCGATGCCGGTCAGCGGCCGGTCGATCGGATTGAACATCTCGACGTCGACCACCGGCACGCGCCGGCTGCCCGACGTCCAACGATACCCGGCCTTGCGCGGCGTCACGCGCTCGATGATCCCCTTGCGCCGCTGCTCGTCGAACGCGAGCGTCGCAATCCGCCGCTTGATGCGTTCACCGAAGCCTTTTGCCCAATCCCATTGCAGGCCGAGCGCTGCGCCATCGTCTGCGCAATAGATCGACGAAATCGTCTTCACGTCAGCCCCGCCGAGCCGCGCGGCGCCAGCCATGACCGCCTGACAAAAATCCGGCCCCAGCAATTCTGGCTCGGCGCCTCGGTCCGTCACGAGCCGCAAGACGTCCTTCGGGTCAAAGTCGTCGGCCGGCGCGCGCCAGCCGACCGGCGTCGCCGCTCGATAGAGCGCCCGCGCAAACATCACGCCGCGCCCCGCCTTCTCGGCCTCCAGCCGCTTCGCGATCGCCCCGGCCGAACTTCCGATGCTCTGCGGATTGGAAAAGTCGACGTACTCGGTCCCGCAGCCCGCCAGCGCAAGACAGCTGGCGGCCGCAAGACCTCCCAAGAAATTCCGTCGATCCGTCATGAGCTCCGTTCTTCCGTTCGAGCGGCCCACCACAATACCCGATCCCTCGTCATTCCGTCCACCGACAGCCTTTTCATCTTCTTCCACCGGCATTTCGGCATCCCACTTTCCGAACCCCGCAAATGCCGCCCGCCGGTTTTCCCTACGATCCGGCCCGCCCACTTGCACCAGAACACGCGGTCCACGATGATCGCCATCCCTTTCCCGCACGGATTTTCCGTCCGCGCCAGATTTATCCGTCATAACACACAAAATCCAACCGGAGTCCTCGCATGAAAATCGAGCAGCGTTACGCCATCGACCACAATCCGGCGTACTGCATCGCGCATTCCAAGATCACCGCCGCCGACGGCGCCGTAATCTTCGAGCACAGCAACATCGAGGCGCCCGCCACCTGGTCGCAGTCGGCGATCGACATCGTCGCCCAGAAATACCTGCGCCGCGCCGGCGTTCCCGACAAGACGGTGCCGATTCACGAAGACGGCGTGCCCGAATGGATCCAGCGCCGCGAGCCCGCGCCCGACGCCTCTTTCGGTGGCGAGACCTCGATCGCCCAGGCGCTCGGCCGCATGGCCGGCTGCTGGACCTACTGGGGCTGGAAATTCGGCTATTTCGACGCCGAAGACGACGCCCGCAACTTCCATCGCGAGATCATCGCGATGCTGGAGCGCCAGATGGCCGCTCCGAATTCGCCCCAGTGGTTCAACACCGGCCTCCATTGGGCCTACGGCATCAACGGCCCGGCCCAGGGCCATTACTACCCCGACCCGGAGAGCGGCGAGCCGATCCCCTCGTCTTCGGCCTACGAGAGACCTCAGCCGCACGCGTGCTTCATCCAGTCGATCGACGACGACCTCGTCAACGACGGCGGCATCATGGATCTGTGGATGCGCGAAGCGCGCATCTTCAAGTACGGCTCGGGCACCGGCACCAATTTCTCGACGCTGCGCGGCGAGAACGAGAAGCTTTCCGGCGGCGGCAAGTCCTCCGGCCTAATGTCCTTCCTCAAGATCGGCGACGCCGCCGCCGGCTCAATCAAGTCCGGCGGCACGACCCGCCGCGCCGCCAAGATGGTCATCGTCGACGCCGACCATCCGGACATCGAAGCCTTCGTCGACTGGAAGGCCCAGGAAGAAAACAAGGTCGCCGCGCTCATTGCCGGCTCGCACCTGTGCTTCCGCCATGTCAGCGCCATCGCCGACGCCGCCGCCAATGGCGCCGACCCATCCACCAATTCGACGCTTGCGGGCGCAATCGGCGCTGCGCGCAAGGATCTCGTCCCGGACGGCCTCATCGATCGCGCGATCCGCGAAGCCCAGCAGGGCATCGCGATCGACTTCCCGACCTTCGTCGCCAACTGGGATTCGGAGGCCTACCGCACCGTCTCCGGCCAGAATTCCAACAACACCATCGCGCTCCCGGCCGCCTTCCTGCGCGCCGTCGCCAAGGACGAGGACTGGAACCTGATCCGCCGCACCGACGGCAAGATCGCCAAGACCATTCATGCGCGCACGCTCTGGAACACGGTCGCGCATCGCGCCTGGCAGTGCGCCGACCCCGGCATCCACCTCAAGACGACGATCAACGACTGGCACACCTGCCCGCATGCCGGGCCGATCCGGGGCTCAAATCCCTGCTCGGAATACATGTTCATCGACGACACCGCCTGCAATCTCGCGTCGCTGAACCTCGTCGCCTTCTACGACGGCCAGGGTCATTTCGACGCGACGGGCTACGCGCATGCCTGCCGCCTCTGGACGCTCGTCCTCGAGATCTCGGTCGTCATGGCGCAGTTCCCATCGCCGAAGATCGCCGAACTCTCCTGGATGTACCGGACGCTGGGCCTCGGCTACGCCAACCTCGGCTCGCTGCTTATGCGCATGGGCTTCGGCTACGATTCCGCGCCCGGGCGCGCGGTCGCCGGCGCGCTGACGTCCCTCATGACCGCCGTCGCCTACGCGACCTCGGCCGAAATGGCCGCCGAAAAGGGCGCGTTTGCCGGCTACATGCCGAACGGCCGCATGAACGAGGTCATCCGCAACCACGCGATCGCCGCCGGTGCGCTCCAAGGCAAGTACATCGGCATCACGAACGCGCCGCGTCCGCTCGACCGCGCCTCCATGCCGACGAGCTACACCGAGCTCGTCACGCTGTCCGACCGCTACTGGGCGCGTGCCGTCGCGGACGGCGAGACCTATGGCTTCCGCAACGCGCAAGTGACCGTTCTCGCGCCGACCGGCACGATCTCCTTCGCAATGGACTGCGACACCACCGGCATCGAGCCCGATTATTCGCTCATCAAGTACAAGACGCTCGCCGGCGGCGGCTTCCTGCGCATCTGCTCGGACTCCATCGCGCCCGCCCTCGACGCGCTCGGCTATCCCGACGCGCAGAAGACGGAAATCGTCGCCCACATCATTGGTCACGGCGACCTGCCGGCCTCCGCCATCGAGCACCTCCACAGCCGCGGCGTCTCCGACGCCATGCTCGCGACCATCGCCTCCCGCATGAAGGCCGGCCTCGGCCTCAAGCGCGCCCTGTCGGCCGAGGATTTCGCGACCGAGGATCTGTCGGCCGTCGGCACGACTCGCGAAATCGGCCTTGGCCTCGCCACTCACCTCGGCCTCACCGACGAGGACATCGCCCAGATCGACGTCTATTACGGCGGCACCGGCTCGGTCGAAAACGCGCCGTACCTCAAGGACGAGCACTGCACCGTCTTCGATTGCGCGAATCCGGTCGGACCGACCGGCCGCGCGCTCAAATGGCAGGCGCACCTCCAGATGATGGCTGCCTGCCAGCCGTTCCTGTCGGGCGCGATCTCCAAGACGATTAACATGCCGCGCGAGGCCACGGTGCGCGACTGCCAGCTCGCCTATGAGTACGGCGCGCGCCTCGGCCTGAAGGCGATCGCGCTGTATCGCGACGGCTCCAAGCTCTCGCAACCGCTGACCGCCTCCCTGCTCGCCGCCGCCGGCGTCGCCGCCGACAAGGTCGACGTCCAGACGGTCGCCGCCCTCATGGCCGACGCCGTCGTGCACGGACGCCGCAAGCTGCCCGCCAAGCGTCTCGGCTACACGCAGAAGGCAAATGTCGGCGGCCACAAGATCTATCTTCGCACCGGCAATTACGCCGACGGCTCGCTCGGCGAGATCTTCCTCGACATGCACAAGGAAGGCTCCGCCTTCCGCTCGCTGATGAACAATTTCGCGATGGCGATCTCGATCGGCCTGCAGTACGGCGTGCCGCTCGAGGAATACGTCGACGCATACGTCGACACCCGCTTCGAGCCGGCCGGCCTCGTCCGCGATCACGATCACATCAAGATGACGCGCTCGCTCCTCGACTTCGTGTTCCGCGATCTCGCGATCAATTACCTCGATCGCTTCGACCTCGCGAACGTCAAGCCGGACGAGAATGACAACGGCCATACCGGGCTCGGCGTTCCCAACAAGCCCGAGCCCGCATTGCCCGCGCCAGCCCCGGCCGCCGCGCCTCGCAAGGCGCCGCCGCCGAAGCCAGAGGCCTCCTACAGCGGCAGCATCTGCTCCGCATGCGGCTCGACGCGAATGATCCGAACCGGCACGTGCGAAACGTGCTCCGATTGCCATGCTTCGTCCGGCGGCTGCGGTTAGAAGCTCACGCCTGAGGAGGAGTATCACCACCGGCGCGGACGCAACATGGCGGCCCAATGAGCACTTATTTCGTTCTCAAGTATCTCCACGTGATCGGCGCCGCCGCCCTGCTCGGCGCCGGCAGCGCGATCGCTTTCTTCATGTTGATCGCACATCGAATTAGCGATGCTGCCCACGTCACGCGCACAGCCGAGACTGTCGTGCTCGCTGACTTCCTGTTTACGGCGACAGCCGTCGTCGCGCAGCCGGTGACCGGATACCTACTCGTGCGCGAACTCGGACTTCCGCTCACGCAATCCTGGATCGCCGCGAGCCTCGCGCTCTATCTCCTCGCCGGCGTCTTCTGGCTGCCTGTCGTATGGATCCAGATGCGGATGCGCGACCTGGCGCGCGCCGCGATGCACGATGGCAAGCCGCTTCCTGACGCCTACGCCCGCCTGTTCCGCATCTGGTTCGCCTTCGGCTTTCCCGGATTCGGCTCGGTCATGGCGATCATCTGGCTGATGATCGCCAAACCCGAGTGATAATGCGTATGGCGCGGATCGCGATCTTCGGCGCCTCCGGGTTGATCGGCGGCGAGCTCGCCGAGCGGCTCGCGGCGGACGGGTTCGACATTCTCGCCGTGGCGCGCCGGTTCGCGCACGGCGGGGCAGGATCTCGCCACACGCGCCACGAAATCCCGTTCATCGGGATGGATGTGACGACGCTTGCGAACCTGCTAGCGGCCGCTGAAGCGGACGTCGTCGTGAACTGCGTCGGCGTTCTCCAAGGCACCGCCAGCTACGAGGCGCATGTTGGTTTCGCGGCGCGCCTCTCGCAAGCCTGCCACGGACGCCTGCTGATTCACCTCTCGATCCCAAACCCGGCGCAAGGCACAACCGACTTCAGCCGCACCAAGGCCGCCGCCGAAGCGGCACTAGCCGCGTCGGATGTCGATCGCGCGGTCCTCAGGCCTGGCTTCGTCGTTGCGCAAACGGCCTATGGCGGCAGCGCTTTGATGCGCGCCCTCGCGGCGACGGGGCTCGGCCTCCCGACGTCATTCGGCGCGGCACCGCTCATGACGACGGCCGTCGCCGATATAGCCGCGACCGTCGCCACACTCGCGCGCCGCTGGCGCGCGGGTGAACGCGGGATGCAATTCGATTGGGACGTCATGTCACCAGAACCGTTGTGCGCCAATGATCTACTCGATGCATTTCGGGCGCGCCTCGCCGGCCCGCCGATCTGGCTTCGCCTGCCTCACATCGCTGTCTCTGTAGGCGCGCTGGCGGGCGATTTTGCCGGCCTTCTCGGCTGGCGGCCGCCCACGCGTACGACCGCTGTCGAGGAGTTGCGCCGCGGCATAAGCGGCAAGCCCGAAACCTGGATGCGCGACTCCGGGCTGACGCCGCGCAGCCTGCGCAACGCGATGCTGGACGTGACTGCAGCGCCGCAAGACAGATGGTTTGCGCGGCTCTATCTGTGGAAGGGCACGGCGGTCGCCGTGCTGGCGCTGTTCTGGATCGCGACCGGTCTAATTGCGCTCACGGCCGCACGCGAACAGTCCGTCGACCTGATGCAGCAAGCCGTGCCCGCCGGCCTCTCTGCCGGCGCGCTTGCGACGCTGACGTCACTGCTCGACATCTCACTGGGTTGCGCCATCGCTGTCGCGCGCACGAGCCAAGCCGGGCTCATCAGCGGCATCGCGCTCACGCTCGTCTATCTTCTCTTCGGCTCATTACTGTCGCCGCATCTATGGCTCGATCCCCTCGGCGCATACACCAAGGATCTTCCGATGTTACTCGCGATGGTCGCCGCACTCGCCGTTTCGCGCGACCGCTGAGCACGCGAATACCGCCCTTCAAACACATCCACCGCAGCCCAACTGTCGAACCATGGACGAACACCCGTCGTTTTCACATAAGGTCGCCAAAGGCGCCCGCATCATCGCCATATCCCTTTGCGCGCTCGGAATATTCCTGATCGCACAAAGTCTCTCTCACCACCTCCGATATCACGTGCGCCCGGAGGACGATCTTGGAGGCTACCTCGGCGTTCTCCTGATCATCTTCGGCGCGCTGTTTGCCACGATCCACTGAAGGTCCGCCAAAATGTCCATATTTTTCGAGGTCTTCATGGAACTCTATTTCTTCGTCGTCGGCGCACTCATGCTTCTCATCGCCTTTCCACGACTTGGAGTGCCCAGCTACTTCCCGATTGAATGGGCTTACGGCGGCGCATTTCTGATGTTCGTCACCGCCTGGCTTTTCCAACGAACACTGCGATCGCGCCTGAGACAGCGCCGCAACTCCGCTGCAGCGGAAGAAATCCGCTCTCCACCCGACATGCCGGACCATTCCCATGACTGAGTCGTCACCCGAGCATCCGCCTCAACCCCCTCGCCTCCTTCCTCACAAGACAACCTTCGGCGACGGAACGGTCTACGATCCGACCGCCACGCTCGGCGCAATCAGCTTCATCTCGACGCTCTCGTCGCTCGCGTCCGTATACAGCCCATACCCGCGCAGCACCCTGCCGGGCACAGAAGGTCTGCCCTACTGAGCCTCCGGGCGCTTGCACTCGCGTCTCTCGTTCCGCAGACTCGACGCCACACGACGGAAGAACGCTCAGCACGCCTTCCGCCTCACGTCTTCAAGGATTATTCCGTGAGCAGCAACTCCATCGACTCTGGCCACCTCAAGTCCTTCATCGAGCGGATCGAACGCCTCGAGGAGGAAAAGAAGGCCCTCGCCGAAGACATCAAAGACGTCTACGCCGAGGCCAAAGGCACCGGCTACGACGTCAAGGTCATGCGCAAGATCGTGTCACTGCGCCGGCAGGACACGCATAAGCGCAAGGAAGAGGAAGAGATCCTCGATCTCTATCTTTCCGCGCTCGGAATGGGCTGACCGCAGCCTCCGCCACGAACAGCGCGATAGTCATTGACCGCCGACCTCTCCATTGTCGTTCCGACCTTCAACGAAAGCGCCAACATAGAGGCGCTGATCGAACGCGTCTCAATCGCCCTTGAAGGCCTCTCTTGGGAAATGATCGTCGTCGACGACGACAGTCCCGACGGCACCGCCGACGTCGCAAAGGCGATTGCACGCCACGACGGTCGCGTCCGCTGCATCCGCCGCGTCAACCGCCGCGGCCTATCCGGCGCTTGCGTCGAAGGCATCCTGTCGTCCTCCGCACCGTTTGTCGCCGTCATGGACGCCGATCTGCAGCATGACGAAACGCTCTTGCTGCCGATGTATCGCTCGGTGCGCTCTGGCGCCGCCGACATCGCCGTCGGCAGCCGATATTCGACCGGAAACGCCGTCGCAACCGGATTTTCCAGTCTCCGCGCACGCATCAGCCGGTGCGGCACGGCTCTTGCCAAGCGCATCCTCGGCATCACATGCACCGACCCGATGAGCGGATTTTTCATGCTGCGCCGTGACATTTTCGATCCGCTCGCGCCAAGACTGGCCGAGAGCGGCTACAAGATCCTCGCTGATATCCTCGCGTCCAGCAGCCGTCCTCTTCGCATCGCCGAATTCGGGTTCGAGTTCCGCCCCCGCCGCGCTGGCCAATCGAAATTCGACGCACGCATCGTCCTCGATTTTCTCGGCCTCCTCATCAACAAGCTCAGCAACGGACGAATCCCCGTCCGCTTTGCTTCCTTCGCCCTCGTCGGCGCGAGCGGCGTCCTCGTCCACCTCGTCGCGCTACAAATCGCGCGCCTGGCCCTTACCGCCCCGCTTTCCTATCACCGCGACGTTTTCGCGGCGTCTCAGGCGGCGGCGACCTTCGTCGCCATGACGACGAATTTCTTCGTCAACAATGCCGTGACCTACCGCGACTCGCGCATCCAGGGCGCGCCGCACCTTCTGCGCGCCCTGCTCGCCTTCCATCTCGTCTGCGCGCTCGGCGCCGTCGCCAATGTTTCCGTTGCTACATCCCTCTACGACATGACCGGACGATGGCTTGCCCCCGCCATCGCCGGCGTCGTCATGGGCTCGATCTGGAACTTCACCCTCAGCTCGTTCTTCGTCTGGAAGCGAAGCTGAACAGCCCACAATTACAGGCCACTCGTGAAAAAGATCACCCCAGCCGACATCGAGGCAGCGCGCAGGAAA
Source organism: Rhodoblastus sp. (assembly GCA_020442275.1). Taxonomy (GTDB): domain Bacteria; phylum Pseudomonadota; class Alphaproteobacteria; order Rhizobiales; family Beijerinckiaceae; genus JAJXWB01. The sequence goes on along the minus strand of JAGRKN010000015.1, from coordinate 15,847 downwards.
GCAGACCGCTACATCCGGCCCTGCGTATCGCCCGAATGCTTTCCGTCGCCGGCCGCCCGCGCCCTTACTGACGATGCGCGTATGCTCGCCCGCTATCTTTTCGGCTGCCCCATGGCCTCGGAATACGGCGGCGTCGAACGGTCCAAAGCCATCGACGCACTCGCAGCTCTGGTCGGCACCACTCACGAAGCGCTGGCCGAGGAGTTCGACGCCCAGCGCCTCGCGCTCAGATCAGCCCACGATCTCATCCGCGAAAAACATCGGCCTGCGCAACCGCGCCGGAGGCGCGTCTTCTAGCCCGTAGCTGCAGACTCCCGTCAATCGCTTCCCTCTCAACAATCCGTCCGGACAGCCCATGAAAATCACAGTCGAACGCGCCCTGTTCCTCAAGGCCCTGATGCACGTGCATCGCGTCGTCGAGCGCCGCAATACCATTCCGGTTCTCAGCAACGTCCTGCTGGAGGCCGACGGCGCGACGTTGCGCATGTGCGCAACCGACCTCGACATAAAGATGAGCGAGACGATCGCCTGCGATGTCGCACAGCCTGGCGCAACCACACTTCCGGCCCACACGCTGCACGAGATCGTCCGGAAGCTGCCCGACGGCGCGCTCGTCTCGCTCGACGCCACCTCCAAGGACGGGCCGCTGACCCTCAAATCCGGACGCTCGCGCTTCACCCTTCAGTGCCTGCCGGCCGCAGACTTCCCGGACATCGCGGCCGGCGACATGCCGACGCGCTTTTCGATGCCAGCCAGCCACCTCAAGACCCTCATCGAAAAGACCCAGTTCGCAATGGCGTCCGACGAGACGCGTTACTATCTCAACGGCATCTTCCTCCATCCTACCGAAGATGACGGTCAGTCCGTCCTGCGCGCTGTCGCGACCGACGGTCACCGGCTTGCTCGGGTCCAAGTCCCTGGCCCCGCCGGCATCGCCGGCATGTCGCCCTCGATCTTTCCTCGCAAAGCCGCGATCGAAACGCTCAAGCTCCTCGAGGACGACAATGCCGAGGTCCAGATCGAGCTTTCCTCGGCCAAGATCCGCCTCACCATTGGCCCGGTCATCCTGACCTCGAAGCTCATTGACGGCACGTTCCCGGACTACGCCCGGGTCATCCCGCGTGACAATCACAAGCGCCTCATCGTCTCCCGCGACGAGTTCCGCCGCACGGTCGACCGCGTCTCCACCATATCGACCGAGCGCGGCCGGGCCCTCGCGCTCTACCTTTCAACCGATCATATCGCTTTTTCCGTCACGAGCCCGGACCACGGCACCGCCAAGGAACAATTGGACGCCGAATACGACGCTGAGCCGCTCGATGTCGGCTTCAATGCCCGCTACCTCATCGACATCGCCGACAACATCGACGGCGACGATCTCCTGATCCTCTTCAACGACGCCGGATCGCCCGCGATCATCCAGGACCGCGCGAACACTTTCGCACTCTACATTTTGATGCCCTTGAGGCTCTGACTCTGGAAAATCCCAAATGAAACGTTCTTCCTTCATCGAGAAGATGCTCGTCATCTCGACCGCCCACCTGACGCATAACAGCGTCAAGGAACTCGACGCCGATATCGCCGACCGTCCCGACGAGCGATCTGTCCTCAAATGGGATGCGATCATCTATCCGCACGCGACCTACGGCTATCTGATCCACCTCTCCCCGGACACTCCCGCGACCGGCCCGCTGGCCAAGATCGACGAACTCGCGCGTTCCATCGATTGCCCCTGGGTACTCATCGACCGCGACGCCGACCAGCACCCCCATCTCGAAGCCTTCGACTGGTAAGGCTCTGGCGGTTTGAGCCTTGACGCGCACACACCGCGTCTCGCATCATTCTTCCGTCGTTCCCGTGAGAGCGCGGATCGATACCTCCCTCGACTCCACGGCTCGCAGCTCTGCTGCGGGCCGTTTTTTATGCCGGATCTTTTAACCCGCGCGCCGCGATCGCTCGAACAGGATTCGCCCGACGTCGCCGCCGCAAATCAGCCCACGCGAGCCGACTCGCGCGACCACCTCCGGCACCGTCCGCTGCAGCAATCGCGCCATCTCGCCCGGCGCGACCTTGCGCTCGACGAGATCTTCCAGGCCCGCGTCATCTGCATCCGACCAGCTTGTCCAGCTGCGCACCGGCCGGCCCTGCTTCATGTTTCGCAGCTCGCGCGCCGTGTCGCTGAACCGCGACTTGTCGAGATCGACCTCGAGCCATTTCGCCATCCGGCGACCCGGCGCCGACACCGCGCCGCCGTCATCGAGGGTCGCCGTCGCTCCTGCGCTCTCCTCGACCCCGACTTCGTCGAGAAACCCGGACCGGAACGCCTCGCGCTCAAAGCGCTTCACCGCATACGAAAACGACACCCCGATCCGCGCGCGGGTCGCTGCCACGTAGAAAATCCGCCGCTCCTCCTCCACCGGCGCGCCGGACGACGGCCAAACGCCGTCTTCACAGCCGGCAACGAACACGTAGTCCCACTCCAGCCCTTTCGCCGCATGCGCCGTCATCACGACGACATCGGCTCGACCGACAAATCGCGCGATATAGTCCCTCAGCGCATTGCTGCGCGTGAGGATCGCGATCTCGGATGGTTCCACTTCGGCCGCAAGCAGGCGCTGCACCGCGCGCCGGATCGCCGCCGCCTCCGCGCGATCATCGACGTAGCCGCGCGTCACAGCAACCCCCTGGACACCCGAGCGCGCCTCCGCCGCCTTGCCGACACGCGCCTTGTTATGCGCGATCAGGCTGCGCGCCGCCGCAACCACGGCCTCGGAACACCGATAATTTGCCGCGGTCGAGATGACCGCCGCGCCAGCAAACGCTTTGGTGAAATCAAGAACGCGGCGCACGTCGGCTGCCCGAAATTCATACAGCGACTGGTCGTCGTCACCGACCGCCCAGATCGTCGCGCCGTGATCGAAGAACACGCGCACCAGTGCTTCCTGCACCGGCGACACGTCCTGGTATTCGTCGACCAGCACCTGCGAAAATCCGCCGCCGATCCACGACGCAAATTCCGCGTCCGCCCGGCAGGCGTCCACGACGCGCAGCGCCATGCCCGCGAAGTCGATCCGTCCCGATGCCGCCAGCTCCGCGTCGAACTCGCGCGCCAGATCTCCCGTCGAACCACGCTCGCGAGCAATGTCGACCTCGTTCAACCGTTCCAATGCGCCATCGCCGACCAGCTCCGCCAGCGAAGCGGCCCGGGCCGCATCATCGATGAGCCCGTCGGCCACCGCGCCGAACACGTCGCGGCGCGCGCGCAGCACGCCGAGGCAAAAGGCATGAAATGTCGAAACGACAACGCCCGGCGTCGCGATCTTCGCGCGCATCGCGGCTGCCGCCTTGCGGCTGAAAGTCAGGCACAGAATGCGCTCCGGCTGTTCGCCATTCTCGAGCAGAAACCGGACACGGCCGGCAAGCATCGTCGTCTTGCCGGCGCCAGGCCCTGCCAGAACGAGCGTTGCCTCACACGAAGAAGTCGCCGCCTGCCGCTGATATGCGTCCATTCTACCGATGTGAGCGCCGACGATCGCTCCGTCAAGTCCTACTTGCGGTCCCGGTTAACAGCGATCGCCGGCGGCAACGACGGATCCTTACGGATCGTGTACGGCCGCGCCGGCGCGTTGAACACGCAGCGTGACACGCCGCGCAGGATCTCCGCCCCCGGACATTTCTGCTGACCGTTCGCCGCAAACAGCGTGCGCGCCTCATCGCTGTAACGGATCACCCAGTCGATATGGCCGGGCCATTCCTTGTCCATCTCGCGCAGCGCGCGCCATTCCGTCGGATCGCCGCTCGTCACCTGCGCGACCGGATCAGCGGCCGGCGCAACGACCGCAGCCGCGATCGCGCGCATCCGCGCGTCGTCGATGGTGCTCGGCACCACGACGCGTCCCAGCGCCGCGCCAACGCACAGCAGCACAAATCCTGCGACCACCTGGCCGACCTTTTCCTTCCATTCCATCTTCAGCGCCCCGCAAATCGATCAGGCCGCGCATCGACCACCGCCTGCTGGCAAATGCGCTTCGCCGTCTCGGCTTGCTCGAGATCAGCCACAACGATGCTGTCGACGCCGCGCGTGTCGATCCGCAGATTTCCGCAGCCCAGAAGCCTCTGCGAGAAATCCTGAAAAAGATCGACCCCGACGATCTCCGACGCCCGCACCGAGCGCTGCAATTTCTGGAACAAGCCGGTCGTCAGAACGATGTGATCGTCGAACACTTCGACCGTCGTCGTTTCCCGCCGAACCGTCGCCTGCAACGCCGGTCCCGACAGGATCACGAGCAGACCAGCGGTCGCCAGCGACGCCGGCAACAACAGTCCTGCCGTCCCGCCCGGACCAAGAAGCATCGCGCCGACGATCCATGCGATCGCCATGCCCGCCGCCGCGAACAGCAACATCATCACCGGACGGACCAGCACGATCCAATGCAAATAAAACACCGCGCGCAGGCTGTCGTCCCCGACGTCGGTCCGTCCGTCGCTCATCCTACCCCTCCGGGTTCCGAGATTATTCCGTTCGCCGTCATTGACGATCACGGCCCCGACGATGCAGCATAACGGTCGATCCGTCCAACCCTCCCGGATGACCCATGCGCAAATTCCGTCTGCCCCTCGCACTCGCCGCCGGCCTCCTCACGATCGGCGCCGCCCATGCCGCCGACACCGCGGCGCCGGGCGGTCAGGCCATCCCCGACAACGTCGCCCAGAAGTCGATGGCGCGGCTGGCCGCCTGCCAGAAGATCGGCGAGGTCTACAGGACGCTCATCACGGCGCCGATCCCCGGCGGCCGCGATCTCGGCGTCACCGGCACCGTGTTCCGCCAGAACACGCTGGAGCGCCTTCTCATCATCGCCTGGACCCAGAACTGCGACATGGGCCCCATGCTTCAGGCCGAATTTTCCTACATCGAGAACGTCCTGACCGTTTCGACGCTCAACACGCCCCAGCAACGCCAGCGATAGGATATCGACAGATTTTCCGTCTGCTTTATCATCCGTCGTCGGATTTTCCCCGGAGACTTCCAATCGTGAACCTCAAGATTCTTTCTTCCGTCGTCCTCTCGATCGGGCTTGCCGGCTGCGGCGGCCTCTCCGACACCACGAGCCAGTCCTTCCGCCTCTTCCCGCCGAAGCCCGCCAATGTCCAGGTGAACAACGCCGCCTGGCTCGTCGGTCACGGACCGTATGCCGACGACTGCTGGCAATTTGGTTGGGGGTGCGCCCCGCCTGGCGTCCCAAGCAACATATACGTCGGCGGCCCGAATCCGAACCCTTCCATGCCGGTCTTCGTTGCTGGCCCGTACGCACGTCCGAGCGCCGTTCACCGCGCGCACCCGCGCCATCCCCGACTCAAGCTGCGCGCCCGCCCGGTCGTCAAGGGCTGACCCGACATGGCGGTCATCCTCGGCGGGATCGCCGCCTTTTTCGCGCTCATGGCCGTCGTCGTCGGCGTCCATGAGGGCGGGCACTTTCTCGCCGGCCGCCTGTTCGGCATGACCATCCATCATTTCTCGATCGGCTTCGGTCGACCGCTCCTCAAATACACGTCACCACGCAGCGGAACGCTTTACGCGCTTCGCATGCTGCCGCTCGGCGGCGCGGTCGCCATTCCGGCGACCGGCCAGAAGTCGCTCGCCACCCTCACGACGCCGCAGAAGGTCTTCTTCTACGCTGCCGGCCCGCTTGCCAACGTCATACTCGGCTTCACGATATTCGCTGCGCTCCATTCGGCCGACATCATCCGGCCGACGCCGCCGATCGTCGCCGGCTTTGCCGCCAATTCGCCCGCTCAGCGCGCCGGCGTCGCGATCGGCGACCGCCTCCTCGCCGTCGACGGCTTCAAGATCTCGTCATGGATGGATCTCATGCTGGTCACGGCGCTCGCGCCGCCCGACAGCACGGCCGATCTCGAAATCGAGCGCCAAGGCGCGCGTCACGTCATGCCCGTGCTTCGCAACGGCCGCTTCCTCGGCATTACCGGCGCGATGCAGCCGCAAGCCTCCACGCTCTCACAATCCTTCTGGCTCGCCGTCAACGACATCCACACCAATCTCAGCCAGATCGTCACCGTGCCCCGGATGCTGATCTATTACGGACGCTCGCCGGTCTCCGCTTTCTCCGGGCCAGTCGGCGTCGCCAACGCCGCCGGCCAGGCTGCGGCGAGCTCGCATCCCCTGCTCGACCTCGCCCTTCTGATCGCGGCTTTCTCCTGCGGCATCGCAGCCGCCAACCTGCTTCCGATCCCGATCATGGATGGCGGGCGCATCGTCCAGGCGCTGCTCGAGCGCACGTTCCGCGCCAGGACATCGGAACGGATCGAGAAGGCGCTCGCCTACACGTCGATCGCCATCCTGCTCACGCTGCTCGTCATCACGACGTCCAACGACATCGCGCGCGCACTGCACCGGCCCGAGTTCTTCTGAAGTTCAGCCGCGCGACGGCACGATCGCCTCTACGCGCCGTTTGCGCGCGGCGTCCTCCGACACCAGCTTCGCCGTCACGAAAGCGCTGCGCTTCCTCTCGGCCTTCTGCACCGACAGCTTGGCGTCAATATTCTCGCCACCGGAAGAGGTCGGCTTCAACCGCTTCCACAATTCACTGACCGCCCCCGCGATATTCTCCCCGCTGTCGGCTGCCCGCCATGCGACGTTCAGGACAAGAAAGCCCAAATCACGGTCGAGCTCGCGCGGCACGATGATCGTGCGCACGCGCCTCAGAAGCCGGCGCTTCTCGACGGAGGGATCGGCCATGACACCATCCGGGAACCGCCTGTAGCGATCCACGAAGGCGTCCACGAAGGCGTCAAAGGCCGCGGATTCGCTGGCGAACGGCCCAAGACCAAAGGCGTATTTCGCCTCGGTCGCATTGGCCCTTTCTACCCCCACGATCAGCGGCGCCTCGCTGAGCGGCTTGCCCGGCAATCGTCCGACGACACTCACGACGCCGCTGACGCGGTCCTCGACCAGGAAGCCTTCGTCGGTCCGCATAAATAGCCGCATTCCTATCTCCCGCCCGTCAGAATGCCGACGCCCGTATCGATGCCGCCCTGCACGGCGCCAGACACCTTGCCCGCCGCTTCCTGGCCAACGCCCATCTCGCCCTGATGCTGCGCGCCGCCGAACGAAACGAGTTCTTCGGCCGTCCGAAACGCCGCGCCAGCCAAACCAATGGCGATGCCCCAGCATCCGACCAGCATCGCGAGCGCATACCAATTGATGTTCGCCGCGCCGCCCGGATCGACGTGAATCACCGCCTTACCGGCGATCTCGGTCGCCGAGATGCCCGACGCATTCAGCGCCGTGCGATAGCCATAGGACATCACAGCGGCTGCCATTACGAACACCACGCCCGATGTCGCAAACAGCGCCCCCATGAACAGAACGCTGCGGATCGCGGCGTGCGCTATATGCCGCGTCGCATCGAACACCCACAGGACGAGGAAAATCGGCGCGAGCGACAACGACACGAGCGCCTTCAGCAAGGCGTCGATGTAGCGCAGTCCAAACGTCAGCGTGAACATCAAGAACATGATCGCCAAAACAAAGCCGACGATGCCGATCAGGATCTTGCTGCCGAAGTCCCCATTATCCATGGTCGCGCCGTACATCATGGTTTCGACGCCAAGCGACAAACCGCCGACCCCGAGGTTGTGAAACGCGCCGAGAATCTGCGTGGCGCCCGCGATATGCCGCCCCATAAAGTCGCTGGTCGTCGACGATCCGCCATCGCACTGCACGTTGGCGATCGCGCTGTCATTTGCGAGCGACGCCGCCTTCGAAATGAACGTGCAACCGATTTCCGTTCCGGCTGCCAGCGGCCCGTCGACCAAGAAGTCGCGGAACGGATTGACGCCACCCGACGACGACACGTTCGCGGCGCTCGTCACCAGAAAGACAAGAAAGACGACTGCCGCGCGCGCCGCGTACCGAAAAATCGAGTCCCACTGCTGCAGCAGCTCGCCATCGCCGGGCATCAGGCCCATGCCGAACATCTTGATGACGCGCCACGCCAGCACGATCGCCAGAATCGTGCTGGCAAATCCCAGAAACCCGCTCGTGCCGCCCACAAAGAAACTAAACATCTGCGTCAGGATCGTGTTCAGCGACTGCGCCAGCGACTTGTAGATGTCGCACGACCAGCATTGCTTGCCCAAGAGGTCGGCCATCGACTGGGCGACCGACTTGCCGTCAGCGCACGCCTGCCCCGGCAGCATCATTACCGCCATCGCCAACGCAAGCGCCCTCAGCGCCAGTTTTCCTGATTTCACCATGGCTGAAATCCTACCCACGGCATTCTCCCCCGTCCAGACGCGAACGGAATAATCATTCCGTTTCTATCCGTCCTCCTTGCCCCTTATCCTCCAACACATTTCGTCCTCAGAGCCCCAAAACTCCGTGAGCCTCACCGACACCATCGACGACCTGCTCGAACGTCGCGCCGCGCCGCCGCCGATGTTCCAGGCGCCCGCATGGAGCCCGCCCGGTCCCACCAGACAGACATGGCCAGCCATCCTGCAGCGCGATTACGACCGGCGCGGTTCGGCCAAAGCCTCCGCCTACTATCTTCAGCTGCACCTGAAGAAGCACGCGCCGCTTGCCGCTGCGCTTGGCCTCGAGCGCATCGACGAACGCAATTACCGCTGCATCGCCCCCGACCAGATCGCGTTGCTCGCCGCCTTTGCCTCCGACGCCCTGCTGCCGCGCATTCATGAAGATTTTCCCGCCATCGAGCCGCTGTTCCGCGCGCGCCTCGCGGCCTCCTACATTCCAGCGGCGCCGGCGCTCGAATGGTCTCCCATCACCCAAAACTTCGTGCTGATCGCCGGCCCCGCCTATTCCGACTTCCTCGAGATGACCGGCTGGTGGCGCGATCCGCTATCCGGCTTCTACATGACCTTCGATCCGTGGCTCGCGGCCGCCTACCTGCGCCAGGCGACGCCACAGGCGCGCCAGCTCATCGAAGCCTCGCTCATCGGACCGCAGCTCTTCAACGCGCTCGTCAAGCAGCCGATCCACGGCCCATTTCTCGTTCCGTCCCCCGACCGCCACTCACTGATGCTTTTCGCCGGCGATGGCCCAATATCCTCCGCCTTGTGCAACCAAGGCGTCCATCTCAACGCCGATACCGGCGCCTATCATCTTGCAACCGTCGGCGCCGCGCGCCCCTACATCGGCCTCCTGCACCCGTCGTTCCGCACCATCGGCGCAAAGATCACCGCCGGCGACGCGCTGATCGAGACAGACGGCACCGCCATCGCCGACCTCATCACGTTAGTCGAGACCGAAGACATGCGCGGCCGCGGCGGCAAGAAGAAAGATGCCGAGCCGGTCCAGATGACCTTCCACGCCGCCAGCGGCGCCTGGCGCGTCACGGACGCGGCGCTCGCCGCGCGCGCCGGCTTCACGCCCGCCGGATCCGGCATTTTTCAGACGACCGACCTCGATGCGGCCCTCAACCTGCGCGCGGTTGCCGACATGGCGAGCGAGCTGGCGATCGAAACCGCTCTGGCCGACCGCTATGCGGCCGCAGTCGCCGCTGCCCAGCCGCCGACATTGCCGGCCGCGCCAGCCGGCGAAGAATATTCGCCCGAACAAATCGAGGCGCTGCGCTTCATCGGCGCTCGCCCGCACACGCTGATCGCCGACGACATGGGCTTGGGCAAAAGCGTCGTAGGCGCAGGCGCAATCGAAATGCTCCGCCCGACGCACACGCTGATCGTCTGCATGCCGCAGTCGATCGACGCCTGGGTCCGCCATATCGAAAAATGGACCTTGCACGGACCGGCTATTCACGTCGCGCGCGCCGACACGCCGGTCCAGCCCGGCGTCACCATCATTTCGGACGCTGTCCTCGCCCGTGCAAAGCACCTGATGGCGCATCACTGGGGCCTCGCCATCGTCGACGAGGTCCACCGCTTCAAGGCCGACGACAGCGCGCGCGCCGCCGCGATCTACGATCCGACCAACGGCATCGTCGCCGACCGCACGATCGACCTGTCGGGAACGCCGATCCCGAACCGGCCACAGGACCTGTTCAACCTGCTGCATCACAAGCTGCCGGAAATCTTCCCGAGCCGCGACACTTTCAACAAGCTCTACGGCGTCGAGGATCTCGAAAAGTCCGTCGTCGACATGGCCGCGGCCCGCCGCCGGCGCGCGCTCGGCGATATCCTGCGCAAGACCATCATGATCCGCAGGCTCAAGAACCTGCCGGTCCGCAAGACACGACGCACCGTCGCCTACGAGATCGACGATCCGACGCTGGTCGCCAACCTCAAGGCGGAACAGGCGACGCTTCAGCGCTACGAAGGCGCCAAGCGCACGGTCGAAAGGACCAAAATCCTCGCCGAGCTCAACCGACTGCGCTGCGAGACTTCGCTGCACAAGGTTCCGCTCGTCGCCGATCTCCTTGCCGATCTGATCGCTCAAGGCCGAACCCCACTCGTCTTCGGTCACCATCATGTTGTCATCGACAGGCTCGCCGCCGAACTCGATCGCCGCGGCTTCGACTTCGGCAAGATCCACGGCGGATCGACTTCCGCCGCCCAGCGCCAGAGCATCGTCGACGATTTTCAAGGCGGCCGTCACCACGGTCTGATCGCCGGCATCAAATCCGGCGGCACTTCGCTGACGATCACGCGCGCCGATTGCGTCGTCTTTATCGAGATCGACTGGACGCCCTACGACCTCGTGCAGGCCGAGGACCGCGCCTACCGCCGCGGCCAGACGCGCGACGTTCTCGTCCTCTACGTCGTCATCCGAAACTCCGTCGATTCGCACGTCGCCAGCGTCAACAACTTGAAGATCAGGATCGCTTCGGAAATCCTCGATCCCCTGCCCGAAGACATCGCCGACCTCCAGACGATCGCCGCCTGACCATGCTCGACCGCAATTCCACCGATTTATCCGTCATAAACGACCCGAGCGCCGAGGAACGAATCGCCCGCGATCCAGACGACTGGTACCCCACACCGGCCTATTGCCCACTCGCCCTGCTCGAACACGAGACGTTCGAGGGCGACATCTGGGATCCCTGCTGCGGCGACGGCGAGATGATCATCGCGCTGAAAACGCGGCTGGCCAATTCCAATCGCTTCATCGCCAGCGACCTGAATTTCCACGGCTATGGCATCGGCGGCCGTGACTTTCTGAAGGTCGACGTCACAACACCAGTCGTCGACAACATCATCACCAACTTCCCTTTCGGTCTGATCGACCCGATGATGAAACATGCCCTCGCAGCGTCCCGGCGAAAGGTTGCATCCTTCGCAAGGCTCGGGCTACTCTGCGGAGGCAAACGACGCGCGTTCCTCGTCGAACACCCGCCGCAACGGATTCTAATATTTTGCGAACGCGTCACGATGTTCTCGCGTCGGACGCAGGTAAAACATCGTCTGGCCGGAAAAAAGGAGACATCCGGCATCCTCGACTGCGCATGGTATATATGGGACAAGAACTCCGACGACCATATGCGCGTCTCGCTGATCAAACCGGGCCGAAAGCATGAATATGGCGACGTCACCCGAACCATCCGAAATCACCTCATCGAGCGAGCTATCGCCCGATTTGCCGCTTGAGCCCGAAGCGCAGTTCAAAATTCGCGCTTCGCGCCATCTCTCGCGGCGCGCGGCGCTCGGCTCCATCTTCGGCTCGCTCGCAGCCGCCGGCGGCTACGCCATCCTCAAGACGCCGGAACGCGAGATCGTCGGTCCCCGCGAAGCCGTTATTCCGTCGGGTCCGTCGCCGTTCGGCGCGCTCCATCCGCTGCGCGCCGAAATGGGCGGCCAAGCCAAGCTCGTCGACCTGACCGAGCCAGGCCTGATCACGCCGCTCACCGGCCCAGATTCCGTTCCCGCCCCGGTCGTCGCCACCGCGCCGGCGCCGATCCCCAGCATGCTCGGGCCGCAGCCGCCGGCGCTCTTTCCCAACGTCGTCACCGCCGGTACGCCCACGCCGCCCCACAAAGCGGCCACCGCCACGCCACGCCTGTTCGCGCTCGGCCAGGGCCGCTACACTCCGTCCGACCTCGCCTACATCGACCGCGAAGCCCCCAAGACCGATCGTGGCTTCGCCGCCGTGCGCGGCCTCTGGCTCGTCAATCCGCACACCAAGGAAGAACTCGTCACGCTCTTCTGGAGCGTCGGCGAATACGACAACGTCGCCTACTCCGCCTGCTGCGAGCTGATGCGCGACTGGCGCGAACGCCAGACCGTCGCGATGGACCCCAAGCTCATGCACCTGCTCTGGGCGATCCAGCGCACGACACGCTTCTCCGAGCCGCTGATCATCACGTCCGGCTTCCGCACCGTCCGCACCAACATGATGCTTCGCGCCGAAGGCGCTGCGGTCAATTCGCAGCACCTGCACTCGCGCGCCGCCGACGTCATCCTGGGATCGACACCGCCCGGCGAGACCGCGCGCGTCGCGCAGGCCTTCGGCTTGGGAGGTCTCGGTCTGTACAAAAAATTCAGTCATATCGATACGGGCCCGCGCAGGGTCTGGCACGGATAAATCGCCCCGCCCTCGCCTGCGCGTTGTTGTAGGTTTGTGTCGGTTTGCCCGAATCAATGAGACTGTGCCCGAATCAATGAGAGTAGAAAACTAGTCTTTGAGACCGCCCAGTAGTCAGCGGCGGCTCCGCCGACCGCTGCCTATCCTGTTGACCGCCCCCCCTTCCTGATTCCTGCCTCCCGTTACACCCCGGAAATTCATGGGCCGATCGTCAAAACCCGCGCCAGCGTCGGCTTCCGGCTCCCCGACGCTGCTTCAGGACGTCATCTGCGACCTCACAAGCGACCGCGCTCTCTTTGCTGCCAACCGGCCCTGCCCGACGCTCTACGAGCCCGGCGCGCCGCGCCTAGCCGTCGTTTCCGGCGAGAACGCAGGTGGCAAGAGCCTGTTCGCACGAGCCGTCGCCGCGCTGCTGCGCAAGCAGACGGCCCCAAAGATCAAGGTCATGCTGATCTCGATGAACCTGCGCGTCGAGCCCGGCATGCACCGGGCCTTCATTTTCAACGAAGAACCGTCGTCCTCGACCGGAAACGTCTCGGTCCATACGGCTCTTGCCGGTCTTCGCAATTCGCGCGCCTGCGAGAATCCCCACATCCTGATGCTCGACGAACCCGATATCGGGCTCGGCGAAGGCTACCAGGCGCCGCTCGGCGAAGAACTCGCCGACTATGCGCGCAATCTTCCCTCGAGCGCCGTCGGCTTCCTCCTGATCAGTCATTCGCGCGCGCTCATCGCGCCCTTCCTGCCGCTCACGCCGACCTTCGTGCGCGTCGGCAGCGACCTGCGCCCGACCGCACAATGGATCGCCGAAGGAGACATCGTCCGCACCCGCGCCGACCTCGTCGCGCTTTCCGATAAAGCGCGCCAGCGCTACCTCGGCGTCCACAAACTGATCTCGCAGAAATAGCCCGATGCCCGCTCTCGATCGCCGCCTCGCCGACTTCAACACGGCGCCGCCGCCAGCCGACCTCCAAGTCGAAGCGCTCGCGCGCGACAAGATCGGCACCTACATCTTGCCGTTTCCCTGCCTGTACGCCGACGGCCGCTGGACCAACGCCAGGACAGGTCTTGCAATCGCGGCCGAAATCGTCGGCTGGCGGAAGGCCAATTCACCATCACGATGACTCGTTTCCCTCACGCCTGATCCCCACAGCATTCCTTCTCCCCTCGCCACCCCAAAAAGGCCTCGCCATGCCGAACCATGTCACCCATCGTATCGTCATCACCGGCGCCGACGCGGACATCCGCGCCTTCGTCGATCGCTGCATCGTGACGACCCATCGCGATGCGACCGAGCATCAGCCGGCGTTCGACGAGCAGACCTTCGACTTCAGCACGCTCATCCCGATGCCCGAGGAGCTCAAGAACGTCACCGACGGCTCGACGATGCAATGGGGCCTCATGCTCGTCGGTCGCGCCGATCTCGCGCGCGCCTACTATACGCTCGAGAACATGCTCGACTGGCCCTGGGTGAAGGACGCCGGCGTCACCACGCTCGACGAGCTGCGCGCCTACCTCATCAAGACCCATCCCACGATCATCGCCGACGGCGAGGCGGCCGCCGCCCGTCACGACAAGTACGGCGCCCTGTCCTGGTACGATTGGTCCATCCGCGAATGGGGGACGAAATGGTCAGGCTATAGCTACCGGCTCGTCTCCGACGCGCTTGGCCGCTTCGAATTCATGTTCGACACCGCCTGGAGCACGCCGGACCCCATCTGGGCCAAGCTCGCCGAAGAATTCCCGACGCTTCTGTTCGAGGTCGTCGGCTACGACGAAGGAAGCGGCTTCGCCGTCACCGGCGAAATCCGCGACGGCGAGAATTACGTCGAGTGCGTCGACGCGACGGACGAACTCTACGAAGCGACCTACGGCGAGCCGCCGACGCGGTACGAGGACGAAGACGAGGACAACGACGCCGGCGACCACGGCTCCGCCGATACCGACTCCGACGCCGCAACGGACGACGAAGCTTCGTCCGAAACCGTCTGACCATGGCCTCGCCGACGCGGCCGGCCGCCGCCCTTCAATCTGGCGATCTCGTCGACCTCGCCAGGTTAGGTCCCTACGGATTCGACCCCACCGATCCCAAAAACGACAGCTGGCGGACCGCCGCCGACTGCGAATTCGGCGTTGTCGACGACGTCGAGCGGGAAACTGAAGACTGCGTCGTCGTCCACTTCACGAACTTTCCGTCGTTCGGGTTGCCGCCCGATTTCCTCGTGACGCTCGGCGGCCGCGCCGCCGCCTGATCACCCGGAGTTTCCATCCATGGCCAATGAAACGGGCTTCGCCCGCACGAACTATTTCCGCGTCAAAGACCAAGACGCCTTTCGCCAATTCGTCGAAAGCTGCGCCGGCGAGGTCACCATCGTCACGAAAGACAAGGATGCCTCGCTCATCGCTCTGCTCGCCTCCGAGGGCTATTGGCCGTCGACCCGCATCGACGAAGAAACCGACGAGGAACAAGACATCGTCTTCCTCGACGAGGTCGCCAACCACCTCGCCGACGGCCAAATCTGCATCGTGATGGAGGCCGGCTTCTGCGGCGGCCGCTATTGCTACGGCGAGGCGACCGCCTTCGACAACGCCGGACGGCAGACCAATGTGTCGCTGGCCGACATCTACGCCGCCGCCGAGCGCAAGTTCGCAATTACCGTCGGCCGCGCCGAATACTGATCCACGGATCAGCGGACTGCGCCTCCAGCAAATCACTGTCGCCGACACCCGACGCTCTGCGCCATTTTTCACCGCGCAATCGACCTCCAACCCGCTCAAAAGCCTTGGCGCGCAGGCGTTTCGCAAATTTTTCTTCAACCTCGCGCATCTATCCCTAACGCCCCTCAATGCGTTGATTACACGGCGCTTATTCGCACCGAATTTCCGCGAAACCCGCCTGCCGCAGGGCTTTTCGCCCGCTTCCCCTTAATCCGTCGCTTGCCAACGGAATAATCCTAGTCGATATTCGACCTGGGTTCGTCACCTGAGGAAAATGTTCGATGTCAACTACCGTAAACGACTTCATGCGAGCCGCGCAGTCGTATCGCGCGGTCAAGACGGCCGAGGCGCGGATCGCTGCGCATCAGGCCCAGATCCGCCAGATCCAGGATTCGCTCGCCGAGCACATTTCCATCTACACGGATTTTGTCGCCGCGATCCCCGCCGGCCAGCAGATGCTCGACGCCCAGCTCGCCGTGTTCGAGCAGTTCGGCGACCAGATCGGCCTTCCCGACAAGGCGCCCGCCGCGCCGCGCCCGCGTCCCGCCGCTCCTCAAGCTCCGGCGGCTCCGGCCCAGCGCCCCGCCGCTCCGGCCGCGCCACGCGCCGCCGCTC
>JAGRKN010000150.1:12288-12883 GCA_020442275.1 Rhodoblastus sp. | reverse complement strand
CGCTGGACCCTACGGCGGCCGTTGCAGCCTTGCCGGATGATGCGGAAATCTGCGGCTGCAACGGCGTGTGCAAGGGAACGATCGTCCAGGCGATCACGGGCGGCGGCCTGACCACGATCGACGAAGTGCGCGCCAAGACCAAGGCGTCGGCCTCCTGCGGCCAGTGCACGTCGAAGGTCGAGACGCTGCTGGTCGCCACGCTCGGCGACAAATATGTCGCGGGCGACCGCAAGCCGATGTGCAAATGCGTCGACCTCACGCATGAGGAAGTGCGCGCGCAGATCAGGACGAAGGAGCTGAAGTCGCTGCCGGCGGTGATGCAGGAACTCGCCTGGAAGACTTCCTGCGGCTGCCCGTCCTGCCGTCCGGCGCTCAACTATTATCTCATCTGCGCCTGGCCCTACGACTACAAGGACGACTACCAGTCGCGCTTCGTCAACGAGCGGGTTCACGCCAACATCCAGAAGGACGGCACTTTCTCGGTCGTGCCGCGCATGTGGGGCGGGCTCACCACGCCCGACGAATTGCGCGCGATCGCCGATGTCGCCGACCGCTTCCGCATTCCCACCGTCAAGGTCACGGGCGGCCAGCGCGT
>JAGRKN010000150.1:0-12221 GCA_020442275.1 Rhodoblastus sp. | reverse complement strand
CTCGTCTCGGGCTTCGCCTACGCCAAGGGCCTGCGCACGGTGAAGACCTGCGTCGGCTCCGACTGGTGCCGCTTCGGCACGCAGGATTCGATGGGACTGGGCATCAAGATGGAGCGGCTGCTCTGCGGCTCCTGGACGCCGGCGAAAGTGAAGCTCGCCGTCTCCGGCTGCCCACGCAATTGCGCGGAGGCGACGGTGAAGGACGTCGGCGTCATCTGCGTGGACTCCGGCTACGACATCCACATCGCCGGCGCCGCCGGCCTGCATGTGCGCGCGACCGACCTGCTCGGCCATGTCGACACGGAAGAGGCCGCGCTCGAACATGTCGCGGCGGTCATCCAGATGTATCGCGAGGAAGCCGCCTATCTCGACCGCCTCTACAAGTGGGTGGACAAGACCGGCCTCGACCGCGTGCGCGCGGCGATCATGGACGACCACGAGAACCGCAAGGCGCTCTACGAGCGCTTCGTGATCTCGCAGCGCGTGGCGCGCCGCGATCCCTGGGCCGAGCGCGCCGCCGGCCGCGACGCCCGCGAGTTCGCGCCGCTCGCCGTGCTCATGCCCGTGGCCGCGGAATAGGAAATGACCATGCGCAACGAAAGCCGTTTCTGGTTCGACCTCGGGCCGATGGACTCGATCCCCAAACGCGGCGCGCGCACCGTGCGCACGCCACGCCGCGAGATCGCCGTCTTCCGCACCGCGAGCGACGAGTTCTTCGCGCTGGAGAACCGCTGCCCGCACAAGGGCGGCCCGCTCAGCGAAGGCATCGTGCATGGCCGCAAGGTCGCCTGTCCGCTGCACAACTGGATCATCGATCTCGAAAACGGCGAAGCCACCGGAGCCGACCAGGGCTGCGCCCGAAGCTTCCCCGTCAAACTCGAAAACGGACGAATATACATCGACATGGCCGTCGCCGCCCCAGCGTGATCAATCGATGGTTCGCCGAAATCAAGCCGCCTGTAGCGACGGAGTGAGGTCAGTAGATCGACGGCTCCTCGACGGGCCCGCCGAAACTCGTTTCGAGAAAATCGAAGTCGCAGCCCTGGTCCGCCTGCCGGATATGGCGTGAGAACATCCAGCCGTAGCCGCGTTCGTAGCGTGGCTTCGCGGAGGGCAGGGCGGCGCGCCGGCGCGCCAGTTCCTCGTCCGCGACGTCGAGCGATATTCTTCGCGCGGGCACATCGACCGAAATCATGTCGCCCGTGCGCACCAGCGCGAGCGGCCCGCCTACATAGGATTCCGGCGCGACATGCAGTATGCACGCGCCATAGCTCGTACCGCTCATCCGCGCGTCGGAAATGCGCACCATGTCGCGCACGCCCTGTTTCACCAGCTTCTTCGGGATCGGCAGCATGCCCCATTCCGGCATGCCCGGACCACCGAGCGGCCCGGCGTTGCGCAGAACCAGAACCGTGTCTTCGCTCACATCGAGATCGTCGCGGTCGATATTCGCTTTCATCTCCGCGTAATCGTCGAAGACCAGCGCCGGCCCGGTGTGCTTCATGAAGCGTGGCGCGGCCGCCGACGGCTTGATGACGCAGCCCTGCGGCGCAAGATTTCCGCGCAACACGGCTAGCGCGCCCTCCCTGTAGATCGGATTGTCGATCGGCCGGATCACGTCGTCATTGTAGACGGCCGCGCCTTCGAGGCTCTCGGCCCATGTCCTGCCGCTTACGTTGATCTGCGCGAGATCGAGCCTGTCCTTCAGCCGCGTCAGCATGCCGAGCAGGCCGCCGGCATAGTAGAAATCCTCCATCAGATACGTGTCGCCGCTCGGTCTGATATTGGCGATGACCGGCGTCGTGCGGCTCGCCGCGTCGAAATCGTCGAGCCCGATATCGTGCCCCGCGCGCCGCGCCATGGCGATGATGTGGATGACGGCGTTGGTCGAGCAGCCCATCGCCATGGCGACGACGATGGCGTTCAGAAACGCCTGCCGCGTCTGGATCTTGTCGGGCGTGAGGTCCTCCCACACCATGTCGACGATGCGTCGCCCCGCCGTCGCGCACATGCGGATGTGATTTGAATCAGCCGCAGGAATGGAGGACGCGCCCGGCAGCGTCATGCCGATCATGTCGGCGAGCGCCGTCATTGTCGCCGCCGTGCCCATGGTCATGCACACGCCGTAGGAGCGCGCGATGCCGGCCTCCATCTCGTCCCAGTCCTTGTCGGAAATATTGCCCGCGCGCCGCTCGTCCCAGTATTTCCACGCGTCGGAGCCGGAGCCGAGCGTCTGTCCCCGCCAGTTTCCACGCAACATGGGTCCCGCGGGAACGAAGATCGCCGGCACGCCCGCGCTGGTCGCGCCCAGAAGCAGGCCGGGCGTGGTCTTGTCGCAGCCGCCCATCAGCACGACGCCGTCGACTGAATGCGAGCGGATCAGTTCCTCCGCCTCCATCGCCAGAAAGTTGCGATAGAGCATGGTCGTCGGCTTGACGTTGCTCTCCGACAGCGAGATGGCGGGCAGTTCGACAGGAAAGCCGCCGCCCTGAAGCACGCCGCGCTTGATGTCCTCGACGCGCTCCTTGAAATGGGCATGGCACTGGTTGAGGTCGGACCAGGTGTTGATGATCGCGATGACCGGTTTTCCGCGATATTCCTCAGGAGCAAAGCCCATCTGGGCCATCCGCGAGCGGTGGCCGAAGGAGCGCAGGTCGTCCGGCGCGAACCATCGCGCGGAACGCAGCTCATCGGGGCTCTTGCGGGTCATTCGTTCCTCCGGCCACGCATGTCGTTTCGCGTTTCGTCGGACGATAGAGACGGCGCAAAAATGCGCAAACCGGAAAATCGGGCGCTCACCGGCAATTGGAACATCCGGCGCCGCAATGCGTTCACTTCCTTCATGCGGGCGTCAGGCCCGCCACATGTCGTCAACCGAGCCGGTTCCGCCGGTTCTCAGGAGGTGAAGAATGCGACATATCATATTGACCGGTCTTGCCGCGGCGTCCGTGGGTCTGATGGGCGCTGTTCCCGCCAGCGCATTTCCCGGCGCTGTCCCGGCTACGGAGGTTTCGGCGCCCCACGCGCAGATCGAACCGGTGCAGTACCGGCGCCATTGGGGACGACATCACCACGGCCACGGCCATTGGCGTCATGGTCGGCGCTACGGGCCTGGACTGGGCGCGGGCATAGCGGGCCTGGCGGCCGGCGCCATAATCGGCGGCGCGATCGCCAATTCGCAGGCGCCCGCCTATTACGGAACGGCGCCGGCGGACGATGACAGCGCCGTCGCCTACTGTCTGCAGCGCTTCCGCTCCTACGATCCGGCGAGCGGCACATATCTGGGCTACGACGGCCTGCGCCACCCTTGCCCGTAACGCGGGCTGAACAGCAAAAAGAGGCGAGCGACACTAAGGCGTCCTCGTCATTTTTGCGTCTTGAGCGGGAAAACGTGGCTGGGGGACCTGGATTCGAACCAAGATTAACGGAGTCAGAGTCCGCTGTTCTACCGTTGAACTATCCCCCAACGGACACGCGCGAAACGCGCTGCGCGTCGGAACGGGGGTCGAGATAAAGGCCCGCGCCCGCGCTGTCAACGCCGCCATGGTCTTCGCGCGCGCCTCGCGCGCTGCGGCTGAAATTCCGGGGCCCTGCCAATGGCTCATACCGGCTCCCTTTCAAATGGCGGGCTTGTTGATATTCTTGGGCGGACATCGACCGGCCGGCAGGCCGGGCCGCAGGAGCACAAAGTGTCGTCGCTTGGGGGAGGGCCGCGCCGGGAGGAGGCGCAGAGCCGTGCCCGGGACGGGGGGATCGCAGGCCGCGCCAGCCGGGCGCCGCTCTATGCCGCTCTCGATCTCGGCACGAACAATTGCCGCCTTCTGGTGGCCCGCCCGGCCGGCTTTCTGGCGCCGACCGGGGCCGAGAGCCTGCGCGTCGTCGACGCCTATTCGCGAATTGTGCGCCTGGGCGAAGGCTTGTCGCAGGCTGGGCGCCTCAGCGAAGCGGCGATCCAGCGCACGCTGGAGGCGCTGGAAATCTGCCGCGACAAGATGGACCGGCGCGGTGTGACCAAAGCCCGCCTGATCGCCACGGAAGCCTGCCGCGCGGCCGACAATGGCGAGGAATTCGTCGAACGCGTCTACGAGCGCACGGGGCTGGCGCTCGAAATCATCGACCGGGAGACGGAGGCGCGGCTGGCCGCGCTCGGCTGCGGCTCGCTGGCCGACCCGCAGGCCGAAGGCGTGCTGCTGTTCGATATCGGCGGCGGCTCCACCGAAATCGTCTGGCTGGCGCCCGATCGCGCGCGAAAACAGGGCGCGCGCAGCGTCACCATCTGGACCTCGATCGAACTCGGCGTCGTCTCGCTCGCCGAGCGTTTCGGCGGCCATCACGTCGACGACAATACGTTCGAGGACATGGTCGCCGCCTTCGATGAAAAGCTGCGGCCCTTCACCAAGCAGGCCATGGAGCAGCGCGCCTGCGGGCGCTTCCATCTGCTGGGCACGTCGGGCACGGTCACGACGGTCGCCGGCATTCATCTCGACCTGCCGCGCTACGACCGCCGCCGGGTCGACGGCCTGTGGATGTCGGCGGACCAGGCGGACGACGCGATCGACCGTCTGCGCGCCATGGATTATCACCAGCGCGCCGCAAACGGCTGCATCGGCCACGAGCGCGCCGATCTCGTGCTGGCGGGCTGCGCGATTCTCGAGGCCATCCGCCGCGCCTTTCCGGCGCCGCGTATCCGCATCGCCGACCGCGGCCTGCGCGAGGGCATATTGCTGGAGCTGATGCGCGCCGATCGCGCCGGGGAGACACAGGTTTGACGGCTGGCAGGCAGGGTCCCGGCGGCAAGGACGAAAAATCGCGCGGCGGTTCTCTCAAGACGCGGGTGAAAACGGCGCGCAAGCGCACGCTGTCCTCCACTCTGTGGCTCGAACGCCAGCTCAATGACCCCTATGTGGCGCGCGCGAAACGCGAGGGATGGCGCTCGCGCGCGGCCTATAAGCTGATCGAGATGGATGAGCGCTATCATCTGCTGAAACCCGGCATGCGCGTGCTCGATCTGGGCGCGGCGCCCGGCGGCTGGTCGCAGGTGGCGGCGAAGAAAGTGAAATCCGAAGAGGGTAAGGGGCGCGTCGTCGGCATCGACCTGCTGGAGGTCGAGCACATCCCGGGCGTCGAATTCACGGTGATGGATTTCCTCGAGGAAGACGCGCCAGAACGGCTCAAAACCATGCTCGGCGGGCAGGCGGACGCCGTCATCTCCGACATGGCCGCCAACGCCACCGGCCACCGCCAGACTGATCACCTGCGCATCGTCGCGCTCGCCGAAATGGCGGCGGAATTCGCGAGCGAAGTGCTGGCGCCTGGCGGCCTCTTTCTCGCGAAAGTGCTGCAGGGCGGCACCGAGAACCAGCTTCTGGCGAAGCTCAAGCGCGATTTCGCCGTCGTGCGTCACGTGAAGCCCGAGGCGAGCCGCAAGGATTCGGCCGAGCTCTACGTGCTGGCGACCGGGTTCCGAGGCGCGCACGAAGCGGACTGAAGCGCAATCCTGCGCCGCGCTGGCGACATGCCGCGCGGCTTTCGCGTCTCGCATCCACCCTCTACTCTCCGACGATGCAAGATGGAGTGACGTACGAACGTCGCCAGGGGAGGAAAGCATGTCCGATACGCCGGCAATGGTGACCAGGGATCCGCTACGCGCGACCCCGAATTTCAGCGGTCCGGCTGAAGAAGTCGCGCCCGGCGTGTTCATGCATTCGGTCTTCGTCAACACCTATGCGATGAAGACGCCGGAAGGCCTGCTGCTGATCGATCCCGGCACGATGCGCGGCGCGGCGTCAGCGCATCAGGCGATCCGCGGCTGGACCGGCGAACCGGTCCACACGATCGTCTATACGCATGGCCATATCGATCACGCCTTCGGCGGCAAGCCGTTTCTGGCCGAGGGCACGGTGCGCAACATTGTCGCGCAGGAAAATTGCGTCGGCCGTTTCCAGCGCTATTCGCTGACGCACGGCTACAATCAGATCATCAACCGGCGCCAGTTCGGTTCGGACCTCATTCGCTTCCCCAACGAATTCGACTGGCCGACGCTGACGTTTCGCGATGGTCTTTCGCAGCGTATCGGCGATCTCGAAATCCGATATCGCGCGGCCAAGGGCGAGACGGACGACCATTGCTACGTCTGGATTCCCGAAAAGTCCTATCTTTTCACGGGCGATCTCATCATCTGGCGTTCGCCGAACTGCGGCAATCCGCAGAAGGTGCAGCGTTACCCCGTCGAGTGGGCGGAAGCGCTCGAGGAAATGGCCGCGCTCGACGCCGAATGGCTGTTTCCCGGCCACGGCCTCGTGGTGCATGGCCGCGCGGAAGTCCGCCGCGTCTTGACCGAGACCGCGCGCTATCTGCGCCACATCATCGATCAGGTCGTGCCGCTGCTCAACGCCGGCAAGAGCCCGGAGGAGATCGTCGCGGCCGTCGATTCCGATCCGGAGCTTGCGGCGCGGCCCTATCTGCTCGAACTCTACGATCATCCTAAATTCATCGTGCGCAATCTCATCCGCCGCTGGGCCGGCTGGTGGAACGGCGTCGCCGCCGATCTCTTTCCGGCAAGCTCGGCGCGGCAGGCGCAGGAGATCGCCGCGCTCGCCGGCGGCGCTCCCGCATTGATCGCGCGCGGGCGTGCGCTGCTGGATCAGGGCGATCTGGAAATGGCCTGCCATGTCGCGGAATGGGCGATCCGTGTCGCTCCCGACGATGTCGCCGCGCTCGAACTCAAACGCGACGTCTATGAGAAGTGCTGCGCCGCCACCGGCAATCTGATGGCGCAAGGCATCTATCGCGGCGCGATGAACGAGGCGCTCGACGCGCTCGGCCAGGAGCGGGCGCAGAGGGGCGGCCGTCAATCGCTGTAAGGCGGCTCAGCCGAGCCAGCGGCCTTCCTGCGCGCTGAAACTGACGACACAGGGCGTGCGACTTTTTCCGCGCAGATAGACGAGCGTCATCTCCGTCTCGCCCGTTTTGCGACGTCTGGCGTCGAGCCGGTCGATGGTCGCGCCTTCGGAGGGTTCGAGCGCGCGCAAGGAATCCTGCGGCTCGCAATGCAGGCCGACGACGCTGTCGAAGATCAGCGTGACGATCTGTCCGGCCGCCGGGTCAGCCGGCGCAAATCGAAGCGTCAGCCGCCGCGCCATAGCATTGTAATCGATCAACGCAAGCGCGCTGTCGCGCAAATCCACGCCGGCGATGAGATCGTCAAGGGCGGGGCGGCTCATGACAGATCCATTCCTGCGTCGACGAGACGCCTGTATTCGTTGAGCGCGTAGCGGTCGGTCATCCCGGCAATATAATCCGCGACGACGCGGGCGCGCGCGGAATCGTCCCGCGCGCCCTTGTAGGCCCCCTCCCATTCCAGCGGCATGGCGCCGGGATCGCGCAGGAAAAGCGGGAACAATTCGTCGACGATCCGCGCCGCCTTTTCGCGCACGCGCATCACTTCCGCATGTCGATACATGGCCGTGAACAGGAAAGTCTTGATCGACCTGTCGGCGGCGGCCATGACGGGCGAGAAGGCGACGACCTGCCGCCCGGCGGCGCGGATTTCCGCCGCGCTTTGTGCGCCCGTCTCCGCGATCCGTCGGGCGCTTTCTCCGAGCGCGTCCTCGATGAAGCGCGTGATGATGCGGCGGCCGAGCTCGTGGATCACGCGCGCCCGTTCGAGCACGCCATAGGCCGTCTCGATCTCCGTCAGCAATTCATCGACGAACGGCGAAGCAGCGCGCAAGTCGCCCAATTCGAACAGGCCCGCGCGAAGCCCGTCGTCGATATCGTGCGCGTCATAGGCGATGTCGTCGGCGATCGCCGCGGCCTGCGCTTCGGCGCTCGCGTAGGAGGCGAGATCGAGCGCGCCGATCGTGGCGGCGCATTCCGCGTCGAAATCGAGGATCGGCTTCGGCACGCCATGCGCGGCGAATTTCGGGGTCGGCGCGCCCTCCGGCGTCCGCAACGGCCCATTGTGCTTGACCAGCCCTTCGAGCGTCTCCCAGGTCAGGTTCAACCCGTCGAACCGCGCGTAACGGCGTTCGAGCCGGGTGACGAGGCGCAACGCCTGGGCATTGTGGTCGAAGCCGCCGTAGGGGCGCATCAGCGCGTCGAGCCCGTCCTCGCCGACATGGCCGAAGGGCGTGTGGCCGAGATCATGCGCGAGCGCCAGCGCCTCGGCGAGATCGTCGTCGAGCCTCAGCCCGCGCGACAGGGCGCGGGCGATCTGCGCAACCTCGATCGTATGGGTGAGGCGCGTGCGAAAATGGTCGCCGCCCAGCGGCACGAACACTTGCGTCTTGTGTGCGAGGCGGCGGAAGGCGGTGGAATGGACGATCCGGTCGCGATCGCGCTGGAATTCGCTGCGGGTGGGCGAGCCGGGCTCCGACACGAGCCGGCCCCGGCTACGTGCGGCGTCGCAGGCGTAGGGTGCGAGGGCAGGCGGCGCTGTGGGCATGAAGGGCAGGGCGCTCCGGCGGGCCACGTTGAAAGCAAGGCCTGAGCGGCTTATCTTGTTGGGGCCTCGCGAGGCAAGCCGGACCTTGAACCCGAGCTGGATGGACAAGATGGAAACAGCGACCCAGGAGGCGACGGGCGACGTCGTCCTCACAGAGCGCGCCGCGCGGCGCGTGGCCAAGATCATGCAAAGCGAACAGCCGGGCTCGGCCCTTCGCATCTCCGTCAACGGCGGCGGATGCTCCGGTTTCCAGTATGCCTTCGACATCGTGCAGGACCGCGCCGACGACGATCTGACGCTCGAGCGCGACGGCGCGACCGTGCTGATTGATCCCGTGAGCCTCGAATATATGAAGGGCTGCAAGATCGACTTCGTCGATAATCTGATCGGCCAGTCCTTCCAGATCGACAATCCCAACGCCACGGCGTCCTGCGGCTGCGGCACCAGCTTCTCGATGTGATCGACCGCCGCCTTTTCATCGGCGGCGTGTTCGTGACCGGGGCCGCGCTCGCGAGTCCCGCCCGCGCGCACGATGCGCAGGCGGCCCTCGCCGATCTCGAGAAGAGCCTCGGCGCGCGCCTCGGCGTCGCTTTCCGCGATACCGGAACGGGCGCGCAAATCTCGTATCGCGCCGACGAACGCTTTCCACTGACGAGCACGTTCAAGTTTCTCGCCGCCGCCGCCGTCCTGGCGAAGGTCGATGCGGGCGAAGAACAACTCGATCGGCGCGTGCGTTTTCAGAAATCCGACCTCGTGACCTATTCGCCCGCGACGGAAAATCACGCCGGCGACGGCATGATGCTGGCCGAAATCTGCGAGGCGGCGATCACGCTGAGCGACAATACCGCGGGCAATCTGATGCTCGCCGCCATCGGCGGGCCGGAAGGTCTGACGCGTTTCGCGCGGAAGCTCGGCGACGAGGTCACGCGGCTCGATCGGATCGAGACCGCGCTCAACGAAGCCAGCCCCGGCGACCCGCGCGACACGACGTCGCCATCGGCCATGCTTGGCAATCTCGAGAAGCTCCTGCTGGGCGATGCGCTCGAGACCGCCTCGCGCGCGCGTCTCACGGACTGGCTGGTCGCAAACAAAACCGGCGGCAAGCGGCTGCGCGCCGGTCTGCCTGGGGGGTGGCGCGTGGGCGACAAGACGGGCGCGGGCGGAAACGGCGCGACCAACGACATTGCGATTGCCTGGCCAGCCGGCGGCAAGCCCATCCTGATTACCGCTTATCTCACGCAATGTGATCGCAGCATGGATGTGCGCAGCGAAGCGCTCGCCGAGGTCGCGCGGATTTTGACCGAACACTGAGGCGCGGCGGCGCGCCTACGTGGTCGTGACAATCACGAAGTCCTTGCCGGAGCGATTGTCCGGCGATAGTGGCGCATCCGTGACGATCAGTGTCATGCCCGGATGCATGCGTGAGCGTATCTCGCCGACGAATTGCGGATCGACGCCGATCCGAAGGATGGCGTTCGAATCGATCTTCAGTTCCGGCTCGGACGCATGATGCGTGATGGCCGTCCAGTGCAGGCCGCGCGTCGCGCCATGCGCGCCATTGAGCACGAAGACATGGGAGCCGAGGCGGTCGCCCGGCGCCATGGCGAGCTGCTGCTTGGCGACGACCCGGTCGTTCTCGATCAGCTCGATCGTGCGGTCGGCCGAGGACACCAGCAGGCTCGTGATCGGATATTCCTGCTCGGCGCCCCAGTCCGACGGGCGTTTCTTGCCCTCGAGGGAGGACACGACCTGCTCGAATTCGTGCTCCGCGTAGGCGCTGAGCACCATGCCGGGATGCGTGAGCTCCCATGGGTCGGTATGCGCGCCGGCGATGATGACCGGCGTTCCCATATGCGTGATCGAGAACAGGAGTTCAGAGAATTTCAGCGGCAGGCGCACGCAGCCGTGCGAGGCCGGGTAGCCGGGCAGATTGCCGGCGTGCAGCGCGATGCCCGACCAGGTCAGCCGGTTCATGTTCGGCATCGGCGCATTGTTGTAGGTCGAGGAATGATGGTTCTTGTCTTTCTGCAGCACCACGAATACGCCGGTCGGCGTCGCATGGCCGGGCTTGCCGGTCGAGCAGGTCGAAACAGCGACCCGCACGCCGTTGCGGTACACGTGGACCCGCTGCTGCGGAATGGACACGACCACGGACACCGGGCCTTCGGGCGCCCGCTCGGGATGCCACGTATATTCGCCGGGCTTGAGTTGCGTGATTTCCTTCAGCGTTTCCTTGCCGATCGCAAGGCCGCTTGCGAGAACGATTCCTGCGCCCATCGAGCCGCGAACCAATGCGCGTCGATCAATGCCCGTCATGTCGTCCCCCCCGGTGATGCGGCCGGCGCTGGCGCGCGGCCCCGTCGAGTCGAGCCAAGTTAACCGGAATTCGCAAGCCGAAACTTCGCCACGCCGGCGACTTTATCCCGCCATTCTGCGCCGCGAAGCTCCGGCAGTCGCGCCAATTCGGCGCTCGTTCGAGGCCGCCATGATCCGCATTGCCCGTACAATCCTGCCAGTCGCCGCGCTTCTCGCGCTTGCCGGTTGCACCAGCGACCGCTTCGCCGAACGCGGCTACGAACCGGCGGCAGAAGAATACTCTCCGACGCCGCCGCGCCGGCGCACGGACGCCAAGACCTACCTGGAAAGCGGCCGCATGTACGACCGGCTAGATCGCCGCTAGCACGCGCACGGCGAAAATCGTCCACATCAGTCCGAGGATGAACACGCCCAGCGCGAACATGTTGAAGCGCGTCGGCACATGGTTGGAGGTGATGTGCACATAGGCGTGCGCGTAGCGCGAGGCGACGAACAGCCAGGACATGACGACGAAGATCAGATCGTCCTTCTTCGTCAGCATGGCGAAGGCGACGAGCGCGTAGAACATGAGCGGCAATTGCAGATTGTTCGCATAGGCGTTGCTGGTCTGCGCGATCGCCGTCGGCCAGGCGTTCTGGCCAAGTGCTACGTCTTTCATCTTCGTTTCGCCCGCCTTGATCGAGCCGACGCGCGTCAGCGCCATCCTCATGAGCAGGAAGAACAGAAGCGCGACCAGCGCGAAGACGGGAAGAAGTACGGCCTGGACGGACATGGGCGCCTCGCTGGATGTCTGGCGCCATGATAGGCGATGGCGCGTGTCTGGCTAGCCGCCGATCCGCCGAGCCGGATTGCCGGCGACGGTTGCGCCGGCAGGCACGTCGCGGGTGACGACAGCGCCGGCTCCGATGATCGCGTCGTCGCCGACCCTCACGCCCGGAACGATGATGGCGCCGCCGCCGATCCAGACATTGGCGCCGATCCGCACCGGCTGCCCGAACTCCAGCCCCGCGCGCCGCTGCGCGGGATCGCGTGGATGGTCCGCCCCATAAATCTGCACGGCCGGCCCGATCTGCGTTCCCGTCCCGATGTCGATCAGGATGCTGTCGAGAAAGACGCAGCCGAAATTGAGAAATACGCCGTCGCCGAGGCGGATGTTGTAGCCATAGTCGCAATGGAACGGCGGCCGCACGACGACGCGCGCCCCGACGTGGCCGAGGCCTTCGCAGAGCAGGGCGTGGCGCTCGGCGTCTGAAAGGCCGCCCGCGGAATTGTAGCGATCCATCCACGCGCGGACCGCAGCGTGGTCGCGGACGAGTTCGGGATCGTCGGCGCGATACAATTCGCCCGCGAGCATTTTTTGCTTTTCGCTTCGCATGTCCCTGCCGGTCCTTCGCTTGTGTCCGCCGCGCCCGCCCGGAATAATGGCGGGAAGCAACAAGGAGACAAGCATGAGCCCGCG
>JAGRKN010000149.1:10334-17118 GCA_020442275.1 Rhodoblastus sp. | reverse complement strand
ATGAGAGAATGCCAACGCCAGTTAAGAACCGGCACCGGCTCTCCTCCCCCCCGCGGTACAGATATAGCTCTGGCCGGATTCAGCGCCATCCGCCTCATAGGTGTTGATCGTCTCGTTGGTGAACTTGCAGAAATTGACCTTGTGCGGATGCTCCGAGCCGGCGAGCATGCGGATGTTGGCGCCGGCGCAGAAGACGCGGTCCTTGGCGGAACGCAGGAGCACGACCTTCACGCCGGGATGTTCGAAGCGCAGGCGCGCCAGCGCGTCGGCAAGCTCGATGTCGACGCCGAGGTCGTAGGAATTGAGCTTGAGCTCATAGCCCTCGAACAGGCCGCCCTTCTCATCCACGTCCATGGCGAGCGTCGCGACGTCGCCGTCGACCGTCAGCTTCCAGTGCCTGTATCGCGACGGATCGGTCTGGAAGTCGATGAAGTCCTTACCATTGGCGAGCTTGCGAGCGGCGTCGGCCATGTTCCCTCCCGTGCAACATTATTCATTGGATGGCTGCACAATAATGCATTATTTTGCATTGTCCAGCACTATCTGACGTTATTTTTCATTTTTCCGACGAGCCCGGCAAGGGCCGCGAGCGTCGCGGTCGGCGCCTCGCGGTAAGGCGAATGGCCAACGCCGGGAATGATGACGGTTTCGACGGGACCGCCGCTACCGCGCATGATGGCATGGACCTGATCCATCGTGCCGTATTGATCGGCCTCGCCCTGGATGACCTGCAGCGGAATGCGGATGGCGGGGAGAAATTCCTCGAGATTCCATTGCAGGAAGCCCGGGTCGAGCCAGGCGCCGTTCCAGCCGTAGAAGGCGCAATCGACGTGATCGTGCCAACGCGCGAGCTTTCGCCTGAGATCGCCGCTCTCGTAGGCCTGCTTGGCTTGCCTGATCGAAGCCAGACCGAGTTCTTCCGTAAAGACATGGGGCGCCATCAACGCGACGGCCTTCACGCGCGGATCCGCGAACACGCCGGCATGGATCAGCGCGATCGAAGCGCCGTCGGAGTGGCCGATCAATGCGCCTTCCCGAAATCCGATGGCGTCGAGCACGCGCGGCAGCGTCTCACGCGCATCGTCGTGCATGTAGGAAAGCGGACGCGGCAGCGGGATGGGCGAGGACTTGCCGTAGCCGGCGCGGGAATAGGCGAATACGCCGCAGCCAGTCGCTTCCGCAAGCTTGGCGGGAAAATCGCCCCAGAGACCGACGCAGCCGAGGCCCTCGTGCAGCAGGACCAGTGTCGGGGCGGCGTCGGGGCCAGGGCCCCACCAGGCGCCTTCCAGCATCTGGCCCAAGATTTCGAGGTTGTGAGGGCGGGGTGCGATCACGAGCGAGTCCGTCATCGCGAGGAGCACGATGCGAAGTCGGACATATCCGACTTCGAACTAAGCGACGAAGCAGCCCAACGACAGGGATATGGCTCTGGATTGCTTCGCTGCGCTCGCAATGACGGACGACGCGTCACGCCTCGTCCCGGAGCTTGAACCGCTGGATCTTGCCGGTCGCGGTCTTCGGCAGGCTTTCGCGCACCTCGATCCACCGCGGGTATTTCCATGCGCCGACGCTCGACTTCACGTGGTCCTTGAGCGAGGCGCCGAGATCGTCGGCGCTGGCGCCGGGCTTCAGCACCACGAAGGCCTTAGGCTTCAGAAGGCCTTCCTCGTCGGCATGCGGCACGACGGCGCATTCCAGAATGGCCGGGTGGCTCGCGAGCGCGCCCTCGACCTCGAAGGGCGAGACCCAAATGCCCGACACCTTGAACATGTCGTCGGCGCGGCCACAGTAGGTGTAACGGCCGTCGGCGTCGCGCGTGTACTTGTCGCCGGTGCGGGTCCATTCGCCCTGGAAGGTGGCGCGGCTCTTTTCGCGCTGGTTCCAGTAGCCTTCCGCCGCCGTGGCACCGCGAATATAGAGTTCGCCGACATCGCCGTCGGCCACTTCCGCGCCGTTCTCGTCGACGAGGCGCGCATCATAGCCCGGCACCGGTTTGCCCGAGGTGCCGTAGACGATGTCGTCGGGCGTGTTCGATAGGAAGATGTGCAGCATTTCCGTGGAACCGACGCCATCGACGATGTCCGAGCCGAAGCGCGTCTTCCAGGACGACCCGATATGCTCGGGCAGCGCCTCGCCGGCCGAGGTCGAGAGACGCAGACGGGGCGAGCCCTTGTGCGTTTCGTGCGCGGGATCGTGCAGCATCGAGGCGAACAAGGTCGGGACGCCGCAGAAGATTGTCGGCTGCTTTTTCTCGAGGATGTCGAAGACGACGGCCGGCGTCGGGCGATCCGGGTTGAGGATCGTGGTCGCGCCGACCGACATCGGGAAAGACAGGGAATTGCCGAGACCGTAGGCGAAGAACAGCTTTGCGGCGGAATGGACGACATCGTCCTCGCGCATGCCGACCACGGCCTGGCCGAACAGTCTCGCCGTATCCATCAGGCTGGTGTGGACGTGCTTGGTGCCCTTGGGGGCGCCGGTCGAGCCCGAGGAATAGAGCCAGAAAGCGGTTTCGTCGGGATGGGTGTCGACGGGCGCGAATTCGTCCGACGCCTTGGCCAGAAGGTTCGCAAATTCAAGCTCCTTGCCCTCGGCGCCGGGGCCGACGACCACGACATGAGCAAGATCCGGCGCCTTGGCCAGCGCCGGCCGCAGAACCGGCAAAAGCGCCGGAGAAACCAGCAACACGGCGGCGCGCGAATCCGCGAGCATGTAGGCGTATTGGTCCGATGTCAGCAGCGTGTTGAGGCAGACCGGCACGATTCCCGCGCGGATAGCCCCGAGAAAGGCCACGGGCCAGTCGACCGTGTCGAGCATGGCGAGCGCGATGCGCTGCTCCCGCCGTACGCCGAGGTCTTTGAGAACGTTCGCGAATTTGCGACTGTCGGTCGCGAGCTGGCCGTAGCTAATGGAACGCTGGGGGTCGACGAAGGCGAGCTTGTCGCTCCTGCCCGCGGCCACATTCCGATCGAGCAAATCCTCGCACGCATTGTATCGCGGCATTGCCCTTCCCTCCCTGGGCTCTGAAATATATTTCCGGTTTTCTCGCTTTTGGCTTGCGCGGAGTCAAGGTCGTTTGTAATATTTTTCATCGGAAGGCGTCATGAACGAACATCTCGACGAAAAAGAGCACGCTCCGATCGAAGGAGGGAGCATGAACGGGCCGCAGGGCGTCGTTCCGTCGCGCGTGCGTGGCCCACGCAATCGCGACGACGACGTGGAAGCCTATCTCATCGAACTCGGCCAGCGCGTGCGCTCGATGCGCGCGGTGCGCGGCATGTCGCGCAAGGTTCTGGCGCAGGCTTCCGGCGTTTCCGAACGCTATATCGCGCAGCTGGAGAGCGGCCAGGGCAATGTCTCGATCATGCTGCTGCGCCGCGTCGCGGAGGCGACCGGCGCGCCGATCGAGGACCTCGTCGCCGAACCCTCCCGCCAGCCGCAGGACTGGGCGCTGATCCGCGAACTGCTGCGCAAGGCGAGCCCCGCCGTGATCGCGGACGTGAAGACAGTGCTCGGCGGGCAGGCGCTCGAACGCCCGCAGAAGCCGAGCATAGCGGTCGACCGCGTGGCGCTGATCGGCCTGCGCGGCGCCGGCAAGTCGACGCTCGGCCGCATGGCCGCCGACAAGCTGGGCTGGCGTTTCGTCGAACTCAACAAGGAAATCGAGATCGAGGCTGGTTTCTCGATCGGCGAGGTGTTCTCGCTCTATGGCCAGGACGGCTATCGCCGCTACGAGGCGGCGGCGCTCGAACGCATCATCGCCGACCCCGGCCCGATCGTGCTGGCGACAGGGGGCGGAATCGTCGCCGAACCCGTGACCTTCGAGCGGCTGCTCGCCAGTTTCTTCACCATCTGGGTGAAGACGAGCCCGGCCGAACACATGAGCCGCGTGCGCAAGCAGGGCGATTTGAGGCCGATGGGCGCCGACAAGGCCGCCATGACGGAACTCATCACCATCCTGCAGAGCCGCGAGCCGCTCTACGCGCGGGCGCGCACGAGCCTGGACACGACCAACGCCACGCTCGAACAAAGTCTTGCGGCCCTGCTGCGGACCATACAATCCTATTGCGTCTCCGGCTGCCCGTGGCAGTCGCGCAACCGCGCCTGACGCGCGGACCGGCCACGGCGTGAGGGACGCCGGGGCCGAAAATCAATGGCCAGAACGGCCAAGGGGAGGGTACTGGAATGATGAATCGTCGCCGCATACTCACGCTCGCCGGCGCCACCGGCGCCTCGACGCTCGCCATGCCGTTCGTGCGGCCTTCGTGGGCGCAATCCGGCGCCGTGCGCGTCGGCCTGCTGCTGCCTTATTCCGGCACCTACGCGGCGCTCGGCGAAGCCATCACCAACGCCATGCAACTCTACGTGACGCAGCAGGGCGGCAAGCTCGGCGGCCGCGCGATCGAATTCGTGAAGGTGGATGACGAATCCGCGCCGCCGAAGGCGACGGAGAACACGACCAAGCTCGTCTCCGGCGAGAAAGTCGACGTGCTCTGCGGCACGGTGCATTCGGGCGTCGCCATGGCGATGGCGAAGATCGCGCGAGAGAACGGACTGCCGACGCTGATCCCGAACGCGGGCGCCGAGGCGATCACCCGCGCCATGTGCGCGCCGAACATTTTCCGCACCTCGTTCGGCAACAGCCAGGTGGGCGACGCTACCGGCATGGCCATGCTGAAGGCCGGCGTGAAGAAGGCCGTGACGGTCACCTGGAAATATTCGGCGGGCGCAGAATCGGTCGACGGCTTCAAGAAGTCGTTCCTGAAGGGCGGCGGCGAAGTGATCAAGGACATCACGCTGCCGTTCCCGGATGTCGAGTTCCAGTCGATCCTGGCTGAAGTCGCCTCGTTGAAGCCGGACGCGGTCTATTCCTTCTTCGCGGGCGGCGGCGCGCTGAAGTTCATGAAGGATTATCACGCAGCCAAGCTGAACGAGAAGGTCGCGCTGTGGGGCGCGGGCTTCCTGACCGACGGCGTCGAGAAGGCGGCAGGCCCTGCCGGCGACGGCGTGAAGACGGCGCTGCATTACGTCGACTCGCTCGACAACGCCGAGAACAAGAAGTTCATCGCGGACTATACGGCCGCCTTCAAGAAGGCGCCCGACGTCTATGCCGTGCAGGGCTGGGATTCGATGCAGCTGCTGCGCGTCGGTCTGGAGGCCGTCGGCGGCGACGTGACGAAGCGGAAGGACATGTTCCCCGCGATGGCGAAGGCGGAGTTCAAGAGCCCGCGCGGACCCTTCAAGCTCGGCACGTCGCACAACCCGATCCAGAATTTCTACCTGCGCGAATTGCGCGGCGGCGAAAACAAGTATCTGGGCGTCGCTGCGGAAATGCTCGCCGACGATACGACCGGCTGCAAGATGGCGTAGTCACGTCGTTTCCCAATGCCTGACGCGTTACGTCAGCCTTGACGCGTCATTGCGAGCGTAGCGAAGCAATCCATCCCCGCGCCTTTTTCAGGATGCGGGGATGGGTCGCCGCGTCGCAGTCTTTCGAAGTCGGATTATCCGACTTCCCGTCTTGCTCCTCGCGATGACGGCTGGCCCATCTGTCCGAGCTATTGCGTTTCATGAGCCTCATCCTCGTCCAGATCCTCAACGGCCTGCAGTACGGACTGCTGCTGTTTCTCGCAGCGAGCGGGCTGACGCTCGTCTTCGGCATTCTCGGCGTCATCAACCTGGCGCACGGGTCGTTCTACATGATCGGCGCCTATATGGCGCTGACGCTGACCTCCTATACGGGCGACATCTTTCTCGCGCTCGCCGCCGGAATTCCGCTCGCCTTCCTTGTCGGCATGGCGATCGAATGGCTGTTCGTGCGCCATCTCTACAAGCGCGATCACCTGCAGCAGGTGCTTCTCACCTTCGCGCTCATCCTCGTGTTCAACGAGGCGCAACAGTCGATCTGGGGCAATTATCCGAAATCGATTCCAATGCCCTCCTATCTTTCCTCGTCGATCTCGCTGACGACGGACCTCGGCTATTCCGTCTATCGCCTCGCGCTGATGGCGATCTGCGTCGGGCTGGCGCTACTCATGATGTTCGTCATCCAGAAGACGCGCGTTGGCCGCCTGATCCGCGCCGCCGAATCCAATCCGGAAATGGTCGAGGCGCTCGGCTTCGATTCGCGCGTGCTGTTCCGCGTGGTGTTCGCGGCGGGCGCTGCGCTCGCGGCGGCGGCCGGCATGCTGGCCGCGCCGGTCGAGAGCGCCTATCCCGGCATCGGCGAGCGCGTGCTGATCATCTCCTTCGTCGTCGTCGTCATCGGCGGCATCGGCTCGATCCGCGGCGCCTTTCTCGGCTCGCTGCTGATCGGGCTCGCCGACGCCTTCGGCAAGGTGTTCGTGCCGAAATTCTCGAGCGTGCTGATCTACGCCTTGATGGCGCTCGTCCTCGTGCTGCGGCCGAACGGCCTGTTCGGACGTTCGTGACATGCTGAAGGCTCCATCCATCCGCGCATTGATCGTGCTCGCCCTCCTGGGCGCGCTGTTTCTCGCCCTGCCGGTTTATGTCGGCGCCTATGGGCTGAAATTCGCGACGCGACTGATCATTCTCTCGATCTTCGTCGTCAGTCTCGACTTCATCCTCGGTCTGGCGGGCCTCGTCAGTTTCGGCCACGCGGCCTTCTTCGGCGTCGGCGCCTATGCGGTCTATTTCGTTTCGTCGGAATCGGAGGCGGCCAATGTCTTCGTCGCGCTCGGCGCGGGCGTGGCGGGCGCGGCGGTGGCCGCACTGCTGATCGGCGCCTTCGTCTGCCTGACGCGCGGCTTCTATTTCATCATGG
>JAGRKN010000149.1:0-10320 GCA_020442275.1 Rhodoblastus sp. | reverse complement strand
TGATGTTCTCGCTGTTCCACGACACGGACATCGCGAAGGGCTCGGACGGCGCCTATATCATGATCAAGCCGGATCTCGTGATCGGTGCGACGACGCTGCTCGACTTCGACCACCGCACCACCTTCTACTATGTCTGTCTCGCTTTGCTCGTCGCCACCGTGCTCGCGCTGTTCTGGCTCGCGCGCACGCCGTTCGGCCGGATCGTGCAGGGACTGAAGGCGAACGAGACGCGGCTTTCGGCGCTCGGCTACAACGTCTACCAGTTCAAGCTTGCGGCATTCGTCGTCGCCGGCGCATTCGCGGGACTCGCGGGCGCGCTGTTCGCCTGTATCGACGGTTTCGTGACGCCTGAACTCTTCTCGTGGCACCAGTCGGGGCTCGCGATCATGATGGCGGTGCTCGGCGGCGCCGGCACTCTGTTCGGGCCCATCCTCGGCGTGCTCGCCTATGTCTCGCTCGAGGAGACGCTGAAGACGGCGAGCCTCGTCGGCTCCTTCGTCGCCGACCACTGGCGGCTCGGCACGGGCGCGACGCTGGTCGTGGCCGTGTTGCTTTCTCCCGACGGGCTCGCGGGTTTCCTGCGCGGCAAAGCGATTACGAAGAAAGCGCGACCGCTGAAGGATGTCGCGCCTGCGGCCGCGCCGCGAAAAGCGCGCGCGCTCGCCACGCGCGATCTCTCGAAATCCTTCGGCGGCCTGCGCGCCGTCGACGGCGTGACGGCGGATTTCGCGCCCGATCTCGTGCATGCGATCATCGGGCCGAACGGCGCGGGCAAGACGACTTTCACCAACCTGCTGTCAGGCGCGTTCAGGCCGACGGCCGGCCAGATTCTCGTCGATGGCGAAAACGTCGCCGGCTGGTCCGCCCATAAGATCGCGCGGCGCGGCGTCGGCCGCTCGTTCCAGCGCACCAATATTTTTTCGACCTTCACGGTCGAGGAGAATGCGCTGATCGCCGCGCAGGCCGAAACGCCTTCGGTCTTTCGATTGCGCGAAGGCGCGGCGCGCGAAAACCAGATCGCCAAGGTGGCGCACGCCCTTTCCGTCGTCGGCCTCGCCGACCGCGCGGGCGCGGTCGCCGGCGCCATGTCGAACGGCGAACAGCGCCAGCTCGAAATCGCCATGCTGATCGCGGGCGGGGGCGGCATACTCATTCTCGACGAACCGCTCGCCGGCATGGGGCCGGAGGAGACGCGCCGCGTCGTCGACCTGCTGCGCGACCTCAAGTCCGATCACACGATCATCCTGATCGAGCACGACATGGACGCGGTCTTCGCAGTCGCCGACACGCTGACGGTTCTCGCGCTCGGGCGCCTGATCGCGCATGGATCGCCGGACGAGGTGCGGCGCGACGAGAAGGTGATCACAGCCTATCTCGGCGGCCATGCGCCGGCACAGGGCAAGGGAGCGCCGGCATGAGCGCGAACCCCTTGCTCGAAGCGCGTGGAATCGACGCTTTCTACGGCGCGAGCCACGTGTTGCGCGGCGTCGACTTCCACGTCGGGCGCGGCGAGACGGTCAGCCTGCTCGGCCGCAACGGCATGGGCAAGACGACGCTCTTGCGCACATTGATGGGCCTCGTGCCGGCGCGCGGCGGCGATATCCGTTTCGATGGCGAAGACATCAAGGGGCGCCGGCCGAGCGCGGTGGCGCGGGCAGGCGTCGGCTTCGTGCCGGAAGGTCGCGGCATTTTCCCTAACCTGTCGGTGGAGGAAAATCTGATCTTTGCCGAGCGCGAGGGGCCCGACGGGCGGCGCGACTGGACACGCGGCGCGATCTATCAGCTGTTTCCGCGGCTTCTCGAACGGCGCGCCAACTGGGGCAACCAATTGTCCGGCGGCGAGCAGCAGATGCTGACCATCGGCCGCGCGCTGATGAGCAATCCGACGCTGCTGATGGTGGACGAGGCGACCGAAGGCCTCGCGCCCATGGTGCGCGACGATATCTGGCGCACTCTGCGACTGATCGCGGAACGCGGCGTCGCGATCGTGGTCGTGGACAAGAACCTCGACGATCTGAAGAAGCTCTGTCGCCGCCACGTCATCCTCGTGAAGGGCGAGGTCGTGTTCGACGGCCCGACAGAGGAACTCTCGGCGCGCGACGATTTCGTGCGCAGCCAGCTGGGGCTTTAGCCACTGGACCGCGAGGCTTCGGCCTCGCTATCTTGCCGCCATCAAAATGCGGGCCTGAAGGCTCGCGGTTCAGGCAGGAAACCATGCTCAAGCTCTATCATTGCATCAGCGCCCGTTCGTTTCGACCATTGTGGACGCTCGAGGAAATGGGGCTGCCCTACGAGCTCGTGATGCTGCCCTTTCCGCCGCGCGTCTTCGCCAAGGATTACCTCGCGATCAATCCGCTCGGCACGATCCCGACGCTGTTCGACGGCGACATGCGCATGACGGAATCGGCCGGCATCTGCCATTATCTGGCGACGAAGCACGGCCCGACGCCGCTCGCCGTCGATGTCGCGGATCCCGACTACGGGCGCTGGCTCAACTGGCTCTACATGTCCGACGCCACGCTCACCTTTCCGCAAACGCTGGTGCTGCGCTATTCGAAGCTCGAGCCGCCGGAGCGGCGCCTGCCGCAGGCGGCGGAAGACTACAAGAAGTGGTTCCTGGGCCGCCTGCGCATCGTCGAGCAGGCGACGGGCGAGAGCGACTATCTGGTGGCCGGCCGATTCACGATCGCAGACATCGCGGTCGGCTATGCCTTGATGCTCGCCGAAATTCTAGGGATGGCCGGAGACTTCGGGCCCAATGTCGCCGCCTATTGGGCGCGGCTGAAACAACGGCCCTCCTACGCGAAGGCGCTCGCCGCGCAGGAGAAGGCGATGGCGGACCAGAATGTGCCGGCCGGGGTAACGGTCTGAGGCTGCACGATCTGCCGGGCCCGGACCTTTCGGGGAGGCGGCCTTGGCGCCGCATTCCCTGCCGACGAAATTTCTGCGAGAGTGACCCCCAACGACAATCCAAGGAGGGAAAAGGATGCGTTATCTCGTTGCCGCCGCCTGTGCGGTAGGCCTTGCCATCGGCGCTTCCGGCGCGACCGCGCCGGCGTTCGCGGCGGACCCGATCGTGCTGAAATTCAGCCACGTGGTCGCACCCAACACGCCGAAGGGCAAGGGCGCCGACAAGTTCAAGGAACTCGGCGAAAAATACACCGACGGCAAGGTGAAGATAGAAATCTATCCGAACTCGCAGCTCTACAAGGACAAGGAAGAGCTGGAGGCGTTGCAGCTCGGGTCCGTGCAGATGCTCGCGCCTTCGCTCGCCAAGTTCGGGCCGCTGGGCGCCAAGGAATTCGAGGTGTTCGACCTGCCGTTCCTGTTCCCGAGCGTAGCCGCGCTGGAGAAGATCCAGAAGGGCCCGATCGGCAAGGAGCTGTTCAAGAAACTCGAATCCAAGGGGATCGAAGGCCTTGCCTATTGGGACAACGGCTTCAAGATCTTCTCGGGCGACCGGCCGATCAAGGTTCCCGACGACCTGCTCGGCATGAAGATCCGTATCCAGTCGTCCAAGGTTCTGGAAGCGCAGATGAAGGCCTATGGCGCGGTGCCGCAGGTGATGGCCTTCTCCGAGGTCTACCAGGGCCTGCAGACGGGCGTCGTCGATGGCCAGGAGAACACGCCATCGAACATGTACACCCAGAAGATGCACGAGGTGCAGAAGTACGGCGCGCTCACCAACCACGGCTACATCGGCTACGCGGTGATCGTGAACAAGAAGTTCTGGGACGGCCTGCCGGCCGACATCCGCGGCCAGCTCGAAAAGGCGATGGCTGAAGCCACCGCCTATTCGAACGGCATCTCGCAGAAGGAAAACGCGGATGCGCTGGAAGCCATGAAGAAGAGCGGCAAGATCGAGTTCTATACGCCGACCGAGGGCGATCTCAAGAAATGGCGCGCGGCCTCCAAGCCCGTGTGGGACGAGGTTTCCGGCCGCATCGGCAAGGACCTGCTCAAGAAAGTCGAAGCCGAAGTCGGCGCGAAGTAAATCTGCGCGCGCGCAACGCGCGCGTCACGAAAGGGGCGGCGGGCGAAATCCCGCCGCTTTTCGCGCCCGACAGAATGGCGATCCAAATCGCCGCTCGGCGCATTTTCCCGGGGAGGGATCCTTGTTCTCGCGCATTCTCAACCGGCTTGAGGAAATCATCATCGCCAGCCTGATGGGCGCCGCGACGGTCGTCATTTTCGTCGCGGTCGTCCATCGCTATTCGCTATCGTCCGCGATCGATCTCGCCCGCTGGGGCAAGGCGCACGGCATGGACTGGCTGTTCGTGTCCGGCCGCGCGGTCTTCAATTTCCTGCGCGGGTTCAATCTCACCTGGGCGCAGGAATTGTGCATCTACATGTTCGTGTGGATGGCCAAGTTCGGCGCCGCCTATGGCGTGCGCACGGGCATTCACGTGGGCGTCGACGTCGCCGTCAACCGCACCAGCCCGGCCTCGCGCCATATGGTCGTGCTGTTCGCGCTGCTGGCGGGAGCCCTCTTCACCTTCATCGTCGGCTCGCTCGGCGCGCGCTTCGTCTGGCACATCGGCCATACCGACCAGGTGTCGGCCGACCTCGAGGCGCCGATGTGGCTCATCTATCTGGCGGTCCCGCTCGGCTCCTATCTCATGTGTTTCCGCTTCCTGCAGGTCGCCTTCTCGTTCTGGCGAACCGGCGAATTGCCGCATCATGACCATGGACACGTCGAAGGCATAGACGACGAGACACCGACGCTGCCAGGCATTCTGGAAACGGGAGACGCCCGATGAGCGCGGCCGCCGAACTCTCGCCCGCCGCCGCGACGCCGGGCGGCCCCAAGCCGCAATTTACGGGATCGCGACGCGGCGGCTTGCTGATCATCGGCGCGCCGATCCTGCTGGCGCTCGCCTGTTTCGCGGCGAAATTCGGCATATTGCCGGTCGGCGACGCCTTTCGCGTCGGCATGATCTTCGCGCTGCTGGTCGCCCTCATGCTGACGGGCATGCCGATTTCGATCGCGCTCGGCCTGACGGTGATGACCTTCCTGTTCACGCTGACCACGGTCCCGATGGATTCGGTCGCGCTGAAACTGTTCACCGGCATCGAGAAGTTCGAGATCATGGCGATCCCGTTCTTCATTCTCGCCGGCAATTTCCTGACGCATGGCGGCGTCGCGCGCCGCATGATCAATTTCGCCACCGCCATGGTCGGCCACTGGTACGGCGGCCTGGGCCTCGCCGGCGTCGTCGCCTGCGCGCTGTTCGCGGCTGTCTCGGGCTCGAGCCCGGCGACGGTCGTCGCCATCGGCTCGATCCTGCTGCCGGCGATGATCCGCCAGGGCTTTCCGCAGCGCTTCGGCGCCGGCGTCATCACGACATCGGGCGCGCTCGGCATCCTGATCCCGCCGTCGATCGTCATGGTCATGTACGCGGTCGCGACCTCGGGCATGGTGGTGCACGGCCCGAACGGCGAGACGGTCACCTCCGCCTCGGTCGGCCAGTTGTTCGTCGCCGGCGTCATACCGGGCCTGGCGCTCGCGACCATGCTCGGCGGCACGACCTTCTATCGCGCCTGGAAGAACGGCTATCCGCGTCAGGCAAAGGCGTCGCTCGCCGAGCGCTGGCGGACGTTCCGCGAGAGCTTCTGGGGCCTCGCGCTGATCGTCATCGTGATCGGCGGCATCTACACTGGCGTGTTCACGCCGACCGAGGCGGCCGCGATGAGCGCGGTCTATTCCTTCTTCATCGCGGTATTCGTCTACAAAGACATGAGGCTCGCCGATGTGCCGAAGACGCTTCTGTCCTCGGCCAACATGAGCGCGATGCTGCTCTACATCATCACCAATGCGGTCTTGTTCTCCTTCCTGATGACGTCGGAACAGATCCCGCAGGCGATGGCGAGCTGGATCGGCGATTCCGGCTTCAACTGGATCACCTTCCTGCTCGTGGTGAACGTGCTGCTGCTGCTCGCCGGCAATGTGATGGAGCCGTCCTCGATCGTGCTCATCATGGCGCCGATCCTGTTCCCGATGGCGGTGAAGCTCGGGATCGATCCCGTGCATTTCGGCATTCTGATCGTGGTCAACATGGAGGTGGGCATGTGCCACCCGCCGGTCGGCCTCAATCTCTATGTCGCCTCGGGCATAACCAAGATGGGTATTACGGAACTGACCATCGCGGTCTGGCCGTGGCTCCTGACCATGCTGGTGTTCCTGGGCGTCGTCACCTACTGGCCCGACCTGTCGCTCTGGCTGCCGCGCATGCTCGGCATGCTGTAGCGATCATGTAAGGACAAGCGCCGTCAGCGCCAGCACGAGCGCCGGCGGCATGACGAGCGCTCCGAGTTTGAGAAAGCGTAGGGCGCCAACATGCGCGCCCTCGCGCCGGATCGCGAGAAGCCAGAGCAAAGTCGCGAGCGAACCCGTCACGGAGAGGTTGGGACCGAGATCGACCCCGATCAACAGACCCGCCATCACCTTGTCCGGCGCCTGCGCCGCGTGACCGGCGGCTCCCGCAAGCAGGCCCAGTGGCAGGTTGTTGACGATGTTCGTCCCGACGCCCGCAGCGAGGCCTGCGAGCAACGCCGTCTGCCCGGGGGCGATGCTGTCGTGCTTCGACAGCCAATCCGCGATGAAGCGAATGCCGCCGACATGTTCGAGGCCGGCGACGAGAATGAAGAGCCCGGCCACCAGAGGCAGCACGCCCCAGGCGACATGTTTCAATGCCGGCATGGGCGATCGTCCGGCGATGACGGCGGCGGCGGCGAGCGCGAGAGAACCGCAGGCGAGCGTCGGCAGGCCGAGATCGCGACCGAGCGCCGAGGCGCCGACGAGGACGACCGCAGCGATAACCAGCGCGACGCCCGCCGCGCGGCCAGCCGGCGACAACGTCTCGACGTCGGGCGCCGACGCCAGCGGCTTTTGGAGTTCGGCGCGCTGCGTCCAGCGCAGGATGGCGTAGGTCGAAGCCACGGCGACGAGCGATGGAGCCGCGAAGGTTTCGATCCACGGCAGCAGGGGCGGCAGGCGCTCGCCATAGACGACGAGGTTCGCCGGATTGGAGATCGGCAAGACGAAGCTCGCGGCATTGGCGATGAAGGCGCAGATGAAGAGATAGGGGAGCGGCTCCACGCCGGCCCTCCGCGCGACGGCGTAGACGGCGGGCGTCAGCACGACGGCGGTGGCGTCGTTGGAAAGAAAGACCGTGACCAGGATGCCGACGCCATAGACGAGCGAGAAAAGCCGGCGCGCCGAGCCGCGCGCGGCATGGGCGGCATGACCCGCGATCCAGTCGAACAGGCCTTCCTGCCGCGCGACTTCAGCGAGCAGCATCATGCCGACGAGGAACAGGTAGACATCCCACCCCTTTGCGACCGCCCGCCAGGCGACGGTCGGCGGCAGCAGACCGGCGACCAGAAGCCCGCCGGCGCCGGCGAGGGCGAAGACATATTCGGGGAGACGAAAGGGTCGGGCGAGAATGCCGAGCACTGTCGCGACGACGATCGCGAAGGTCGCGAGCGCGACGGCGGTCATCGCGGATCAGGACTGAAATTCGGGATGCTTCGCGATGTAGTCGGCGACGAATGAACAGCGCGGGACGATCTTGAGACCGCGCGCCCTGGCGCTCGTGAGCGCGCCGCGCATCAAAGCGCTGGCGATGCCCCTGCCCTGGAGCGCCCATGGCGTCTCGGTATGGGTGAAATAGATCGTGTCGCCAGCGATGCGATATTCGGCGACCGCCATCGCACCGTCGACGGCGAGTTCGAAACGGCTGTCCTTCTGATTGTCGATCACGTCGCTCATTTGCGCCTCGCTTCTTCCCAAACGATATGGCGCGGCTTCCGTTCCGCGTCCAGACGCCTCACATGCGCGAGGGCAGGTAGAGCGCGATGATCGGGAAAGCGATGAGGATGCCGAGACGCACGAGGTCGGCGCAGATGAAGGGAATGACGCCCTTGAAGATGGTCGAGAAAGAGACCTCGGGAATCACGGACTTAATGACGAAGACATTCATGCCGACCGGCGGATGGATGAGGCCGAGCTCGACCGTCATGACGATGATGACGCCGAACCAGATGGGATCAAAACCCAGATGCGTGATGACGGGAAAGATGATCGGCACGGTGAGGATGATCATCGCCATGGCGTCCATCAGGCAGCCGAGGACGAGATACATCAGCATGATCAGCAGCAGCACGCCGTAGCGGCCGAGGCCGAGCGAGGTCAGGAATTCCGTGACCTTCTGGGGCGTCTGCGTGATCGTCAGGAAATAGCCGAACAAGAGCGCGCCGATCAGCACGGTGAAGACCGCCGCCGCCGTGCGCGTCGCCTGCAGCAGCGAATTGCGGACGCCCTCGCGCGAGAGTCGGCCGCGCAGCACGCCGATCAGAAATGCGCCGCCCGCGCCCATGCCGCCGGCCTCGGTCGGCGTGAACAGGCCGCCGTAGAGGCCGCCGATGACGAAGATGAAGAGAACCAGCGGCGCCCAGACGTTCTTGAGCGCGGCAATGCGCTCCTCCCAGCTCGCGCGCGGCGCGGCCGGCAGGAAGTCGGGCTTCACATGGGCGATGATCGCGATGGTGATCATGTGCATGCAGATCGCGAGCAGGCCGGGCAGCACGCCGGCGACGAAGAGCTTGCCGATGTCCTGCTGCGTGATGATCGCGTAGACCGCCAGCACGGTGGAGGGCGGCAGCATCGCGCCCAGCGTGCCGCCGGCCGCGATGACGCCGGTGGCGAAACTCTGCGGGTAGCCGAAGCGGCGCATTTCCGGATAGGCGACCGTCGAGAAGGTCGCCGCGGTAGCGACGGACGAACCGGAAATCGCGGCAAAGCCGCCGCAAGCCGCGATGGTCGCGATGCCGAGGCCGCCGCGCCGATGGCCGAGAAACGTGTTGGCTGCGCGAAAAAGTTCCTTGGAGATGCCGGAGGTGGACACGAAGGCGCCCATCAGCAGGAACATCGGGATGACGCCGAACGTGTAGTCGGTGACCGTGCGCATCGAGGTCTGGCCGATCAGTTTCAGCGCGGCCGTGCCGTTGAC
This sequence comes from Rhodoblastus sp., assembly GCA_020442275.1. Taxonomy (GTDB): domain Bacteria; phylum Pseudomonadota; class Alphaproteobacteria; order Rhizobiales; family Beijerinckiaceae; genus JAJXWB01. The sequence goes on along the minus strand of JAGRKN010000149.1, from coordinate 1,309 downwards.
CAGCATGGCGTAGCCGCCGACGCCGACCAGAGCCATCGCCATGCCGACCGGCACCCGCAGCAGCATCAGCACGAAGAGAAGGACGAAGCCGCCAGCGGCGATGAGATCAGGATTCATGAGACGCGGCTTCGGAAGAATGGGGGTGTCCGCGCTCCATCTCTTCCGGATGGAAGATGAGGCGGTAGGTGCGAATCGCAATCAGGAGCACGGCGGAGACGTCGCCGATCCACGCCACCGCGAAGAACGGCCAGGTCGGCCAGTTGAGATCGTAGGTCAGAACGTTGTCGATGCGGGTCTGCTTGACCTTGTCGTAGAGCGTGTAGGTCTGGACCGTGACGACGAACAGCAGGACCGCCGTCGCGAATACGTCCATGAGGCGCTGCGCGCGCGGGCCGGAGGAGGAATAGAGCAGGTCGACGGTGATATGCGTGCCGCGATAGCTCGTCGCGGCAATGCCCCAGAAGATGAGGATGCCGAGCAGCAGGCGACCGAAGTCGTAGCTGTCGGGAATCGAGGCCGAGAAGAATTTCCGCAGCAGCACCGAGATGAAGATGTCGGCGGCGACGATGCCGACGAAGATCGCGGCGATCCATTCGATGCCGTCGATGAACCGGTCCATCAGGCTGCGTTGCATGGGTGCGTCCAGCGAAACAACGGGCCGTCATTGCGAGCGAAGCGAAGCAATCCATCCACCGGAGTCGCTCGAGGATGGATTGCTTCGTCGCATCCTTCGAAGTCGGATATATCCGACTTCGCAAAATGCTCCTCGCAATGACGGTTCCCTAGATTAAAGACCCGCGCCGTATTTCTTGATGGCGGCGTCGAGGTCGGCCTTGATGGCGACGGGGTCGCCGCCGGCCTTCTTGACCGCCTCGGCCCAGTCCTTCTCGAGCGGCTCGACAACCTTCTTCCACTGCGCGAGCTGGTCGGCGGAGATCTTGTAGACCTCGTGGCCCTCGGCCTTCTTCATCTTCTCACGGCCTGCGGCCTCGAAGTCGGCCCAGGGACCGGCGACCTTCTCGGCCCATTCGGTCGTGCAGTGATTGTCGATCACCTTCTTCTGCGCCGCCGACATGCCGTCGTAGACGGCCTTGTTCATCGAATAGGTGAAGACGGTCGAGTAGAGCGGCACGTCCATGTGATACTTCGTCACCTTGTCGATGCCGAACAGGAAGACCGAGCCCCAGGGGAAGGTAATGGCGTCGGCGACGCCGCGCTCCAGCGCGTCGCGCGATTCGGGCGCGGAAGCCTGCACATTGGTGCCGCCGAGCGACTTCACCATCTGGCCGATCGTCGACTGCGCCGGACG
>JAGRKN010000423.1 GCA_020442275.1 Rhodoblastus sp. | reverse complement strand
GTTCGACGCCGCAGCTGATCGTCGCACTGCGCGACGCCGCCAAGGCGGGTCTGTCGGCCAAGCTCTTCGTCGGCAATATGTACAACATCAGCCCGGCGATCCCGCAGCAGCTCGGCGCCGCAGCGGAGGGCTTCCGCGCCATCCAGACCTATGCCTTCTACGGCGACGATTTCCCGGCGATGAAGGAGATCGAGGAATACGGTAAGAAGAACGAGGTGGAGAAGAAGGACATCTATTTCGTCAAGGGCTGGCTCAAGGGCAAGGTGATCGCCGCCGCTATCGAGAATGCGATCAAGAAGGCCGGCGGCAAGGTTCCGACCGACATCAAGGCCTTCCGCAAGTCGGTGCGCGACGAGATGGAAGCGCTCAAGGACGTCGATACCGGCGGCATCACCCCGCCCTTCACCTACGCCGACCACCAGGGCTCGGTGCAGGCGCGCGTCGCCGAAATCAAGGGCGGCAAGTACACGCCGGTCGGGACCTGGATCAATGCGCACTGAGGCGAAGGCCATCGTGGAGGAAAAGCCGCTGCTGAACATCAGCGGCGTTTCCGTCCACTACGACGGCGCGATCGAAGCGCTCGAAAGCGTCGATTTCGCGGTGTCGGAGAGGGCGCTTGTCGCCCTCCTCGGCGCCAACGGCGCCGGCAAGACGACGCTGCTCAAGGCGATCGCCGGCATGCTGCAGTTCGAGCGCGGCGAAGTCACGTCGGGCGACATCACCATCGACGGATTTTCCTGCGCGCGCGCTCATCCCGCCGCGATCACGCGGCGCGGCATTGCCCTCGTGCAGGACGGCCGCCAATGCTTTCGGTCGATGACGGTCGCCGAGAACCTTCGCGCAGCCGCGCTGTTGAAGCCTGCGCGCGCCAATGAAATGCTCGACCTCGTGTTCGACTATTTCCCGATGCTGAAGGAAATGAGCGCGCGCGCCGCCGGCTATCTGTCGGGCGGACAGGCGCAGATGCTCGTCATCGCCATGGCGCTGATGGGCCAGCCGCGCCTGCTTCTGCTCGACGAGCCGAGCCTCGGCCTCTCGCCCGTTATGGTGCAATCGGTGTTCGACGCCATCGAACGCGTGCATCGCGACCTCGGCACGAGCGTCGTCATCGCCGAACAGACCGTGCCGCGCCTGCTGCGCATCGCGACCGACGCCTACGTTCTTTCGCGCGGAAGGGTCGCCATTCATGCGCCGCCGTCGGAAGTGACGGAGGATCAATTGCAGCGCGTCTATCTGAGCTGAGAGAACGACGACAATGGGCAAGGTCTGGATCGAAGCCGCGCTGAACGGCCCGTGGGGCCGCGAGCGCCAGCCGGGCATTCCGGTCACAGTCGAGGAGTGCGTCGCCGATGGCCTCGCGGCGGCGGACGCCGGCGCGGCGATCATCCATGTCCACGCCTACGATCCCTCGACCGGCCGGCAGAACGACCAGTGGGAGACCTACGCCCGCATGATCGAAGGCATCCGCGCGAAAACCGACGTCATCGTCTATCCCACGATCCCGCTCGCGGGCTCCGACTATGCGAGCGCCAATGCGCAACAGCGTTTCGCGCATACAGCCGAACTCGCGCGGCGCGGCCTGCTCGAATGGACAGTCTGCGATCCTGGCTCCTGCAATTTCGCGCGGTTCGACGAAGTGGGCGATCAGTCGGCGGGCTTCGTCTATCAGAATCCGATGGCCGACATCCGTGAAGGCCTGCGCATTTCGCGCGAACGCAAATTGCATCCGGGCTACGCCATCTACGAGCCGGGTTTCACGCGCCTCGGCGCGGCTCTGGCGAACGCGACGCCCGGCCTGCCGCAGCCGGTCTACCGCTTCATGTTCTCCGACGAATTCGCCTGGGGCTTTCCGGTCCGCGCGGAATATCTCGACGCGCATCTGCGCCTGCTCGCCGAATGCGCGCCAGGCGCGCCCTGGATGGTCGCGGGGCTCGGCGTCGACATCCGTCGGTTGATCGCGCCGGCGGTCGAGCGCGGCGGTCACGTGCGCGTCGGCCTCGAGGACGCGCCGTGGCGCACGGAACTAACCAATCGCGCCTGGGTCGAACAGGCCGCCGCCGCGATCCGCGCGGCCGGCGGCGAACCTGCGAGCGCGCGCGAGGTTCGCGCGGCGTTGGGACATTGAAGCAAAGCTTCAGCGCGCCCCCTCGAAGCGCGCGATGAAGGCTTCGATCTCGGCCAAGGTCTCGGCTGGCGCCTCCTCGGGAATGAAATGCCCGCAATCGAGCGCCCGGCCTGTGACGTTGTCGGCGACCTCGCGCCAGTCGGCGAGGCAATCGAACATCTTGCCGACCACGGCGCGCGCGCCCCACAGAGTCAGCAGCGGCGTCGCGATCTTCCTGCCGCGATCGGCGCGGTCGTGTTCGAGATCGATCGTTCCCGCCGCGCGATAATCTTCGCAGGAGGCGTGGATCGCCGCGGGATCGGCGAAGCAGCGTACATATTCGTCGATCGCCGCCTGGTC
>JAGRKN010000148.1 GCA_020442275.1 Rhodoblastus sp. | reverse complement strand
GCGAGGCGCTCGCGGAATTCGACGCGAGCCAGAGGCCGATCGGCGCGCCGGCCGGTCTTCGGGCGGCTGCCGCGTTCCCGGGACTGCATATCGAGGGCGGTCAGCGCGTGAAGTTGCGCGATCTCGGCGTCGCCAGCGAGGAATTTTCTGGTCGTCTGTTCCGCGCCGCTTTCAACGTCATTCTGCCGCCGGACTTCTATCCGGCCGACTACGGCAAGGCGATCGTCGATCTGGCGGGCGGCTATGCGCCTGGCCTGACGACCGAGGCGCACATGGTCGTCAGCGTGAACGGCCGCAATGCGGTCAGCATGAAGCTGCCGAAGGCGGCGGGCGACGTCTTCACGAAGAATCCTATTCCGTTGCCGCTGGGCGCCATGCGTCCGGGCCTCAATCGCGTCGAGATCGAGGCGCTGGTGCCGATGGCGAGCGATTCGGCGTGCGATCCGCTGGCCGCCATTTCCGGCGCCAAGCGTTTCCTGCTGCTCGATTCCACCGAGATCGAACTGCCGCGCATCGCGCGCATCGCGCGCATGCCCGACCTGGCGGTGACGACGACCGGCGCTTTCCCCTTCGCGGTCGAAGGCATGCGGCCGAAGATCGTCGCGCCTTCGCCCGATCGCGAGACGATCGGCGCCGCCGCGACCATCGCCGCGCATATGGCGATCATGGCGGGTCGTCCCATCGACTTCCAGCTCACTGGCGCGTTGCCGCAAAAGGGCTCGGGCTCCGTGCTCGTGGTCGGCGGCGCGAATGTGCTCGATCCCTCGCTCCTTCGCGCGGCGGGCATCGATCCGCAAGCCGTGCAGAAAGCGTGGTCGGGACGCTTCGATCGCTCGGCCAAACCGCCGAGGGACGAAGCCCTGTCGCGGTATGAAGCGCTCGCACGCAACCGACTCGTGCTGGAGCGAAACTTCCCCTCGGCGTGTCGCATGCCGAAGCCGCCGGGCGGCTTCGAACGCGCGATCAATTCGGCGTTCCGGCGGGTCGACGATATTTCGACGGCGACGGTCCAGCAGTCGCAGTCGCGTTCGATCTTCGTCGGACCGAACCGTCGCTACGGCTACGACAATTCCCCCGTTGGCTCTTTGCAGTTCAGTGGCCAGGCGTCCGGCGCCCTGTTCGACGAGTGGAACTCCAAGGTGCGCAGCACCAACGCGTTCTCCGCCTATGTGCAGCGTACCTATGCCAGCGTGCGCGAATGGGCGTCGGCGCGGGTCGAGGGCGTCGTCTCGTGGTTCGGCGCGACGCTTGCCTCTGGTCCGGTCGAACCCGAAATCAACTCGCGCGCCTCTCTGATCGTGGCGCAGAACATGATCGGCGACACGATTGACGACGTATGGACGCTGGTGACGGCGCCGACGTCGGCCGACCTCGCCGAGTCCGTTCCATGTCTGGTGGACCCGCGCGTGTGGCGCCAGATCGCCGGCCGCATGTCGATCCTCGACGCTTCGGAAGGTTCGGTCGTCACTGCGCCGGCGCGCGCGCAACGCCTGATCGTCACGCAACCGCTGACGATCGAGAACTCGCGCCTGATCGCCGCCGGCTGGTTGTCTCTCAACAGCCAGATCTATGTCGCCATCGCGCTGGTGATGGCCATGCTGCTCGCACTCACGACCAGCCTCTTCATCCGCAATGTCGGCCGGAGGCAGCCATGAGGCGCCTGCCGATCCTCGCCGGATTTCTTTCGCTGCTGGCGTCCGCGGTCGCCGCGCAGACCATCGCGCCCGTGATCCCCCTCGGCGCCAATGTGCAGGCCCAGATGGGCGCCGCTGCGGCCGCCGCAACCGGCAAGCCGCCGGAAAAGGCGCCTCTCGCGCTCGACGCACGTCCACTTTCGCTCGGCGGCGCGCTGAAGACGCCCGAGATGTGGCAGCAGTACAAGACGAACTATGTGACCGACAACGGTCGCGTCGTCGACACCGGCAACGGACGCATCAGCCACAGCGAAGGCCAGGGCTACGCGATGCTGCTGGCGGTCGCCGCCAATGATCGTCCGACCTTCGACAAGCTGTGGGGCTGGACGCGCGCCAATCTGATGGTGCGCGACGATCAGCTGCTCGCCTGGCGCTGGGACCCGGCGCATCGTCCGGCGGTGGCCGACATCAACGACGCGTCGGACGGCGACATTCTCGTCGCATGGGCGCTCACGGAGGCCGCAGAATATTGGGGCGACGTCGCGCTGAAAACCTCGGCGCGGCGCATCGCGGTCGAGATCGGCCGCAAGCTCGTCATTTACAAGACGAAGAACGGCGCTGTGCTTCTGCCGGCGGTCGCTGGCTTTGCGCCGGAGGATCGGGCCGACGGCCCTGTCGTGAACCTTTCCTACTGGGTGTTTCCAGCATTCGCGCGCCTGCCGCTGGTCGCGCCGGAAATCGACTGGCGCGGCATCGTGCAGAGCGGCCTCGATGCTCTGAAGCTCGCCCGCTTCGGCTCGGACGGCCTGCCGACGGAATGGGTATCGCTGCGCGATGGCAAGGCGCGGCCCGCCGACGGCTTTCCGGTGCAGTTCGGCTACAACGCCATTCGCATTCCGCTCTATCTCGCATGGGCCGGCATCGGCGAACGTGAGCATTACGAGCCTTTTGTGACATGGGCGACCCGCTATCACGGTCGCGCGATCGTCGATCTCGCCGGAGGACGCAGCGGCGGCAATCTCAGTGAAGGCGGATATGCGGCGATCGGCGCGCTGACTCAGTGCGTCGTGGAAAGCCGCGCGCTCGGTCGTGACCTCTGGTCGTCGCGGGCGCCCGAAAACTACTACCCGGCCACGCTTCGGATCATGGCCGTCCTCGCAGCGCAGATGAGATTCCCATCATGCCTGCGCTGAGAAGGATCCCGTTCGCGATCGCCGGCGCGCTGCTCTTCAGCGCGTCGACGGCCGCGTTCGCTCAGCAGCGTGGCGGCGGATTCATCGTCGACATGCCGGTTGCCGGCGCGCCGGCCCCGGCGACGGTTCCCGCGCGTGAAACGCCCGCGCCAGTGCAGCCGACCATTCCGAAGGCCGAAGATCCCAGCGCCCGGATGCTGCGCGCCCAGCCGCTGGCCGTCGACGGCGAGGGCCCGGACGAGTCCGCGCTGCGTTACTATGCCCAGCTCGGCCAGATGGATCGCGTCAATACCGAGATTGAACGTCTCGTGCGTCTCTATCCCGGTTGGACGCCGCCGATCGATCTCTTCAATGGCGCCCCGCCCGGCGATCCGAGCGAGGACGCCTATTGGGAGTTGTTCGCCGCCGACCGGATCGACGAATTGCGCGCCGCGATCAACGCGCGCAAGAAGGAAGAGCCGAACTGGCAGCCGTCCAAGGATCTGGCCACCAAGGTGCGTCGCAAGGAATTGCGCATTCGCATCATGGACTTCTGGAAGAAGGGGAAGTGGCAGGACCTCGTCGACTATGTGAAAGCCGACAATTACGACGCCGACGACGCCGACGTGGAAATGCTCTGGACGATCGCGGAAGCCTTCGCCAAGACCAAGCAGACGAACGACGCCGTTTCCGTCTATCTCTCGATCCTGAAGTCGGGCGCCGATCAGCCCGCGCGGCTCGCCACCATCCAGAAGGCGATGGCGAACCTGCGCATGGCCGATGTCGAGAAGCTCATCGCCGCCGGTCGCTACGATGCGACGGGCCGCAGCGAGTTCGCGCCGATCATGGTCGACATCGTGCGCGCGCGCATCAGCGCCTATCTGCACGACGAACGTTCCGAGAAGATACCGGATCCGGAGCTCGAGGTTTTCAAGGCCTACGCCAAGGAAGAAAAAGATCCGAACCAGCCGGGTCTGGTCGCCTGGTACTATTACAAGACCAAGTCGTTCCGCGACGCGCTCGACTGGTTCAAGATCGCGCTCGAGCGGGGCGGCGACGCGATGATCGCGCATGGTCTCGCGCATTCGCTGCGCGAGCTCGACATGCGTCGCGAGACGGAAGAGGTCGCCTACGCCTGGCGCGAGCCGCTGGTGAACAATCTCATCCTCTTCATCGACATTCTCGAACGCGATCTCACGCTCGAATTCCCGCCCTTCATCGAGCCGGAACGCCTTGCCCGATACGCCAAGGTGACGATGGACGTCGCCTCGGGCGAGGGCGCGCAGGCGCTCGCCTGGTACGCCTACAATTCCTGCCAGTACGATGTCGCGCATCAGTGGTTCCAGCGTGCGGTCGCGTGGTTCCCGAAGGAAGCGACCGTCTACGGCTATGCGCTCACGCTCGAGAAGCTGAAGCACACGAAGGAATTCTGGGATCTGATGAACCGGTACGACGGCCTGTTCGGCAAGGTGCTGGAGATTATCTTCCCCGACGGCCGCTACCATCCGCCGACGCCGTGCGACGAGCTCGCCAATTCGCAGCTACGCCAGCGGCAGCAGGCGGTCGGCGGATATACGGTTCCGGGTTCCTATCCTGTCGCGCCGCCGCAGGGCGTTCCGCTGCAGAACCTCACGGCCGCGCAGGCCGCGGGCTATGTCGCCAACGGGCAATATGGCGCCGGCTGGGGCTATCAGCAGCAACAGCGCGTCGAAATGCCGAAGATCGACCGCAAGCTCTTCCCTGTCGCCGTCGATCCGGAGAACCCGCTGCGTTTCGCCGCGACCGCCGCGCCGAATGCGCACAGCCCCGGCCAGTTTGCGCAGGCCGCCGCCCAGATCGGTTTGCAGGCCGAGCCGTTCCGTGGACCCTATCCGCTGGTGGCCACGCGCGTGCCGGGCGTCGGCCGCATGCCGTATGAACGCTATGGCTTCTCGCTGCTGCCCGGCTGGAACGGCATCAACGGCCCCACGACGCCGACCTATGCCGCGCAGATCGCGCCGGCCGGCACGCTGTGGGCGACCGAGCTGCCGGAGAAGGATCGTCCCAAGACGGCCATCGAGGCTGGCGGAGCGGGCCCGTCGGCAAGTTCGTCGGCCTCCGCGCCTACAATCGCGCCCAATTCGGTCGGCTTGCCGTCCGTGGCTCCGAACAGCGTTGGAACAGGTTCGCCTGCGCCGACGTCGGTCGCGCCCAATGCGTCGATCATCGACCCGGCGGTGCGCGTGGTCGGCGGCCCGATCGGCGTGCAGCCGGCGATGCCGCAAGCTGCGCCCGCGCCGACGCCGATGGTCGCTCCGACAGTGTCGCGCGCCGTTTATACGCCGGCGCCCGCGCCGGGTTCGTCGGCGGACGCGCCAGCGCCTCTGCAGCGGCCGGGCTATGCCGCGCAGCTGCCCGAGGCGGCCGACGCCGGCACGCTGGCCCAGCGCGCCGCCCAGTATTTCAACGAAAAGAACTATGCGGCGGCTCTGGATGCTCTCGAACGGCGCGCAGCCATGGCGCCCGAGACGACGGAGCTGCGCATGATGCGCGGATGGTCGCTGCTGCATCTCAACCGCAAGGACGAGGCGCGCAACGCGTTCGCGACGCTCGGCAAGGCTGCGCCGGGCCAATCCCTGCAAGGGGGCAAGTAAGATGCGT
>JAGRKN010000422.1:1339-1709 GCA_020442275.1 Rhodoblastus sp. | reverse complement strand
CATCGCGGTCTCGGCGGCACCGGTGTGGTCGGTGTCATCCGGGGGCAGGGGCAGGCCAGCGGCGGCAATCGCGCCATCGGGCTGTGCGCCGATATGGACGCGCTGCCGATGGAGGAGGGCAATGCCTTCGCCCATCGCTCGCAAAACCCCGGCCGCATGCATGCCTGCGGGCACGACGGCCACACAGCAATGCTGCTCGGCGCGGCGAAATATCTCAGCCAGACCCGAAAGTTCGCAGGCACGGTTCATTTGATCTTCCAGCCTGCGGAAGAAGGCCTCGCCGGCGCCAAGGCCATGCTCGACGACGGCCTGTTCGAAAAATTTCCCTGCGACGCCGTCTACGGTATCCACAATTCGCCCGACATGCCGC
>JAGRKN010000422.1:0-1294 GCA_020442275.1 Rhodoblastus sp. | reverse complement strand
GGCACGGCCATGGCGGCCATCGATTATTTCAGCGTGGTCTTGCGTGGAAAATCCGCGCATGGCGCGCATCCGCAACAGGGAATCGACACCGTCTCCATCGCCGCGCAGGTGGTGAGCGTGCTCAACGCGCTGCCCTCGCGCCATGTCGACGCGCTGGAATCGGCCATCGTCAGCATCGGCCAGATTCACGGCGGCACGTCGGATATCGTGATCCCCGAGACGGTCGAGCTACGCGGCTCCGTGCGCACGCTGAAGCCCGAAATCCGCGATCTCATGGAGCGTCTGTTCAAGCGCGCGGTCGAGCACACGGCGGCCGCGCAGGGCGGAACGGCGGAAATATCCTATCGTCGCGCCTATCCCGCGACGATCAATTCCGCGCACGAGACCGACCGCGCCTCGCTCTGCGCGACCAATACGCGCGGCGTGACGAATGTGATTCGCGACGGCCGACCGCTGCTGGCAGGCGAGGATTTCGCCTTCATGCTGGAGCGCGCGCCCGGCGCCTATCTGTTCTTCGGCCAGAACGACGGCGCGAAGGGCGGCGTGCCCGTGCACAATCCCGGATATGATTTCAACGACGATTTGCTGCCGATCGGCGCGAGTTATCTCGCCGGCCTCGTCGAGCAGGAACTGGGGTGAGATTCTAGATGCAACGCACGGACTTCCGTTTCTTCTTTCCCTTTCGCGTGCGCTATTCCGAAGTCGACGGCCAGAGCGTCGTCTTCAACGCGCACTACCTGACCTATTTCGACACCTCGATCACCGAGTTTTTCCGCTGGCTCGGCTACGACTATGTGGCGGATGTTAAGGCGACATCGATCGATTTCCACACGGTGAAGTCGCTCGTGGAATACAAGGCGCCGATCCGCTTCGACGAGGAGATCGAAGTCGGGGTGCGCGTCGGCGCCATCGGCAATTCCAGCCTGCGCTTCGATCTCGCGATCTTCGCGAAGGACGAAGCCGCGCCGCGCGCGACCGGCGAGATTGTTTGGGTCTATACCGATCAGCGCACGCACAAGACGGTGCGCGTGCCGGATGCGATGCGTGTCATGCTCGGCGCGAAGGATAGGGAGACGGTTGGCTGACCGAAACGCCATGATGCTGTTTGGGGTTCTCTGGGCGGCATTCGCGCCCTTGCTTCTGCTCGCGGCGTGGGCCGGCTTCGCCTGGCTGCTGTGTCGATTCGCGCCGGGGCGCTTCGGCTGGCGCGGCGCATTGCTGCTGGCGGCCATCCTCCTCGGCGCGCCGCTCGGCTGGATTCGGCGTCAAGACGCTGCGGCCTTTCAGGCTTTAT
>JAGRKN010000147.1 GCA_020442275.1 Rhodoblastus sp. | reverse complement strand
ATCTCGAATATGCCACGCTCTGCGAGGTCATGGGCCGCTCGCATCTGGCGCCGGAGGTCTTCAACTGCAACGCGCCCGACACCGGCAATATGGAAGTGCTGGAGCGCTACGGCAGCGAAGCCGACAAGAAGAAATGGCTGGAGCCGCTGCTGGCGGGCGAAATCCGCTCCTGTTTCGCCATGACCGAGCCCGCGGTCGCCTCCTCCGACGCGACCAATATCGAGAGCTCGATCGTGCGCGATGGCGACCACTACGTCATCAACGGCCACAAGTGGTACACGACCAACGCCACCGACCCGCGCTGCAAGATCTGCATCTTCATGGGCAAGAGCGATCCGGGCAATCCGAACCGCCACAAGCAGCAGTCGATGATCCTCGTGCCGATGGACACGCCCGGCGTCGAGGTCAAGCGTCCGCTGCCGGTCTTCGGCTTCTACGGCGTGCCCGACCGCGCCTCCGAAGTGGTCTTCGCCAATGTGCGCGTGCCGAAGGAAAACCTGCTGCTCGGCGAGGGCCGCGGCTTCGAGATTGCGCAAGGCCGCCTCGGTCCCGGCCGCATCCACCATTGCATGCGCCTGATCGGCCTCGCCGAGCGCACGCTCGAAAAAATGTGCAAGCGCGCGATGAGCCGCGTCGCCTTCGGCAAGGCGGTGTCGGAACAGACGGTGACGCAGGAGCGCATCGCCGAAGCGCGCATCATGATCGAGCAGGCGCGCCTGCTGACGCTCAACGCCGCGCATGCCATGGACACTGTCGGCAACAAGGTGGCGAAGACCGAGATCGCCATGATCAAGGTCGCGGTGCCCAACATGGCCTGCCAGATCATCGACTGGGCGATCCAGGCCCACGGCGGCGGCGGCACGTCGAACGATTTCGGCCTGACGCAGGCCTACGCCACCGCGCGCCTGCTGCGCCTCGCCGATGGCCCGGACGAGGTGCATCGCAACCAGATCGCGCGGTTGGAGCTGAAGAAATATCAGAACTGAGGGGGCTCTCCCTCTCCCCGCGAGCGGGGAGAGGGCCGGGGTGAGGGGCCAAACGACTGGACAAAGTGAAGCGGCCTGGCCCCTCATCCTCAGTTGAAGCCGGCGTTGCCGGTTTCAACGACTTCGGCCACCTTCTCCCCGCCCGCGGGGAGAAGGGGACAACGACTACCCTTTTCGCCCCTTCAAATAATCCTCCGCCGCGTTCAATCCCGTCTCCCACGCGCCATGCGTGGTCGAGAAATGGATTTTCGAACAGGCTTCGCCCGCGAAGAACAGTCGCCCGTTCACCGGCGCTGCCAGAACCGCGCGATCTCCCGCATGGCCCGGAAGCGCCGATGAATAACCGCCCCGCGCGAAAGGATCGGAGCGCCATGCCGTCGTGCGCATGAAGCGCAGGCGCTTGTTGGCGTCGGCGCCGAGCATGGACACGATCTGCCGGCGCGCTTCGGCTTCCGCCGCAGCCGGGCCGCCCTTTTCCAGTTCGACCGCGAAGGCGCCGCCGACGAAGCCCGACAGCAGTTTTCGCCCGCGCGGAAAGAGGTCGAAGCTGATCGTCTCGACGCGATCGGTTGCGCCGTAGAAATGCCCGCGCGGATAGGAGAAGTCCCCGCCGATCTCGAAGAAGATCTTGTTGGCGACGCCGAGCGGCAGGCCGGCCGCCGCCGCCTGTTTCTCCGGCAGCGCGGGATCGAAGCGGATCGTCCCCTCCGCGATCAAGGGCGTCGGCACGCAGACGATCGCCGCCTTCGCCTCGATCGTTCCACGCCGCGTTTCGAGCTTCACGCTCTTGCCCGAATGATCGATGCGCGACACCGCGCAATCGAAGGCGACCGGCAGACCCTTCGCCGCGCCAGAGATCATCGCGCCATAGCCCTCGCGGATCGTCCAGTTGATCCGCGTGTCTTCGTAATTGTCGAAGTCGATGATCGAAATGTGTTCGAGTTCCGTGCCGCTGTAATAAGTCGCGACCGCCCGCAACAGCTTGTCCCACCGGCTGTTCTTCGGCAGCAGTTCCGAAGCGGGCCGGTCGCGCCCCGTGGCGGCGGCTTCCTCGACCGCATCGAAGAAATCTTCCAGTGCCTTGCGATACTCCACGTGATCGCGGCTCGGCAGGCCGACGGATGCCGGTCCGGTCCAGCCCGGCGTGCCGCGATCGACCGTGAAGCCGTGTTGTTCGGCCACTTTGACCAGCACGTTCTTGTCAGCGGAATGCAGCCATTCGCAACCGAGGTCGATCACGTCGCCAGCCGCCGGAATCGTATGCGCCCGACCGCCGACGCGATCGCGCGCCTCGATCATGAGAGCCGACACGCCGGCCTGTTTGAGACGCGTGGCGGCGGCGATGCCAGCGGCGCCCGCGCCGACGATCGCGACATCGATGGAAGAAGGAAGATCGCTCATCGCGCGAGCTTAGCGCAGAAGCGCCCGCCCGCGCGATGCGTCCTTTCGCGCGCCGCGCGCCCTCACCACTTCGGCGGCGTCGAGTCGAACGGGTGATATTGATAGAGCCAGCTCTCGCTCAGAATCTTGTCGTCGTGCGACAGATAGAGCCGCAGCTCGACCGGGTCCTGCCCCTCGACCGTCAGGTCGAATTGCGCGCGCCAGTGGCCTGGTACGTCGTCCGGCACGGCTTCCGTGAAGATGTACGAAAAGGTCCCGCGCGAGGCCCAGAGTTCCGGTTTCGGCTTCACGCCCTTCGGCAGATTTTTCAGTGGCCCGCCCAGAAATTCCACCATGAATTTGCGCACGCCCTTGGGGCGCGGCTGGCCGGGCACGCCACCATTGCCGAGACGCGTCGCCACGCAGCGCGCCAGCTCGCTCGGATAGGGCTCGTCCGCCTTCCAGTGTAACTTATAGCCGAAATCGAGCACCTGCCCCGGCCGCGTCGGCTCCGCCGGCACCCACATGGCCACGATATTGTCGTGGATCTCGTCGTCGGTCGGGATTTCGACCAGCTGCACAGCGCCCTTGCCCCAATTGCCCTTGGGCTCGACCCAGACGGAGGGGCGGCGGTCGTACATCACGCCGTCGAGGTAATGATCGAAATTGCGGTCGCGCTGCAACAGGCCGAACCCTTTCGGATTCGTGTCGCCGAAGGCCGAGGCCATCACGCGCGGCGCATTGTTGAGCGGCCGCCAGATGTGCTCGCCCATGCCGGTCCAGATCGCCAGCCCGTCGGAATCGTGGATTTCCGGGCGCCAGTCGTAGCCGTCGCCCTTGCGGGTCTCGGAGAACCAGTACATCGACGTCAACGGCGCGATGCCGAAGCGGATATAGTCCTTGCGCAGGTGCAACTGGCAGTCGACGTCCATCATCACGGCCGCGGTGCGCGTCATGACGAACTTGTAGGCGCCGACGATGCCCGGCCCTTCCAGAAGCGCGTGGATCGTGACGTTGTGGCCTTCCTCCGGGCCGATCCAGAATTTCGTGAAATCCGGGAACTCCTCTTCGCGGCCGCTCTGCCATGTATCGAGCGCGATTCCGCGTGCCGAAAGCCCGTACTGGCGCAATTCGCCGATGGCGCGGAAATAGGAGGCGCCGAGAAAGGCGACCCAGTCGTTCTTGTGCCAGTCGAGCGGACCGTCCTTGGGCTCCTGCAGGCGGAAGCCAGCGAAGCCCACGCCCTTCGGCAGCTTTCGCGCGGGCGAGTCCGCGGGCATGTCGAAATAGGACTGGTCGTAGAGGATTTCGCGCGCGTGCCCGCCCTCGACGACATGGACCTGGATCGCCTTGCGGAAGAACTTGCCGAGGTGGAAGAAGGTCACCGGGCTCTGCTGCGGCCCGGTCGCATAGACCGCCGACCCCGTGTCGTAGCGGATCTTGCCCCATTCCTCGTAATTGAGCTGCTCCATGATCTCAGGGGAAGGCGTCGACGGCGGCTTGTAAGCGACTTTGGCGAGCCGCGCGGCCTCGGCCTTCAGCGCGTCGAAGGAGAAGGGCTTGGCCGGTCCGAGCTTCAGCTCCGCGGCCTGTGCGGCGCCAAGCGGCAGCGCCGCCGCAACGCCGACGGCGCCGGCGGCTCCCAAAACCTTGCGACGATCGATATCGCTCATGGCGTTCCCCGAATCATGACGGCGCGCGAGGCCCTGCCCGAAAGCTAGCCGCGCGCGCCTGTCCATTCAAATTAAGAGCAGTTTATGCTCGGGCCAAGTTTAGCCCATGCCGAGCGCGGACAGGTAGAGATCGAGAATCTCTTCCTCTTCCTTGCGTTTGTGGCTGTCCTGGCGGCGCAGCGAGACGATCTTGCGCATGATCTTGACGTCGTAGCCCACGCCCTTGGCTTCGGCGTAGACGTCCTTGATGTCTTCGGCCAGCGCCCGCTTTTCCTCTTCCAGGCGCTCGATGCGCTCGATGAAGGCCTTGAGATGGCCGGAGTCGATGGAATTGGTGCTCATGGGATACTCGGGCGATTGGCGAACGGGGAGTAGCGAGTAGCGAATGGCGGCGCGAGGGGCAATAGCGGATCGGCTCCGGCTTGTCGCTGTCCCCGCTATTCGCTACTCCCTGATCGCAAAATTTCCGGGAGGCGACATGATCGAGGCGGTGATCTGGGATTTCGGCGGCGT
>JAGRKN010000146.1:2765-4851 GCA_020442275.1 Rhodoblastus sp. | reverse complement strand
GTCGCGACGCCGGCGTCGGCGGCCACTTTCGCGGCGGCGGGCGAGGCAGGCATGGCCGTTCCGCCAGCGGCGGTCGCCGGCGCGGGCGCGGCGGCTTTCGCAGGCGCGGGGGCCTCGGCCTTGCCCTTGGCGGGCGCAGCGGCGGCGCCGGCCGCGCCTTCGGCGATCTGGCCGAGCAGGGCGCCGGGCGTCACCGTCTCGCCGTCCTTGACCGCGATCTCGGACAGCACGCCGGAGGCCGGCGCGTTGACTTCGAGCGTCACCTTGTCGGTTTCGAGCTCAACCAAAGGCTCGTCGGCCTTCACCACGTCGCCGGGCTTCTTGAACCACTTGCCGATTGTCGCCTCGGAGACGGATTCGCCGAGGGTCGGCACCCGAATTTCAGTCGCCATTTCTTTGCTCGCCGTTGCGGCGTCCCTGTTCGAAACTTTGTTTGCGCATCAGCTTGTTCGAAAAGTTTGCAACCTTTCGAGCCGATGCAGTGAACCTCAAGCGAAAGCCTCGTCGAGGAAGGCCTTCAATTGCGCCAGATGGCGCGACATGGTGCCGGTCGCGGTGGCCGCGGAGGCGGGGCGGCCGACATAGGTCGGACGCTTGGCCTTGCAGCCGGCCTGGCCGAGCACCCATTCGACGTAGGGCTCGACGAAGCTCCACGAACCCATGTTCTTGGGTTCTTCCTGGCACCAGGCCACATCGGCCTTCTTGAAGCGGCCCATCTGCTGGACGAGCGACTTCAACGGGAAGGGATAGAGTTGCTCGACGCGCAGAAGATAGACGTCGTCGATCCCGCGCTTCTCTCGCTCCTCGTAGAGATCGTAATAGACCTTGCCCGAGCACAGGACGACGCGACGGATCTTGTCGTCCTTCACGAGCTTGATCTTCTCGTCCTTCAGCCGCTCGGCGTCGTCGGCGATCCAGCGCTGGAAGTAGGAGTCGGGCCCCATCTCCTCGAGCGTCGAAACGCAGCGCTTGTGGCGCAGCAGCGACTTCGGCGTCATGAGGATCAGCGGCTTGCGGAAATCACGCTGCAACTGACGACGCAGGATGTGGAAATAGTTCGCCGGCGTCGAGCAGTTGGCGACCTGCATGTTGTCTTCGGCGCAGAGCTGCAGATAGCGCTCGAGGCGCGCCGAGGAATGCTCGGGGCCCTGTCCCTCGTAGCCGTGCGGCAGCAGGCAGACGAGGCCGGACATGCGCAGCCACTTGCGTTCGCCCGACGAGATGAACTGATCGAACAGAACCTGCGCGCCATTGGCGAAGTCGCCGAACTGCGCTTCCCACAAAGTCAATGCTTCCGGCTCGGCAAGCGAGTAGCCGTATTCGAAGCCGAGCACGGCTTCTTCCGACAGCATGGAATTGATGACTTCGTACTTGCCCTGCTTGCCCTCGTTCAGATGATTGAGCGGCGCGTAGCGGCGTTCCGTCTCCTGATCGATCAGCATGGAGTGACGCTGGGAGAAGGTGCCGCGCTCGACGTCCTGGCCGGAAAGGCGCACGCGATGGCCATCCCACAGGAAGGTCGCGAACGCCATGGCCTCGGCCATCGCCCAGTCGATCCCCTGGCCGGTCTCGACCATCTTGCGGCGATTGTCGAGGAAGCGCTTGATCGTGCGGTGCACGTTGAAGCCTTCCGGCGGCTCGTTCAGCTTGAGCCCGAGCATCTTGAGATGGGCCATATCGACGCCCGTCTTGCCGCGGCGGTCGTCGTCGCTCTCGGCGACGGCCTTCAGGCCGGACCAGCGGCCGTCGAGCCAGTCGGCCTTGTTGGGCTTGTAGGCCTGACCGGCTTCGAATTCGGCCTCGAGGCGATGGCGCCAGTCGCCCATCAACTTGTCGACCTCGCCGCGCGTCAGCAGGCCTTCCGCGATCAGCTTGTCGCTGTAGATTTCGAGTGTCGTCTGGTGCGCGCGGATCTTGCGGTACATCAGCGGCTGCGTGAAGGCCGGCTCGTCGCCCTCGTTATGGCCGAAGCGGCGATAGCACCACATGTCGATCACGACGGGTTTCTGGAAGCGCATGCGGAATTCGGTCGCGACCTTGGCGGCGAACACGACCGCCTCCGGATCATCGCCGTTCACGTGGAAGA
>JAGRKN010000146.1:0-2749 GCA_020442275.1 Rhodoblastus sp. | reverse complement strand
CATCTTCGCCACGTCGGACGGATAGGGCGAGGAGCGCGAGTAGCGCGGATAGGTGGTGAAGCCGATCTGGTTGTTGATGATGAAGTGGATCGAGCCGCCGGTGCGATGGCCCTTCAGGCCCGACAGGCCGAAGCATTCCGCGATCACGCCCTGGCCCGCGAAGGCCGCGTCGCCATGGATCAGCAGGGGCATGACGGCGCGGCGATCGTCGCGCTTGCAGCCTTGCTGGTCCTGCTTGGCGCGCACCTTGCCGAGCACGACGGGGTCGACGATCTCGAGATGCGAGGGATTGGCGGTCAGCGAGAGATGGACCTTGTTCGAATCGAACTCGCGGTCCGAGGAAGCGCCGAGATGGTACTTCACGTCGCCGGAGCCCTCGACTTCTCCGGGGATGAACGAGCCGCCCTTGAACTCGTGGAACAAGGCGCGGTGCGGCTTGCCCATGACCTGGCAGAGCACGTTGAGACGGCCGCGATGGGCCATGCCGAGCACGATTTCCTTGGCGCCGAGCGCGCCGCCGCGCTTGATGATCTGCTCCAGCGCCGGGATCATCGATTCGCCGCCGTCGAGACCGAAGCGCTTGGTGCCGGTGTATTTGACGTCGATGAACTTCTCGAAGCCTTCGGCCTCGACGAGCTTCTGCAGGATTGCGCGCTTGCCTTCCTTGGTGAAGGCGATCTCCTTGTCCGGACCTTCGATCCGCTCCTGCAGCCACGACTTCTCCGCAGGATCGGAGATGTGCATGAACTCGTAGCCGATGGTCGAGCAATAGGTACGGCGCAGGATCGCGAGCATTTCGAAAATGGTCGCGTATTCGAGGCCGAGCACGTGATCGATGAAGATCTTGCGATCGTAGTCGCCGTCATCGAAGCCGTAGCTCGAAGGATGCAGCTCCTCGTGATCCATGCGGGCCTCGATGCCCAACGGATCGAGATTGGCGTGCAGATGGCCGCGCATGCGATAGGCGCGGATCATCATGATGGCGCGCACGGAATCGCGGGTCGCGCGCACGACGTCGGCGTCGGAGAGCGCCTCGCCCTTGGCGGCGGCCTTGGCCTTGATCTTGTCGCCGAGCGCTTTTTCCGCGGTCGGCCAGTCGCCGTCGAGCGCGTTGACGAGGTCGCCCTTCGGCGCCATCGGCCAATTCTTGTTCTTCCACGGTGCGCCGCGCGCATTCTTTTCGACGGCGGCCTTGTCGTCCTTCAGCGCGTCGAAGAACTCGCGCCATTGCGGATCGACCGACGCCGGATTCTGCTCGTAGGCGTCCTGCAATTGCGCGACGTAAGTCGCGTTGCCGCCATAGAGAAACGAGGTGTCCGCGAAGGATGCGTTCTGCGACGAGCGACCTGCGCCGGCTCCATTCGATCCCGTATCGGCCATGCTGCACTCCCTTGAATTGCGCGACCCGGATGGCCGCGCGGGATCAGACGCGCGCCAATTGCGGCGCGCGTCTACGTCATGCGTTCCAAAACAAATTCAGGTCTCCCGCCCGCGGGCGGGAAACGCCCGCCGGTCAGCCCTTGAGCAGAGCGGCGAGAGTTGTGCCGAGGCGCGCGGGCGAAGGCGAAACCTTGATGCCCGCGGCTTCCATGGCCGCGATCTTGTCTTCGGCGCCGCCCTTGCCGCCCGAGATGATCGCGCCGGCGTGACCCATGCGACGTCCGGGAGGGGCGGTGCGGCCCGCGATGAAGCCGACAACCGGCTTCTTGCGGCCGCGCTTGGCCTCGTCCTTGAGGAATTGCGCGGCGTCTTCCTCGGCCGAGCCGCCGATCTCGCCGATCATGATGATCGACTTGGTCTCGTCGTCGGCGAGGAACATCTCGAGGACGTCGATGAACTCCGTGCCCTTGACGGGGTCGCCGCCGATGCCGACCGCCGACGTCTGGCCGAGGCCGACCTGCGTGGTCTGGAACACGGCTTCATAGGTCAGCGTGCCGGAACGCGAGACGACGCCGACCGAACCGCGCTTGAATATATTGCCCGGCATGATGCCGATCTTGCATTCGCCGGCCGTCATCACGCCCGGGCAGTTCGGGCCGATGAGGCGCGATTTGGAGCCGATCAGCGAACGCTTCACGCGGATCATGTCCTGAACCGGAATGCCTTCGGTGATGCAGACGATGAGCGGCACTTCCGCGTCGATCGCCTCGCAGATGGCGTCGGCCGCGCCCGGCGGGGGCACGTAGATGACGGAGGCGTCGGCGCCGGTCTTCTCACGGGCTTCCGCGACCGTGTCGAAGATCGGCAGGCCGAGATGCTGCGCGCCGCCTTTGCCCGGCGAAGTGCCACCGACCATCTTGGTGCCGTAGGCGATCGCCTGTTCGGAGTGGAAGGTGCCGTTCTTGCCGGTAAAGCCCTGGCAGATGACCTTGGTGTCTTTGTTGATGAGGACGGACATCAGGCGGCTTCCTTCACGGCTTTCACGATCTTCTGAGCGGCGTCGTCGAGATCATCCGCAGGGATCACGTTCAGCTTGGATTCGCTGATGATCTTCTTGCCCTGCTCGACGTTTGTGCCTTCGAGGCGCACGACGAGCGGCACCTTGAGGCCGACTTCCTTGACGGCTGCGATCACGCCTTCGGCGATGATGTCGCATTTCATGATGCCGCCGAAGATGTTGATCAGGATGCCCTTCACGTTCGGGTCGGCGGTGATGATCTTGAACGCCGCCGTCACCTTCTCCTTGCTCGCGCCGCCGCCGACATCGAGAAAGTTGGCCGGGCTTTCGCCGTAGAGCTTGATGATGTCC
>JAGRKN010000145.1 GCA_020442275.1 Rhodoblastus sp. | reverse complement strand
CGGCTTCTGGAACCCCTTCTCCACCAACTACAACGAGGTCAATCTCGGCCGCGTTCAGCAGGCGGTGGATGCGGGCAAGCTCGACGCCTCGCAGGCTGTCACGATCGAGGCGCTGATCGCGGCCGGCGTGATCACCAAGGCGCGGGACGGCGTGAAGCTGCTCGGCAACGGCGAACTCAAGGCGAAGCTCGCTTTCGAGGTCGCGGCGGCGTCCAAGTCGGCGCAGGCGGCGATCGAGAAGGCCGGCGGTTCGGTCAAGCTGCTCGCAGCTGCCGCCGAGGCTCCGTCCGCCTGATTTTTCGCGCGTGAAATTGCGCGTGAACGCACCTATATCGGCGGAGCGCGGGACATCGGTCCTTCGCTCCGCTTTTGTTTGATGCGCGGCGCCCGAGCGACGCAGCGCGAGGCCTGAGGACAAACCATGGCGTCAGCCGCCGAACAACTCGCCGCCAACGTCAACTGGTCCGCCTTTTCCAAGGCCGACGAACTCAAGAAGCGCATCTGGTTCACGCTCGGCGCGCTGATCGTCTACCGGCTCGGCACGTACATTCCGCTGCCGGGCATCGACCCCGAGGCCTTCGCCAATTCGTTCCTGGGCAAGAGCCAGGGCGTGCTCGAACTCTTCAACATGTTCGCGGGCGGCGCCGTGCAGCGCATGGCGATCTTTGCGCTGAACATCATGCCGTACATCTCGGCGTCCATCATCATCCAGCTGCTCACGTCGGTCATTCCCTCGCTCGAAGCGATCAAGAAGGAAGGCGAGAGCGGCCAGAAGCTGCTCAACCAGTACACGCGCTACCTCACCGTCGTGCTCGCCGCCTTCCAGGCCTATGGCATGGCGGTCGGCCTCGAGGGGCAGACCGGCGTCGTGACCGATCCCGGTTGGTTCTTCCGCATTTCCACCGTGCTGACGCTGATGGGCGGCACGATGTTCCTGATGTGGCTCGGCGAGCAGATTACTTCGCGCGGCATCGGCAACGGCTCGTCGCTGATCATCTTCGCGGGCATCGTCGCGGCCTTCCCCTCGGCTATCGCCAACACGCTCGAACTCGGCCGGCAGGGCGCGATCTCGACCGGCCTGATCCTGGCCGTGATCGTCATGTCGATCGTCGTCGTCGCCTTCATCGTGTTCATGGAGCGCGCGCAGCGCCGCCTGCTGATCACGTACCCGAAGCGCCAGCACGGCAATCGCGTCTACGAGGGCCAGACCTCGTTCCTGCCGCTGAAACTCAACACGTCCGGCGTCATTCCGCCGATCTTCGCCTCCTCGCTACTGCTGCTGCCGACGACGATCGCGAATTTCTCGCAGAACGCCGCGCCGTCGGGTTTTCTGGGCACGGTCGCACAGCTGCTCGGCCACGGCCGGCCGCTCTACATGATGCTGTATGTGGCGCTGATCGTGTTCTTCGCCTTCTTCTACACGGCGATCGTGTTCAATCCGGTCGACACGGCGGACAATCTCAAGAAACACGGCGGCTTTATTCCGGGCATCCGGCCGGGCGAGCGCACCGCGCAATATATCGACCAGGTGCTGATGCGCGTCACGGTCATCGGCGCGGCTTATCTGGCCGTCATCTGCCTCATACCCGAATTGCTAATTTCCCAGGCGGGCATGCCGTTCTATTTCGGCGGAACGTCGCTGCTGATCGTCGTCAGCGTGACCATGGACACGGTGGCCCAGATCCATGGGCACCTGCAGGCGCATCAATACGAAGGGCTTGTGCGCAAAGCCAAGCTGCGTGGGAGGAAGAAATGAGGCTGATACTTCTGGGACCGCCCGGCGCGGGCAAGGGCACGCAGGCGGCGCGTCTGGTCGAGAAGTTCGGCATTCCCCAGCTTTCCACGGGCGACATGCTGCGCGCGGCGGTGAAGGCGGGCACCCCGGTCGGCCTCAAGGCCAAGGCGGTAATGGAATCGGGCGGCCTTGTCTCCGACGAGATCGTGATCGGCATCATCAAGGACCGCATCAAGGAAGCCGACGCCGCGAAGGGTTTCATCCTCGACGGTTTTCCGCGCACGGTGGCGCAGGCCGAGGCGCTGACCGCGTTGCTCGCAGCAGAAAAGATGAATCTCGACGCCGTCGTCGAACTCAAGGTCGACGAGAAGGCCCTGATGGCGCGCATCGAGAACCGCGCCAAGGAGACGGTCGCTGCCGGCGGAACGGTCCGCGCCGACGACAATCCGGAAAGTTTCAAGATCCGCCTCGACGCCTATCGCGAACAGACCGCGCCTGTGTCGGCCTATTACGCCAAGATCGGCGAGCTGAAGACGGTCGACGGCATGGCGCCGATCGATAGCGTGACATCGGCGATCAATGGGGCGCTGGCGGGGTAGGGGGCCAACTCAATGGCGCTGATTACTTCGTTTCAAGTCGTTGAGCCCAAAGGGAAGCTTCACCCGACCAAGGCTGAGGCTAATATTCGGGTGTTCGGAGCATCCGACCGGGCGCCAATCCTCCAGATTGACACGTTTGGTTCTGCTAACCGGCAGATGCAAGGAAAGCAGAGCCAGACGATACAGATGGATGAAAGAGCCGCTCGGCAATTGTTCGGAATTCTGCGGGATTCTTTCGGGTTCAAATAAGCGCCAACGGCGCTTTTTTTGTTGACCCCATCCCCCATCCCCCGTAAACACCCGCCATCCGAAGCGTCTGTCGCCCGGCCCCTCGCGGGGATGCGGGCTTTTGCGTTTCGGAATCAACCTTCCGCATGGGCCGGCCTCCACCGGACGCGGGGACAACAAACCGGGCGCTTGCCGAAAAGGTTCGCGCTTCCCACATGGAGAGACGAAATGGCTCGTATTGCGGGCGTCAATATTCCGACGAACAAGCGCGTCGTCATCGCGCTTCAGTATATCCACGGCATCGGCGCCCAGAAGGCGCAGGAAATCTGCGAGAAGGTCTCGATCCCGGCCGAGCGCCGCGTGTCGCAGCTGACCGATGCTGAAGTTCTGCAGATCCGCGAGACGATCGACCGCGACTATCTCGTGGAAGGCGACCTGCGCCGCGAAGTCGCGATGAACATCAAGCGTCTTATGGACCTCGGCTGCTATCGCGGCCTGCGCCATCGTCGCCAGCTGCCCGTTCGCGGCCAGCGCACGCACACCAACGCCCGCACCCGTAAGGGCAAGGCGAAGCCGATCGCCGGCAAGAAGAAGTAATCGGCCGCTAGGCCGATCGTCCCCGGACTTGATCCGGGGATCTCTTCGTGGATGGCCGGGTCAAGCCCGGCCATGACGGCGGAGAGATAACGACAACCTCCATCCCGAGCGCCTGGCACCACGGGCGCGCCAGAAGGACCAGAACACATGGCCAAGGACACCACCCGCGTTCGTCGTCGCGAACGCAAGAATATCGTTTCGGGCGTCGCCCACGTGAATTCGTCGTTCAACAACACGATGATCACGATCACCGACGCGCAGGGCAATACGATCTCCTGGTCGTCGGCCGGCACGATGGGCTTCAAGGGCTCGCGCAAGTCGACCCCCTATGCCGCGCAGATGGCCGCCGAGGACGCCGCCCGCAAGGCTGCCGAGCACGGCATGCGCACGCTGGAAGTCGAGGTCTCGGGCCCGGGTTCGGGTCGCGAATCCGCGCTGCGCGCGCTGCAGGCGGCGGGTTTCACCGTCACCTCGATCCGCGACGTGACGCCGATCCCGCACAACGGCTGCCGCCCGCGCAAGCGCCGCCGCGTCTGATTTGTTTTTCGACTTCACGCGCCGGGCCGACGGGCCTGGCGTGTGAATTTTGCGACTTGCAGCGCCCAAGCCAGGGTCGACGGACCGATATGCCGGCGCTCAACAGCACAGGAAGACCATGACCATTCAGAAGAACTGGCAGGAACTGATCAAGCCGAACAAGCTCGAGATCGCTCTCGGCGACGATTCCAAGCGCATGGCGACCATCGTCGCCGAGCCGCTGGAGCGCGGCTTCGGCCTCACGCTCGGCAATGCGCTGCGGCGCATCCTGCTGTCGTCGCTGCAGGGCGCGGCGATCACCTCCGTCCACATTGACGGCGTGCTGCATGAATTCTCGTCCATTCCCGGCGTGCGCGAGGACGTGACCGACATCGTCCTCAACATCAAGGACATCGCCATCAAGATGCAGGGCGATGGGCCGAAGCGCATGACGCTGAAGAAGCAGGGCCCCGGCCAGGTGACGGCCGGCGATATCGCCACGCCCGGCGACATCCAGGTCCTCAATCCGAACCTCGTGATCTGCACGCTCGACGATGGCGCCGAAATCCGCATGGAATTCACGGTCGCCACCGGCAAGGGCTATGTGTCGGCCGAACGCAACCGCGCCGAGGACGCGCCGATCGGGCTCATTCCGGTCGACAGCCTCTACTCGCCGGTCAAGAAGGTGTCGTACCGCATCGAGAATACCCGCGAGGGCCAGGTTCTCGACTATGACAAGCTGACCATGACGGTCGAGACCAACGGCGCCATCTCGCCGGAGGATTCGGTCGCCTATGCCGCCCGCATTCTGCAGGACCAGCTCAACGTCTTCGTGAACTTCGAGGAGCCGCGCCGCGAAGAAGCCGCGACCTCGATCCCGGAACTGGCCTTCAATCCGGCGCTGCTCAAGAAGGTCGACGAGCTCGAACTGTCGGTGCGTTCGGCGAACTGCC
>JAGRKN010000144.1:8717-8974 GCA_020442275.1 Rhodoblastus sp. | reverse complement strand
GTGAGTTCGATTTGCTGTTGGCGCTGGTCGAGCATCCGCAGCGCACGCTCAACCGGGATCAACTGCTCGACCTCGCGCGTGGGCGAGCGGCGAACGCCTTCGACCGGAGCATGGACACGCAAGTCAGCCGACTGCGAAGAAAGATCGAACGCGACCCCGCCAATCCCGAGATCATCAAGACCGTTTGGGGCGGCGGCTATATTTTTGCGCCAGAGGTCCGTCGCGAATGAACCGCGGCCTGCTCAAGCGTCTCCTGC
>JAGRKN010000144.1:0-8469 GCA_020442275.1 Rhodoblastus sp. | reverse complement strand
GCGTTGGCGGGGACGAACGAGGCGCAGCCGCCGCGATTCGCGACGCAATCGCAGGCCAGTTGCGTGACTGGGACGGTCGAAAGATCCGCGTCAGCGTCGAAAGCCCGGCGTTTGCGTCACGATTTCCGCAAGGGGAAATCGGGAGCCCACACGGCTCCTGGAACGGCATGGGCCCGATGGGCGGCATGATGCGAGGCATGATGGGCCCGGCCTTCGAGGACGGATTCGGCGCGTGGAGATCGATGCAGGCCGCCGTGCGTCTGAGCGATGGCCAATGGCTGACGTTTGCAACCGCTCTGCCGCAGAGCGGTCCTCCGTTTTCGTGGAGCTTTCTCGTGACCTTCGCCGTCATGGGCCTCTTGGTGCTCATCGTGTCCGCCTGGGCGGTTCGCGGCGTGACGGCCCCCATCAGGATATTCGCTGAAGCCGCTGACCGGCTCGGCCGCGACGTGACGGCGCCGCCGCTGGCCGAGACCGGCGCATCGGAGATTCGCGCGGCTGCGCACGCCTTCAATCTCATGCAATCGCGCGTCCTGAGGCTCGTCGAAGGCCGCACCCAGATGCTCGCCGCGCTTTCCCACGATTTGCGCACGCCGCTGACCTTGCTTCGGCTTCGCACGGAGGAAGTCGAGAATTCCGAGGAACGCGAAAAAATGCTGGCGACGATCGGCGAGATGGATTCGATGATCACCTCCACTCTCGCTTTCGCACGCGGTGAAATGCTGTCGGAGCCTCGGCGGCGGACCGACCTTTCGGCGCTGGTTGCAAGCATCGTCGACGACATGGCGGACGCAGGCGTGAGTGTGAGCATGGCCCCGGCGGCCCCCTTGCCGGTAGAATGCCAGCCC
The DNA here is from genome assembly GCA_020442275.1 of Rhodoblastus sp. Classification (GTDB taxonomy): domain Bacteria; phylum Pseudomonadota; class Alphaproteobacteria; order Rhizobiales; family Beijerinckiaceae; genus JAJXWB01. The sequence goes on along the minus strand of JAGRKN010000144.1, from coordinate 7,621 downwards.
AGCGCCATCAAGCGCGTCGTCTCGAACCTGATCGACAACGCCGTCAAATACGGCGAACGCGCCGACGTATCGATTGTCCGCGCGCCGGACTTCTCGGAGGTGGCGATCGAAGACGTCGGGCCCGGCATTCCGGCCGACATGATGGAGAAAGTATTCCAGCCTTTCTATCGGATCGAGGATTCGCGCAGCCGCGAGACCGGCGGGGTGGGGCTTGGACTCGCGATTTCTCAATCGATTGCGCAGGCGCATGGCGGCCAAATCGTGCTCCGGAACAAAGAGGGTGGCGGCCTGCGCGCTGCACTCCGCTTACCGGCCTGATCTGCGGCCCGCCCGGCGGGACGCCGGTGATCAGGGAACGTTCGATGGCGTGAAAGCGTTCTTCGACCCGATAGGGACAATCGGGCGAGAGATGAATGATAAGGTGGAGCAAGCGCTGCTGATGGCGGCAGGCATGGCTTGGCAGGCCGGCTGGACGCTGGTCCTCGGCTTTACGATTTCCGCCCTGCTTCAGGCGGTCGTGTCCACCGAAGAGATGAAGCGGGCCTTCGGGCGTGACGGCCTTCGAGAGATCGCACGCGCCTCGGCCGCGGGCGCTGCTTCGTCCTCATGCTCCTATGCGTCGGCCGCGATCATGCGCACACTTTTCAAGAAGGGCGCCTCGCTCGTCACGTCGCTTGCGTTCCTCTTTGCCTCAACCAATCTCGTGCTCGAGCTGTGCGTCATCCTGAATCTGCTGATGGGTTGGCAATTCATGGCAGGAGAGCGGATCGGCGGCATCGTTCTCATTCTCGTCATGAGCTTCCTCGTGAAGCTCACCTATCCAGAAAGGCTTGCGGAGACCGCGCGCCGCTACAAGGAAGCCGCAGGCGGCCACAATCACATGACATCGACCGTGAAGGGCGCGACGCTTGGAAAAAAATTGCTGAACCTGAATGTCCTTCAACGACGCAGCGGGCTTCCGATTGCGCGGACGCGCGGCGGGGCGGCGCCTTGCGCCAAGGCCGGCTTCTACTCAAATGTTATGGCCGATAGCCGCACCAATCAGGGCGGTGGCGCCCATGGCGATTGCGCCCCAAAATGTCACGCGCACTGTTGGCCTCAGGACCGACGCGCCGCCCAGTCTTGCGCCGATCACCCCCAGCGCCGCCAGACAGACGAGCGATCCCACTGAAACCACCCAGGGCGTTTGCGCCTTCGGGGCAAGCATTCCCAAGACGATCGGAACGGCTGCGCCGAGCGAGAATGTGAAAGCGGATGTCAGGGCGGCCTGCACCGGCCTGGCGACGACGTGTTCAGCAAGTCCCAGTTCGTCTCTCGCATGCGCCGCGAATGCGTCTTTCGCTGTCATCTGAATCGCGACCTGCATGGCCAAGTTCTTGTCGACCCCACGTGCTTCGTAGATCGAGGCGAGTTCTTGCAACTCCGCCTCCGGCTGTTCGGCGAGCTCCTTCCTTTCGCGCGCAAGGTCGGCGTTTTCCGTGTCAGCCTGGGAGCTGACGGATACATATTCTCCGGCCGCCATCGACATTGCGCCTGCAACCAAACCGGCGACGCCGGCGACCAGAACTTCGGAAATCGAATTCGAAGCTGTCGCCACACCCACCATCAGGCTGGCGGTGGAGATAATCCCGTCATTAGCGCCGAGAACGGCCGCTCGAAGCCAACCGATGCGTTCGATGAGATGCGTTTCGCGATGCTGCACGTACACGTTCGTCTCCCCTGCAACCTCCGGAGTGAAGTCCGGCAATGGTCGCTGCATCGAGACCGTTGCGGGTGCGGGATCATCGACCGCGGCTGCACCAGTCTGCAAGAGCGATTTGGACCTCTGGCGCTTGTCCAAGCCATTGATCTATCGCAACGCAGCCAGGCGAGTTTCACTAAAAACTTGATATGCGGCAGAGCGGAGCGAGGCGATGGCCATCAAGACGGTGCTGCTCGGACTCCTGGCTGAGGACGTCTCCCCGCCAGACGCGGTGGTGCAATACAATGTTGCGCTTTGTGACAGCCTACGCGCACATCTCGCGTGCAAAATCATCGTGCCGATGCTGGACCTTCCTGCCGGCCGGCTCGTGCCTCTCGCTCAGGCCGTTGTCGATGAGCTCAACGACGAACGGTGCAAGCGCGCGGAAGATACAATCGCGCGGCTTAAAGCTGCGGCCCTTGTATCCGGAGTCACGGCCGACGCCAAAACCCTTCAGGCGCCGTACGCCGTTGCACGCGCGGACCTGATTACGGCGGCGCGCGCAGCCGATCTGATCGTCCTGCCGCAGTCGAAGGGCGTTCTGTCTTTCGAGGCCGGGCTGGTCGAGGGCGTTCTGTTCGGTGCTGGGCGGCCGGTTCTCGTTGTACCCGCAGAATGGGACAACGGATGTCAATTCAGGCGCATCGTCGTTGCTTGGGACGGAGGAGCGCGCGCGGCCCGTGCCGTAGGAGACGCGCTCCCCTTCATCGAAATGGCTGAAGATGTCGAAGTCGTCTGCGTGGCGGACCGAGACGCAAGAAGCATCGCGGGGGCCGATGTGACCGAGAATTTGGCGCGGCATTGTCGCCGCGTGAGGCTAACCGAGCTCCCGGTCCAGCACGACGACGCGGGATGGACCCTGAGGGATCATGTCGATTACGTTAAGCCCGACCTTCTGGTTATGGGCGCTTATGCACATGCGCGTGTGATCCAGTTCGTCATCGGGGGAGTCACAAGTCAGATGCTGCAATATGCGAAGACGCCAGTCCTCTATTCATATTGAAGCTGCACAGTCATGCTTGGCGCGGCTGCGGCGCAGTCGAACGGGTCTGGGCGGCTTCTGTACTCATGCGACAGGGCGCCAAAATGAAGCCGCTCGTCTTCGCAGCACATAGTCTCTCCAAAATATATCATGTCGGCTCCGTCGAAATCGCGGCGCTTCGCGAGTTGGATCTGAATATATTCGAGGGCGAGTTCATCGTGTTGCTCGGACCCTCGGGTAGCGGCAAGAGCACGCTGTTGAACATTCTGGGCGGCCTGGACAGCGCGACATCGGGCGCCGCCGCGTGGCGCGACCACAATCTGGTCGCAGCGAGCGATGAAGAGCTCACATTGTATCGGCGTCAGCATGTTGGATTCGTTTTTCAATCCTACAATCTGATTCCAAGCCTAACTGCGCGCGAAAACGTTGCGCTGGTTACGGATATCGCAGAAAGACCGATGAAGCCGGAGGATGCCCTTTCGCGCGTCGGTCTCGACGCGCGCATGGACCATTTCCCGTCGCAATTGTCTGGCGGCGAGCAGCAACGAGTTGCGATCGCACGCGCGATCGCAAAGCGCCCGGATGTCTTGCTTTGCGACGAGCCGACAGGCGCGCTGGACTCCAGGACCGGCGTGACCGTTCTTGCCGCTCTCGATGAGGTCAATCGTGCGTTCGGAACGACCACGATCGTCATTACGCACAACATTGCGATCGCCGCCATGGCGGACCGGGTCATGCATATGGCCGACGGGCAAGTAGCCCGCGTCGATGAAAACAAGCAGCGCGCTCGTCCAGAGGATATCAGATGGTAAGCGCGCTCGACCGTAAGCTGCTGCGGGACTGCTGGCGCCTCGGCGGACAGATCATCACGATCGCGCTCGTCATGGCGTCTGGCATTGCTGTGTTCATATCCGCGCTCGCCGCCTACCACTCGCTTCAGACGTCGCAGGAGCGCTTCTACGAGGAAGGCCGGTTCGCCGACGTGTTCCTGCGCCTCAAGCGCGCCCCTCTACCGGTCGCCGATCGTATCGCGGAAATTCCGGGAATCGCGCAATACGATGTGCGCCTCGTGTTCGACGTCATCATCGATCTTCCAGGTGTATCGCTTCCTCTCTCTGGACGCATGGTTGGACTACCCGCCGATGGACGCCTTCAGATCAACAAGCTTCACCTAATGGCTGGCCGGATGATCGGTGCGGATCGTCTGGACGAAGTCCTCGTGACTCAGGGATTTGCGGAGGGCAATGCGCTGCGGCCAGGCGATATGGTCTCTGCGCTCCTAAACGGTCGCAAGCAAAGGTTTCAGATCGTTGGCGTGGTCGCCTCACCGGAATATGTCTTCAGCGTCGCTCCGGGCGAGGCCTTGCCGGATGACAAGCGATACGGCGTTTTCTATGTGGCCCACGATGCGCTCGCCCATGCCTTTGCAATGGAGGGCGCCTTCAACGACGTCGTGGCGACTTACTCTCCGGGTGCAAATGCACGCTCTGTCGAGGCCGCGCTCGATCAGCTTTTCGCGCGATGGGGCGGATTGGTGGCGCATGGTCGAGGCCAGCAGCCGTCGCATCGCCAGCTGATGGACGAGGTGCGACAGCAAGGCACGATGGCGACGACGATACCTCCGGTCTTTCTGCTGGTGTCGGCATTTCTGCTCCGGGTCGTCATGGGGCGCTTGGTCGCCTCGCAACGTGAGCAGATCGCGACCCTGAAAGCCCTCGGTTATGGCTCCGAAATTTCCTGGCATTTCGCAAAATTCGCAGCGATCGTCGTGACGCTCGGCGCTGTCGTCGGCGTTGTTCTCGGCATCATGACCGGACAGGCGATTCTCGCGACCTATCGCCCATTTTTCCGGTTTCCGGAATTCACGTACGACGTGCGATTGTGGACTCCGCTCGCCGCCACCGCGCTGGCGTTTGCAAGCGGCGTCGGCGGCGCGCTGGCCGCCGTGCGTGAAGTTGGGCGATTGCGTCCTGCGGAGGCGATGCGTCCGCCGGCGCCGCCGGCCTATACATCGCGCGATCCTCGCTTCTGGCATGCTGTCCCGGCGCGCTGGATGATGGCGATCCGGGGCGTGATGGCCCATCCGCTGCGCGCCGGTCTGACGCTCGGCGGCATCGTAACCGCCGCACCGCTCATCCTTCTGAGCATCTTCTGGACAGACGCGCTGAACAACATGATCGACGTGCAGCTTGCGGCCACGGACCGGTCCGACGCCGTTTTGGCTTTCGTCGAGCCGTTGCCGCCGCGCGTGACAGACGAGGTCCGCCGGCTGCCGGGCGTGATCTTTGCCGAGCCGATCCGGACGACGCCCGTGCGCCTGCGCGTTGCGACCCAATCATACGAGACTGGCGTACTCGGAATCTCGCGCGAACAACAGCTGCGTCGCGTCCTCGACGAACACCTTGCGCCAATCGACATCAAGAGCGACGGTCTATTGATGTCGCGCCGCCTGAGCGAAAAGCTCGGGCTTCGATCGGGCGACGAGGTCGATGTCGAGTTTCTCGAAGGACGCAGATTGCGTCGCGAGACAGTCCTCGCCGGAACAGTAAATGATCTGATCGGGGTTTCCGCCTATGCCGATCGAATCTGGCTCGATCGGTTCTTGCAAGAAGACCGCCGTGTCAGTGCAGTCCTTGTCCGACTCGACTCCGCGCAAACCGAAGATTTCTACGCCGCGGTCAAGCGGACGCCCAAGATTGCAACAGTGAGCTTCACAGCGCGGTCGATGCGCAATTTTCGCGAAACGACCGGCGCAGTCGTACTGCTGATGGCGGGCTTCTTCACGTTATTCGCGATCACCATCGCATTTGGCGTGGTCTACAACAGTGCACGGATCGCCTATCACGAACATGCGCTTGAACTTGCGACCCTACGCATCCTAGGCCTCACGAAACTTGAGACGGCGCGACTTTTGTTCGCCGAAATAGTTATCGAGATTGCGCTCGCTATTCCGATCGGCCTGGTGCTCGGACGATCCCTCGTGCGCCTCCTGCTGCTCGCCTTCGAAACGGAAATGTTCGAAATACCCGCAGCGATCGGCCCGGCTTCCTACGTGCTGACTGCGCTCTCCGTGCTCGTCGCGACGATCGCCAGCATGATCGCCATCGGCCGTCAGTTATGGCGGTTCGACCTCGTCTCCGTCCTCAAGACTCGAGCCTAGCCATGAAATCCGGCTTTCGCAGATTCGCAATGACCCTTGTCCTCGTTGGCGGCGCGGCGGCGGTTGGCTGGATGCTCCTTCGTCCCTCGCCGATCCTAGTCGATACCGCGCCTGTGACGCGTGGCGCGTTCGTGCGCACCATCCTCAGCGAAGGCAAGACGCGCGTGCGCGACAGATATGTGGTGTCATCGCCGATTTCCGGCCTGCTTGGCCGCGTCACCTTGAAAGTCGGCGACCGCGTCGAACTGAACTCCATTCTGGCGATCGTATCGCCCGGCGCTGTCCCTCTCGACGATCCACGTGCGCGCCGTCAGCTCGAGGAGCGGCTTGGCGTAGCGGAGGCCGCGCGCGACCGGGTCAAGGCCGCTGCGGCGCGCGCACGCGCGAAACTCGATCAAGCGCGGGCAGATCTCGAGCGCACGAGCGCTCTGGCGAGCAAGGGGGTCGCGACGGCAACCCGAAGAGAGCAAGACGAACTGGCGGTCAAGCTGGCCGAGCGCGAGGCCGAAGTCGCCGAGTTCGACGTCCACCTGTCCGAGCACGAGGAAGCGCTGGCTCGCGCGGCAATGCAGACGAACTCAGGAGATGGGTCGACGCAAACAATCGAAATCAGGTCTCCTATCAGCGGCGTAGTGCTCAAGGTCTCACAGGAGAGCGAGGGCCCGGTCTCCGTCGGATCGACAATTCTCGAAATCGGCGATCCCGCCCGTCTCGAGGTTATCGCCGATGTGCTGACGACCGACGCCGTGCAGATGAAGGTTGGGGCTCCGGCGAGGATTGAGCGTTGGGGCGGCCCCGTCGATCTCGATGCAACCGTCACGCGCATCGAGCCTGCGGGTTTCACAAAAGTGTCAGCACTCGGCATCGACGAGCAGCGCGTACTCGTCGTCTTAGCGATTACGGCGCCCCTTGAAGAATGGTCGGCGTTGGGCGATGCATTTCGTGTTGAAGCCCGCATTGAGGTCGCGCGTGTCATAGATGCGCTGACAATTCCTGTCGGCGCATTGTTTCGAGGAGGCGGCTGGAATGTTTTTATCGTCGTCGATGGACAGGCGAAGCGTCGGGAAGTCGCCGTGACTCAGCGTAGCGAGACCCGGGCATTGATTGCCGACGGATTGTCCGAAGGACAGCATGTCGTGATCTTCCCGCCGCCGACTTTGCGCGATGGCTCTGCGGTCGCCTCGACAGAACGCAAGTGATTCGACCATCAGGGCGGGCCCGAGAGAAATATGCGTCTGAATAGCGATCGAGTCGCGGCGGAACGTCCGAAGAATTTCCGCGCCGCATGCGGTGTAGCGATTATCCCGCTGGCGACAGATGATCGTCGGCTGACCAGCGTCCGACAATCTCTGACCGGCTACGCAGCGCGGGCTTGGGCCAGGAGATGCATGTCCACTGACGATCCGATATCGATCGTAAGCTCACGCGTGGCTTCAGCCCAATGGCAATTTCTACCTTAGCTCATCGGAATGGCCGTTAGCGGGTCGTACGTCGAAGACGAAATCCGTTACTTGCCGGCTGGAATATTTCTAGTTTTGAATGCCTCAGAACGGTCGATCCTTGCTGTTGTCGTCCGTGCCGTAAGCAGACGTTCGGTACGGAAGCGACCACCGCGACCGTTTCAGCGGGCAACTCGGTGGCATTCCTGCCGGTATTGCCACGCGTGTCGCGCACGTCACTATTAACGGCTTCAACACATGGCCCGAGACAGGAGTGGAGTTGACCCGGTTTGGTGGAC
>JAGRKN010000143.1 GCA_020442275.1 Rhodoblastus sp. | reverse complement strand
GCGGCGCGCGACCGCAATTCGTCCAGCGTGACCTTGAGCCGCGACAGCGATTTCACGCGCGCGATCAGCGCGACTTCGTCGACCGGCTTCGTCAGGAAGTCGTCGGCGCCGCAATCTAGGCCGCGCACGCGGTCGGCGGCCTGGTCGAGCGCCGTCACCATCACGACGGGAATGTGCGAAGTCGTCGGATCGGCCTTCAGCCGCGTGCAGACCTCGAACCCGTCCATGCCCGGCATCATGATGTCGAGCAGAACGATGTCGCAGAGCCCGGCCTTGCAGGCCTCGATGGCCTCGGGCCCGTTGGTCGAGGTCAAAACGTCGAAATATTCAGCCGTCAGCCGCGCTTCGAGCAGCTTGATGTTCGGCAGGAGATCGTCGACGACGAGAACGCGAGCGGTCATGTACGCTTACCCCACAGAATCGGACGCGTAATTGCGGACAGTTTCGAGAAATTTGACGACGGAGATCGGCTTCGAAAGATAGGCCTCGCAGCCGCCCTGCCGGATCTTCTCCTCGTCGCCCTTCATGGCGAAGGCCGTGATGGCGACAACGGGAATCGAACGCAGCGATTCGTCGTCCTTGATCCATTGCGTCACCTGCAGTCCGGAGACCTCCGGCAGCTGGATGTCCATCAGGATCAGATTTGGATGGTGCTTGCGCGCGAGATCGACCGCCTCCACCCCGTTGCGGGCCTGCACGGTCTGATAGCCGTGCGCCTCCAGGAGGTCGTTGAAGAGCTTCATGTTGAGCTCGTTGTCTTCGACGATCAGAATGGTTTTCGACATCACAGTCTCGAGTACGGTCCCGGATTCGTTGTTTCCGACAGCGCGAATCCGGGTCGACAGAATCGCGATACGGCGGAGCCTAACCGCCAGAGATTTACGAAAGGAAAATCCTTGGGCTTCCGACGATTATCCTCAGAAAAGCCTCCTTTCGGACAAGGTTCGCGGCGTGGCCCGCCAACCCGTGAGGAATCAGAAGCCATCGCAATTCAGGCCATTGGCTACATTGCGAGCGACGACGAGCGGCTCGCGCGCTTCCTGGCCCTGACCGGCCTCGACCCCGCAGGTCTTCGCGCCGCCGCGCGCGAACCGGGCTTTCTCGCCTCCGTGCTCGACCACCTCGCAGGATACGAGCCCGATCTCATCGCCTTTGCGACCGAGGCGGGAATCGCGCCGGAAAAGGTTGCCGCGGCCCGGCAGGTCCTCTCCGGCCCGGATCGCTGGAACGACTGACATGGAGACCGGGGCGCTCTGCCGGGACTGCCTGACGCGCGCGCCACAGGGCGCGCCGCGCTGCCCGGCCTGCGGCTCGCCGCGCCTCATCGTCCATCCCGAGCGCGACACCCTCTCGATTGCCCATATCGACTGCGACGCCTTTTATGCCGCAGTCGAAAAGCGCGACGATCCGTCGCTGCGCGACAAGCCGCTCATCATCGGCGGCGGCAAGCGCGGCGTGGTCTCGACCTGCTGCTACATCGCCCGCATGTCGGGCGTGCGCTCCGCCATGCCCATGTTCAAGGCGCGCGCTTTGTGCCCGGACGCCGTGATCCTCAAGCCGAACATGGCCAAATATGTGGAGGTCGGTCGGGAGGTCCGCCGCCACATGCTGACTCTGACGCCCTTGGTCGAGCCGCTGTCGATCGACGAGGCCTTCCTAGACCTGTCGGGGACGGAGCGCCTGCATCACGGATCGCCCGCGCAAACGCTCGCCCGCTTCGCCCGCGACGTCGAGGCCGGGATCGGCATCTCCGTTTCGGTCGGCCTGAGCTATTGCAAGTTCCTGGCGAAACTCGCCTCCGACATGGACAAACCGCGCGGCTTCACGATCATCGGCCGCGCCGAGGCGAAAGACCTGCTGGCGCCCCTGCCCGTCTCGCGCATCTGGGGCGTCGGCAAGGTCGCAGCCGAACGACTCGCCCGCGGCGGGCTCCAGACCATCGCCGACATCCAGGCGCGCGAAGAAACCGACATGATGCGGACGCTCGGCCCCGAGGGGCAGCGTCTGTGGCGGCTCGCCAACGGCGTCGACCATCGCGCCGTCAGCCCCGACCGCGAGGCCAAGAGCATTTCGTCGGAGACGACCTTCGATACGGATGTCGCGGATGAGGAAACGCTCGTTCGCGTCCTGCACGCACTGACCGACAAGGTCGCGGGACGTCTCAAGAAGGCGGACCTGGCCGGCTGCTCCATCACGCTCAAGCTCAAGACGGCCGATTTCAAGATCAGGACCCGCTCGCGCTCGGGCCTCCGCCCGACCCAACTCGCCGCCCGGATCTTCCCCGTCGCCCGCGAAATGCTTGGGCCAGAGATCGGCAAGGCCCGCTATCGCTTGATCGGCGTCGGGGTCGGGGATCTCGTCGACGGCGCGGAAGGCGATGCGGCCGATCTGGCGGACCCCGATCTCGGGCGCATTAAGGCGGCGGAAACCGCGATCGACGCTATTCGCGCAAAATTCGGCGGCGCCGCCGTGGTCAAGGGCATCGGTTTCGGCAAGAAAAGCTGATCTTGGGACCGTCGTTGCGTCGCATCCCGTTGTTCTACTGACAAATATGCGAATTCGTCCGAACTCGCACCGTAAAATGTCTGGTTAACGCCAATTCAGCGCGCGAGGGGTCGAGATTAAGCACGTTTTCAATGGCGCGGAGTCACGATAGCGCGTTCGTCAATCCACGCGGAAATACGCAGATGGAACAGGAACGTCGCTTTGGCAAACGGGAAACGGTGCGCATCCGCGCGCGTGTTCGCACCGCGGCTGGTCGATCGATCGATGTCCTCGTCCAGGACATTTCGGACGGAGGCTGCCGGATTGAAAAGCCCGAGTATGAAATGATCCCACAGCGATTCACGCTGAGGTTTTCGGACGGCAGGCCGGATCGCCAGGCAGAAGTCGTCTGGCAGAACGGCAACAAGATCGGCGCTGAATTCGCCGACATGGCCATGGCCGAGATGCCTATGCATCGCGTGGCGCCGGACGTGCACAAGATTTCGCTCGGCGACCTGCGCCGGATCGCAGGCCGCGCCTGAGCTTCACTTCTTGCAGGGCTTGGCCGGCAGGAATTCGAGCTGCTTCATCTCGCCGGCCAGCACGAAATCGCCGTAGTCGAGCTTCAGCGCGCGGGACACGCCATTCTCGTAGAGATCGAAGGACAGGACGTAGTTCGGCGCATTGTCCTTCTTGTCCTCCTCGAAATAGGAGATCGTGACCGGCCAGCGCTTCAGGTTCTTGAGCTGCGCGGCCTGCGCCGCCTTCTCGGACGGAAGCGCGGAGGTTTCCTTGCCGATGATGGTCAGCGTCTGGAAGACCTTGCGACCCGTGTCCGATCCGTCGAAGGCCTTGAGCGCCAACATCTTTTGGCCCGCCTTCGCCGCCTCGATGATCCGCACGATATGCTCGGTCGGGAAGACCACGTCCTGATCGAGGTCGAGCCGGCTCGGCTGCGGGCGCACCAGACGCACCGAAAGCGCCCCGTCGCCCGATTTGGAGGCCGCGCCGTCGATTTGCTCGACGCCGCGATTGTCGACCTTGGACTCCACCTTGAAGCGGAAGTTCCTGGCCGAGGCGTCCTCGAACGTGGCCGTGCGCATGTCGGAGAGCCGCGCCGGCCCCTCGGGCGGCTGCAATTCGGTCATCTGCCTGAAATTCTGGGTATATCCGTCGCAGGCATTGCCGGAAAAATCGAAAGCGATGCGCCCGCGCGCCGTATTGGGCGCCTTGTCCCCCTTCGAGGAGAGCAGCGTCAGTTCATAGACCGCACGATGGGAGGCGAGCGAGGGACCCGCCGCCTGCGCGGCGCCTGCGGCCAGAACCAGGGGCGCAACTGTCAAAGGCATGACAAACGAGCGGGCGAAAACTGCGAATTTCGTCATCGACGGACCTCCCGGCCGCAGCGTTTGCATTACGCTCGTGGCGAAAATACGAGTTTGCGGCGAGTCGGTCGAGCCTCGTTCACAGCCGCAGGAAGGGAAAAGACATGAGCGATCACATGCTTCGGTCGGCGGAACACCGGCTGGGCGACCTCGGGCTGGTCCTGCCGCCCGCCGCCGCGCCGGTCGCCAATTACATCGCCGTCGCCAAGATGGGCGGCCTACTGGTCGTGTCCGGACAATTACCCTTCGGCCTCGATGGCAAGATCGGCCCGCGCCACATCGGCAAGCTCGGCGCAGGCGTTTCGGCTGAAGACGGCCGCGCGGCCGCCCGCGCCTGCGCGCTCAACGTGCTTGCCCAGGTCCGCGCCCATCTCGGCAGCCTCGATCCGGTCGGGCGCTGCCTCAGACTCGGCGGCTTCATCAATTGCGCGAGCGACTTCAAAGAATTGGCGCAGGTCATGAACGGCGCCTCGGATCTGATCGTCGAGGTCTTCGGCGATCGCGGTCGTCACGCCCGCTCGACCATCGGCGTCGCCCAGCTGCCGCTGGACGCAGCCGTCGAGGTCGAGGCCATGTTCGAGGCCGCCCTGTGAACGCGCAGGCCTTGCGACCTGCCTGGCTCACCGCGCGCCCCATCGCCCATCGCGGCCTGCACGACCACGCCGCCGGCCGGATCGAGAATTCGGGCTCGGCAGCCCGCGCGGCCGTGGAACATGGCTTCGCCATCGAATGCGACGTCCAGCTGTCGGCCGACGGCGAGGCCATGGTTTTTCACGATTTCAGGCTCGACCGCCTGACCGGCGAAAGTGGGCCGGTGCGCGCGCGCAGCGCCGCCGTACTCTCGCGGATCGCCCTCGCGGGCTCGACTGACGGCATCCCCACCCTGCCCGAGTTTCTCGACCTGATCGGCGGCCGGGTTCCGCTGGTGGTCGAAATCAAGAGCGCCTTCGATGGCGATTTTCGGTTGGCGCGCCGCACCGCCGAAATCGTCGCCGCCAGCAACGCGCCGGTCGCCATCAAGAGCTTCGACCCTGCGGTGATTGCCCACCTGCGCGAAAACCGTGCCGCGCTCGGCGTCGCAAATACCCCGCTCGGCATTGTGGCCGAAGCCGACTATAGCCACGGCGATTGGGCTGCGCTGCCGAAGGCGACCCAGGTCGACCTCGCCAACTTCCTCCATTACGAGCGCAGCCAGCCCGACTTCCTGTCCTGGCGCGTCCGCGACCTGCCCCATCCGACGCCGTACCTCTGCCGAACCGCCCTCGGCATGCCCGTCATGAGCTGGACCGTGCGGACGCCCGAGCAGCGCGCGCTGGCGGCGCTTTGGGCCGACCAGATGGTGTTCGAGGGCTTCGTTCCCTGAACCCTGTTGCGCCGCAGCGCGACCGACCTATCTTGGCTTTGGTCTCCCGCCGTCCGAAACTGGCCCGTGCCCGCCGAACTCACGATCCGCGTCGTCCCGAACCTGCGCGAAGTCGATCCCGCCGCCTGGGACGCCTGCGCCAATCCGAATTTGATTCGGAGCATCAACAGTTTGAGCGGCGAATCCGACTCGATTTGCGAAGTCGCCGCGTCATCGACTCAATCCGTGCCCCCACCGTCCGCGGAGGGCGACGACCCGATGGGGCCGATTGATTCAAAACTTCAACAAGAACCTTTCAACCCCTTCCTGACGCACGCTTTTTTGTCCTCCCTGGAGGAGTCGGGCTCGGCGACGCCCCGCACCGGCTGGTCGGGCGCCCATATTCTCGTCGAGAACGCCGCTGGCCGGCTGGTGGCCTGCGCCCCGGCCTGGCTCAAGGCGCATTCGCAGGGCGAGTATGTGTTCGACCACGGCTGGGCGGACGCCTACGAGCGCGCCGGCGGGTCGTATTATCCCAAGCTTCAGGTCGCCGTACCCTTCACGCCGGTCACCGGGCGCCGCCTGCTGCTGGCCGACGACGCCGGCGCGACGGAGACCGCCGCCCTGCTTCAGGGCCTGCGCGCGGTCGTCCGCAAGGCCGGCGCCTCATCGATCCACATCACCTTCCCGACGCAGTCCGAATGGGAGGCGCTCGGAGCGGCCGGGCTGTTGCAACGCACCGGCCAGCAATTCCATTTCTTCAACCGGGGCTACGGTTCCTTCGACGATTTCCTCGCCGACCTCGCCTCGCGCAAGCGCAAGGCGATCCGCAAGGAGCGCGCGACCGCGCTGGCGCCGGGCATCGAGATCGAATGGGTCACGGGCCCCGACCTGAAGGAGGCCCATTGGGACGCCTTTTTCGCCTTCTACATGGACACGGGCTCCCGCAAATGGGGCCGCCCCTATCTCACGCGCACATTCTTTTCGCTGCTGGGAGAACGGCTTGCCGATCGCGTGGTGCTGGTCATGGCCAAACGCGGCGGCAAATATATCGGCGGCGCGCTCAACCTGATCGGCGATCACGCGCTCTACGGCCGCAACTGGGGCGCGATCGAGGAGCACCCCTGCCTGCACTTCGAGGCCTGTTACTATCAAGCCATTGATTTTGCGATATCGAAAGGCCTGAAGCGGGTGGAAGCCGGCGCGCAGGGCGAGCACAAACTCGCGCGAGGATACCGTCCGGTCCCGACATATTCGGCTCATGAATTCGCAAATGCGAGCCTGGCGCGCGCCGTCTCCGACTATCTGGAACGCGAGCGCCGTCACGTGGCGGCGACGATCGAGGCTTACGAGGATTTCGCGCCCTTCCGGCGGGCCTGACGCCGCGCCGATGAAAAGGCGGCCGGTCGGCCGGCCGCCTAGAATGGATCACCAACGGCCGCGACGCCATCCGCGCCGCACGGCCCGGCGCATGGGCGCTCGATTCGGCACGCAGCGCCCGACCGGATTGGGACGCCAGCCCGGTCCGCAGCCGAACCTGACTTGCTCGACCCGCGCGGTTGGGCCGCCGTAATCGATAGCGGTCGGCATGGCGGAAGCCTGCCCGACGCCGGTGAGGGCCGCCCCGGAAACGAGCATCGCGGCGAAAAATGTCCTGGCGTTCATTGGTATGTTTCTCCGAATCGCTGCCTCCCCCACGCGCTGAGCTTGTGCCGACGCGACTGAACTCTTCCTGAACGCCCCTTGACCTCGGCCGCGCGAGGCGGACAATCCGCCGATCTTCAAGAGGTTCCTATGACCGCCTACGATCCGAACAACATCTTCGCCAAGATTCTGCGTGGCGAAATGCCCGCGACCAAGGTCTACGAGGACGATGTCGCGCTGGCCTTCATGGACATCATGCCGCGCGCCGACGGCCATGTTCTGGTCATACCCAAGGCGCCGGCCCGCAATCTCATGGATATCGATCCGGGCGTCCTGTCGGCGCTGATCCAGCGGGTCCAGAAAGTCGCCAAGGCCGCCGTGGCTGGCATGGGCGCGGAGGGCGCCTCGATCCAGCAATTCAACGAATCCGCCGGCGGGCAGATCGTCTTCCACATCCACTTCCACATCCTGCCGCGCTGGACGGGCGTGCCCCTGCGACCGCCCGGCCAGATGGGCGACAAGGCCGCGATCGCGGCCCATGCCGAAATGATCAAGGCGGCCTTGGGCTAGGCAGCGCGCGGAACGATCGTCTGGAGAACGTCGCCGATCTCCCGCCGGCGCTCCATCAGGTCGTAATCAGCCTGCAGGCCGAGGAAGAACCCGTCCGAAAGCCCGAAATAGCGGGCGAGTCGCAGGTCCGTATCCGCGGTGATCGCACGCTTTCCGAGCACGATTTCGTTGATCCTCCGCGGCGGCACCTGAATGACGCGCGCCAGTGCGTTCTGGCTGAGGCCGAGCGGCTTGAGGAATTCTTCGGCGAGGATCTCTCCCGGCGTGGGATTGGCAAGATGCTCAGTCATGGTAGTCGACGATTCCGACATCGGCGGCCCCTCCCTCCGACCAGACGAAACAAATGCGCCACTGATCGTTGATTCGGATCGAATGTTGCCCGGCCCGGTCGCCCTTGAGCGCCTCGAGCCGGTTGCCGGGCGGCGCCCGCAGGTCCGAAAGAAGCCGGGCCTGATTGATCAGGCGCAACTTGCGAAGCGCGGCCTGCTGAATGTCAGGCGGTAGCTTCCTGCTCCGCAAGCCGGACCAAATACGTTCGGTTTCTGGATCGGCGAAGCCGCGGATCATGCAGTGATATAACGCATAACGTTATATGACACAAGCCTAACCAAACCACCACCCGGCCGCGATGATCGCTGCCTCTCCCCCGAGAATGGCGGCGAGCACGGAACGGCGGAACAGGGCGAAGAAAGCAAAGCCGACAGCCAGCGCGCCGAGCCGCGCTGCCAGCGGCGTCGTCGCCAGCGCGCCCACGGGCGAGAAGATGAGCTTGCCGACGACCCCCACCAGCAGGACCGACGACACCGTCCGTGCGAAAATGAACAGCTCCGACCCTTCGTTGATGCCGCGCGCGACAAAAAACGATAGCCAGCGCCAGATCTCGCTCGGCAGAAAGCCGAAGGCGATCAGGATGATATAGGGGGCGAGACCGCCGTCCTGAACGCTAAGGTTCATGG
This sequence comes from Rhodoblastus sp., assembly GCA_020442275.1. Classification (GTDB taxonomy): domain Bacteria; phylum Pseudomonadota; class Alphaproteobacteria; order Rhizobiales; family Beijerinckiaceae; genus JAJXWB01. The sequence continues at coordinate 4,326 of JAGRKN010000143.1, read as the reverse complement.
CGTCCGCTCCGCCCGGCGCGCGGTGAAGAAGCGACCGCAGACATAGGCGCCCGTTCCACCGATCAGCCCCAGAGCCAGCAGATCGAAGCCGCCGCCGACCCACGCCTGTGTGATCGGCGCCAGCGCGAAGCCGAAGACCAACGCGAGCCAGTCGACCGGCAGGCGCGCCGAGCGCACCAGCGTCGACAGGAAATAGACCGGCGTCAGGAACAGCACGCCGACCGCCAGCGGCTTCGGCAGCGCCGCGGTCAGATAATAGCCGGCCTGGGTGAAGACGGCGCTCGTCACGATGCAGGCGACCGCGAAACCGAAGAAGAACGGCAGCCGCTTGGCGCGCTCGATGTCGGGCAGCCGGCGCAAGGATTCCGCCCAGACCGTCACCGCGATGAAATGCGTGGCCAGGAACAGCTGCCGGCGCCCGACGCCCGGCGCGCGCAGCATCGGCAGGATCGACAGGACCATCGGCATGAGCCGGATCGACGACAGGGTGATGGAGACCGCGACGGCCGACAGCGCCGTCTTGGCCGCGATCGAGCCGAAGAAGAGAACTTGCGCCGGTCCCGCCCAGATCAGCAGCGTCGAGAGAAAGGCGGCGGCCGGCGGAAATCCCGCCGCCTTGGCGAGCCCGCCGACGCCGACCAGCGCGACGGCCACGAAATAGGCAGGCCCCGTCAACGCCTGCCGCGCGCCTTCGAGGAACAGCGCGCGACGTTCAGTCGGCGCGAGGTTCGTCTCGGCTACGGTTTCGGATTCGGACATCGGCCGAAGCTAGCCGATTTCACGCAAAAAGCCCGCCGATGCTGATGCACGGCGGGCTTTCGATTTTTGCAGGCGGGGAGCTAGCGTCGCATGCGCTCGCTCGACGGCCAGTCGCGCGTCGCCGGCGGTGCGTCGCCGGCGGGCCTTTCGGTGCGCCAGCCGCCATACGGCGGTGCCGCGATCGGCTCCTGGAAACGGCTGAACGGGCTAGGCTTCGGATCGAGCTTCGGCGCCGGGCGCGGCTCGACCGGGAGGGAGATGGTCGCCGCGGCTGCGGGCTCTTCCGGGGCCGCTGCCTGCTCTTCCCACTCGGACGACATGCGGGGCAGCATCGACTCGTCCTGCAGCGTGAACGTCATGCGCATGGCGGTCGCGACCGCCTCGCCGAAGGCGATCGCCTCGCGATTATTGAGCGCGGAGATGAATTCGAGCGCGCCCGCCGCGTTGTCCGGGATGGCGGATCGCATGATCTGCTGGTCCGACGCATTGGAAAGGCGCATGGCGAAGACCGTCGAACACTGCGACAGGATCGTCGGATCGAGTTCCGCCGGGCGCTGCGTCACGATGCCGAGATAGCAGCCGTACTTGCGGCCTTCCTTGGCGATTCGGGCGATCGCGCGACGCGTCGGATTGAAGCCGAGCGTGTGATCGGCGGGCACATAGCGATGCGCCTCCTCGCAGACGACGAGGACTTCCTGCTTGCCGCGATGGAGCACGCAGAGATCGAAAGCGAGACGCGAGAGCACGGAAACCGAGGCGTTGACCACGTCGGAGGGGATACCGGCCATCCGCAGGATCGTCACCGGCTTGCCGAGATCGTTCAGGCGGAACAGGCTGCGCGTCACGAAATCCATGCGCGAGTCGACGGCCGCCTTGCCGAACATGAACCGGAAGTTCTGGTCGTTGGCGAGCGCCTCGAGCCTGTGCTTCAGGTTGCGCAGCGACGGACGCGGGTAGCGCGGCTCCAGACGCCCGATCTCCGCGTCGATCGCCGCGAGCACATCGGCGAGCCGGTACGGCCGCGGAGTATCCGCGCCGCCCTCTTCCGACCGATTGTTCCACTTGGCGATGCCGCCACGCTCGGCGCCGCAAAACAGCTCGCGCGCGTCGGCGATCGCCTCGCGCAGGAAGTCGGATTCGTCGAGCGGCGCGGGCGTGCCGCGATAGATGACTTCCAGGAATTCCTCGAACTGGAACAGCCAGAACGGCAGCTCGAACCGGCTCGCGTCGACCGTCGCCGATTCCCGGCGGAAAACGCTCGAATATTCGTTGTGCGGATCGAGAATGACGATCCGGAGATTCGGCCGCTCGGCTATGGCCGCGCGCAGCAGGATGCCGATGCTGGTCGACTTGCCGACGCCGGTCGTGCCGACAATGGCGAAGTGTCGGCGCAGCATGGCGTCGATGTCGACGGCGGCGGGAATCTGCGCCTGCACGAGATTGCCGATGATAGACGCCTTGCGGTCGCCCAGGTCGTAGATGGCGGCGAGGTCGGACTGGCGGATGCGGTTCACGACCGATCCGAGCGCTGGATAGCTGGCGACGCCGCGCCGGAAGACCGGGCGGCCGCCGATATCGATCACTTCGCCAAGAAGCTCGACATTGGCGTGCACGTAGTGGTTGAGGGTCGGATCCCAGACCCGGTCCTGCGCCACCATTTCCTGCACGAGACAGACCACGCGCGAATTCTTGCCATAGATCGAGACGAGTTCGCCGACCGACCAGAATTGCTCGGCGTCCGAAATGAGGTCGGCCATGCGCGCCGCGACCGTCGCGCGCGACCCGTTGACCGCGACGACCAGGCCCGATTTGCGCTCATGTCCCTGACCGGGATCGCGGCGATCGGAGCCAAGCGACGCGGCGTCCTCTGAAATCGTTGCGTGTTCCAAGATCGACTGCCTCGTTTGAGGCTCTCACTCTTACGGAGAAGGGTTAACCGGAGGTATGCTTTCCCAACGGCAATGTTCATATGTGTGCCTTCCCGGCGACAGGGTTAGCAAAGAGTCGCCAATGGTTCGTTGGCGAAAATGTGCGGGACGTCTCGACTTTTCCCCTCAATCCACAGACGGCTTCGGGTCGCAGGGCTTTTGAATTTCCGCGCTGCGGTTCAACGTCCTCGCGACGGCGCCGGCCATGGCCGTCAGCACGAGCGGTCGCGCTGGCCGCCTTGCGTCGATTCCGGCCGAAAATCGAGGAGTGGGGCCATGTCGGCGCTCGGTCCACATTCGCTCAATGAGGCCTGCCGGACGATCTACGTTCGCGCGGCCGACAATTTCGTATTGCCGCCGCTGATCCAGGACGCGGCCGAGCCCGAGCCGCCGCATCGGCGGATCGAAATATCCGGCGACGGCTTTTGCGTGCTGTTTCGCGTCTATTACGAGTCGGCCGGCGCCGCGCCCGGCCCGCTCGAGCGTCCGCCCCTGCGTTTCGAGATCGAGGCCTGCGCCGACGCAGATGGGCAGGCCGTGACGCTGAGCGAACGCGATCGCCTCGAAATGATCCGCGCTTTTCTCCTCGGCGTTCGCGATCCCGTGGCGGTCGATGCTCCGGCGGACGGCGCGGACCTGCGGGTGGGGCTGCGGCTGAACGGGCGCATGACGCTCTGGTCGCCGCAGACCGCGCCGCTGAGCGAGGGCCTGTCCACGATGGCCGTCTGCGAGCAACTGGCGGCGCGCCTGCTCGAAGGCACGCGGTCGTTGTTCGGCTCGCGGGCCGAGGGCCTCGAGGTCTGGGAGGTCAGGCTCAGGGAAGAATTGTTCGGCGAGCCGCCGCTTTCGGCTGATGACATCTGGCCGACCCCGCGCCAGATCGACACGCCGGCGGCGCTGCAGCCCGCCGCGAACGCGTCGCCGCGCTACGCCATCGTCCGCCCGCGAGAGGCCAATCCGCTCCCGCTGAGCGCCGCGCGAACCCGGCCAGCCCGGCGACGGAGCGCGCTGGCGGCCGCGATGGCCCTGGTCGGGCTGGCGGCGCTCGCCGGCGCGATCGCAAGTCACGAGCCGGGCCCCGCCATCCGCGCGCAAGACGCGGACCGGGTGTCCGAACGCGACCATGCGCCGAGCATCGCGCCCGTCAACCACATCGCCGAGGCGCCTCCGGCCGCGTTCAGGGTCGCATCGCTCGGCGACCGCGCCGCCTTGTCGCCAGAGCCACGCGACCCCCGTCTCGCTCTCCTCGCTCCCACGGTTTTCGAAGCGACCCGCGCGCTTGCGCCCTCGGCGCCGACCTCGGCCACTTCTCATGCGTCCGGTCACACGACCAAGGTCGCAGCGGTCGAAACGCCCGCGCTGGCGGCGCCGCATCCCGCGCCCCCGCGGCGTCCGGCGGCCCACGTCAAACGCGCTCCTCAGCGCCATGCCAAGACTTCGCCGCTCGCGCGGGTCGATCGGGCGGTGAAGAAATTCGTGAGATCTGTCGCCGCGCGGCTACCCCGCGCGAAATTTTCGGCGATGAACTCGCCCCACGCGGCGGGCCCGCGTTAGCCCTGACCATTCAGGCTCAATCAAGAGAACGGCGGGGAAAACCCCGCCGTTTTCGTTTGTCTCAGTTCTTGAGCGGAACCCTCGG
>JAGRKN010000142.1:424-17192 GCA_020442275.1 Rhodoblastus sp. | reverse complement strand
GGCCAGCCCGACGAGAGCGACTACGACGACATTCCGCGCAAGGCGCTGGCCTATGGCGCGGTCGCGGCGCGTCTCATCGACTGCCGCCCGCAGCTCGTCGCCGAAGGCATCGCCGCCATCCAGTGCGGCGCCTTCCACATCACCACTGCCGGCGCGACCTATTTCAACACGACGCCGCTCGGCCGCGCCGTCACCGGCACGACGCTCGTGCGCGCGATGATGGACGACGGCGTCAACATCTGGGGCGACGGCTCGACCTACAAGGGCAACGATATCGAGCGCTTCTATCGCTACGGCCTGCTGACCAATCCGTCGCTGCGCATCTACAAGCCCTGGCTCGACCAGCAATTCATCGACGAACTCGGCGGCCGCAAGGAGATGAGCGAATACATGGCCGCCGCCGGCTTCGAGTACAAGGCGAGCGTCGAGAAGGCCTATTCGACGGACAGCAACATTCTCGGCGCCACGCACGAGGCCAAGGATCTCGAATACCTCAACGCCGGCATCAACATCGTCAATCCGATCATGGGCGTGGCCTTCTGGAAGGACGAGGTGAAGGTTGCGCGCGAAACCGTAACCGTGCGCTTCGAGCAGGGCCAGCCGGTCGCGCTCAACGGCAAGACGTTCGACGACGCGCTGGCGCTGTTCACGGAGGCCAACGCAATCGGCGGCAGGCACGGCCTCGGCATGTGCGACCAGATCGAGAACCGCATCATCGAGGCCAAGAGCCGCGGCATCTACGAGGCGCCCGGCATGGCGCTGCTGTTCATCGCCTACGAGCGGCTCGTCACCGGCATCCACAACGAGGATACGATCGAGCAGTACCGCAACAACGGCCGCCGCCTCGGCCGCCTCTTGTATCAAGGCCGCTGGTTCGATCCGCAGACGCTGATGCTGCGCGAGACGGCGCAGCGCTGGGTGGCGAGCGCTGTCACCGGCGAAGTGACGATCGAACTGCGGCGCGGCAACGATTATTCGATTCTCGATACGTCGAGCCCGAACCTGACCTATCATCCCGAGCGGCTGACGATGGAGAGCGGCGCGGGTTCGTTCACGCCCGCCGACCGCATCGGCCAGCTCACCATGCGCAACATGGACATCGCGGATACGCGCGAAAAACTGGGGCTGTATAATGGCGTCGGCCTGCTAGGCGGCTCGGATTTCGAGGCGCTGGCGCTGCCGAAGGGCGAGAAGAAGTAGGGCTGGGGCTGCGAGAACCGGGACCGCCGCTCTTCAGAGCGGCATATTGCAAGCCAGCCTGAAGACCAGCTTGTTGCAGGCCGGTCTGAAGACCGGCGGTCCCGGTGTTTCGACGGCTATGACGCCTTCATGAAGGCGTCGAAATAGGCCGCCAGCTCCTTGCGCCCGTCGAACGGCAGGACGTGGCCGACATATTGATCGGGACGCACGATCAGCAGGCAACCGCGATCCCTGTCGATCCCGCGCAGATCGTAGATGTCTGGCCCGGTCTTGAGGTCCGGGCAGAACATTTTCTCGTAGTCGCGCAGGCCGAGTCTGCCCTTCTTCGGCAGCAGGAAGGCGGGCATGGCCTCGAGATCGAGATCGCGATGGTACTGCTGGAAGACCGCACGCACATCGAAAACGGAATCGATGTCGGCGCCCTTGGCCGTGTAACGTTTCACGGGCGAAGCCGCATCGTTCTCCAGCCAGTCGCACAATTGAGCGATCGGCGCATCCGCCGCCGCCGGGTTCTCGCGGCCGCAGAAGGCGATGAGACGCCAGCGCCCGTCGGCGAGCAAGACATCGCCGAGACGCTGCGGCTTGCCGTCGCCGAGGCGGATGACGTTGCCCGAGTGGAAACGCGTGCCGATCTCGAACCCCTTCGCCAGATGCTGATGCGTGCTCTGGCCGGTCAGCAATGACGGTTTGTAGACGGTGGCGACGCCGGCCGTGTAGCGGCCGTGCTGCATGAAATAGGCCTGGATCTGCGCGGGCTCGATGCCGTCGGGCTTTTCCGCCGACTTCAGCGGCTTCGACAGCATTTGCGTCCATTCCTTGTCGAAGTCGATCAGGTTCTTGGCGATGGCCTGACGTTCGGCCGAATAGGTGTGCAGGAAGTCGGGCGCGCACTGGCCGCGCAATACAGCGGCGAGCTTCCAGCCGAGATTGAACGTATCCTGCACGGAAACGTTCATGCCCTGCCCCGCTTTTGCGCTGTGTGTATGGCAGGCGTCGCCGGCGATGAAGACGCGCGGCGCCTTGGTCTCGCCGTCCTTCACATCGTCGAACTTGTCGCAGAGGCGCTGGCCGACTTCATAGACCGACCACCAGGCGACCTCCTTCACGTCGAGCGTATGCGGATGGAGGATGCGGCGCGCAGCATCGACCAGATAGTCGATCGTCACTTCCTTGTTGGGCACGCGCTTGTCCTTGGCGACCTTGTCGAGCTCGACATAGATGCGCACGAGATAGCCACCCTCGCGCGGGATCAGCACGATCGCGCCCTCGTTCGCCGACTGGATCAGCGACTTGAGGCGGATGTCGGGAAAGTTGGTGACGGCGAGAATATCCATCACGCCCCATGCCTGATTGGCGAAGTCGCCTTTCAGCTCGCGCCCCAAGGCCTGACGCACGCCGCTTCGGGCGCCGTCGCAACCCACGACATATTTCGCGCGAACCGTTTCGGTCTGGCCCTTGTGCGCCTCGTCGATGCGCTCCAGCGTGACAGTCACGGGATGGCTGCCTTCGGCCGCGATGTTCAGCCCTGCGAAGCGGCGCGAATAATGCGGCTCGAGCCGATGCGACGACTTGCGCATGATCTCGAGATAGAAATCATGCACCCGCGCCTGGTTCATGATGACGTGCGGGAAGTCGGACAGGCCGTCCTCGACGTCCTGGATGCGACCGGAGCGCACGATGTTTTCGCGCTTCGCATCGTCGGGCTTCCAAAAGGTCGTCTCGTTGACCCAGTAAGCCTGCTTCTGCAGGCGTTCGCGAAACCCGAAACCCTGGAACATCTCCATCGAACGGCAGGCGATGCCGTCGGCGTGACCGAGTTGCAGCGGCCCGTCGCGCTGGTCGACGATGCAGGTCGTAATGTCCGGGAAGGCCGAGAGTTGCGCCGCGAGCGTGAGGCCCGCAGGACCGCAACCGACGATCAGCACATCGACCTCCGCCGGCGGCTTGTCGGTCGGCGCAGGATGATCGGAGGCCGGCGACAGTTCGGGATCGCCGTATTGATAGCCATTCAGGTGAAACTGCACGCTCGACCTCCCCGGATATTGCTTGCGCCCTCGCGGGCGAAACGCCGCATGCGCGACCTCTTGATAAGCATACTGATAGTCAGTATGCTTGTCAATAATGGCCACATCCGAGCGGTTCGGAGGATTTGAGCATGGATGCGACCGAGGCGCCCGGGCATTTCGCGCGACGATTCCAGCAGATCGCGGTCGCGGTCTTTCACGCCGAAGTGAGCGCCGCGGGCTATGAGCTGACGCCCGTCCAATATGCGGCTCTCGCGCAGATCGCGAACGAGCCCGGTCTCGACCAGGCGACGCTCGCGAGCCACATCGCCCACGACCGCACGACCATTGGCGGGGTTGTGGACCGGCTCGTGGAGAAAGGGCTCGTCGCCCGCGCCATCAACCAAAAGGACCGGCGCGCGCGCGAATTGCGCGTGACTGATCAGGGCAAACAGATGCTCGCGGCGATCGCGCCGGCGGTGGCCGAGACGCAACGCATTCTGCTGAGCGGCCTCACCGAAAAAGAAGCCGCGCAATTCATGAAGCTGTTCGCCAAGGCGATCGCCGCGCTCAACGATCTTTCGCGCGCGCCACTGCGCGCGGCGTGAGGGCCTGCCTTACTGATTGCGCCAGAGGTTGGTCGTGTAGCCCGTCTGAACGCGCTCGTCGATCGCCTGCGCCATGACATCGTCGCCGCCGACGCGCGGGGCGATGATCTTGCCGAAGAGAATGCGCTGCGCCGGCGGCCAGCTCTCGGGCTCCCACAGTTTCGCGCGCAGCATGGCGCGCGCGCAGTGGAAGTAACAACGCTCGACATGGATGCGAATGGCGAGCAGCGCCGGTCGCTCCGCCGTGCCGATCCTTTCCCGCAAATTCGCATCGTCGAAAATTTCCGCGCGGCCGGTGATGCGCAAGGTTTCGCCCGTACGGGGTTTCAGGAAGATGAGACCGATGCGGCCGGTCTCCAGAATATTGGTGAGGCCGAAAGCGAGATTGTTGCCGGCGCGCTCGGGCATGAGCAGCGTATTTTCATTTTCGATGTGAATGAAGCCGGGTTGATCGCCCTTGGGCGATGCTTCGACGACGCCGTCCTTGCCGACGGTCGCGAGGACCGCGAAAGCCGAGGCGCGAATAAAGTCGGCGGATTGCTCGTCGAGATGCGACAGGACTTTTGCTTTGGTCGCGGCGCGCGGCTCGCCGAGGACCGTGCGCAGTTGCTCCAGCGTGTCGATGCGGCTCATGGGCGTCTCCCGGAGATCGGCAGCTTGAAGGTCGGCCGCAATCGCGCGCGCGTCAACCCGCGCGCATCAGCAGGCAGGCGTCGCCGTAGCTGTAGAAACGATAGTTTTCGCGGATCGCATGCGCATAGGCCGCCTGCATCGTCTGGAGGCCGGCGAAGGCGCTGACCAGCATGAAGAGCGTCGAGCGCGGCAGATGGAAATTGGTCATCAGCACGTCGACCGCGCGAAAACGATAACCGGGCGTGATGAAAATCGCGGTGTCGCCAGAGAAAGGCTGCACGACGCCCTCTTCCGTCGTCGCGCTTTCGAGAATGCGCAGCGCTGTCGTGCCGACGGCGACGATGCGCCCGCCTTTTTCGCGCGCAGCGTTTAGAGCGGCGGCGGCGTCGGCGCCGACGCTGCCCCATTCGGAATGCATGACATGGGTGTCGGTGTCGTCCACCTTCACCGGCAGGAACGTGCCCGCGCCGACATGCAGCGTGACGCAATGGATTTTCGCGCCCCGCGCCTCGATGGCGCCCAAGAGATCCGGCGTGAAATGCAGGCCTGCCGTCGGCGCCGCCACCGCGCCCGCCTCACGTGCGAAAATCGTCTGGTAGTCGCGGGAATCCTTGTCGTCGTCGGCGCGGCGCGCGGCGATGTAGGGCGGCAATGGCATATGGCCGAGGCGCTCGATGGCTTCGTCGAGCGCGGCGCCGTCGAGGTGGAAGGCGAGCAGAACCTCGCCTTCGTTGCGCCGCACGACATCCGCGTCGAGCGCGGCGAGCAGACAGGCCATGCTTTCGGATGCTTCGCCGAAGCGGATGCGGTCGCCCGGCGCGATCCGCTTGCCGGGCTTGGCGAGCGCGCGCCAGAGGTTCGACCCCTCGCGCTTGATCAGCGTCGCCTCGATCCGCGCAACGTTCTCGCCGCGCACGCGGACGCCGTTCAGACGCGCGGGGATGACGCGCGTATCGTTGACGACGAGGACGTCGTTCGGCTGGAGGAAGCCAGGGAGATCGCGGACAAACCGGTCTGCGAGACCGGGACCGCCGCTCTTCGCAGCGGCAGGGCCGGCATGCTGGTCTGAAGGCCGGCGGTCCGTGTCTGCTTGCCGGTCTGAAGACCGGCGGTCCTGATGCACCACCAGCATGCGCGCGGAATCGCGCGGCTCCGCGGGCCTGAGCGCGATGCGTTCCTGCGGAAGGTCGAAGTCGAAGAGGTCTACGCGCATTACTCCCTCTCCCCGTTCACGGGGAGAGGGCCGGGGTGAGGGGCCGGGAGAAAGCCCGAAACTCACCCCGCCCCTCACCCTAACCCTCTCCCCGCATGCGGGGAGAGGGAACTTATCAGCTCATCTTCGCGGAGATGATCTTGTCGGGATCGCGCACGGGCTCGCCGCGCTTGATCTTGTCGACATTCTCCATGCCGGACGTCACCTCGCCCCAGACCGTGTACTGGCGGTCGAGGAAGCGCGCGTCATCGAAGCAGATGAAGAACTGGCTGTTCGCCGAATCCGGGTTCTGCGCGCGCGCCATCGAGCAGGTTCCGCGCACATGCGGCGCGGCGTTGAATTCCTGCTTGAGGTTCGGGTACTTCGAGCCGCCGGTGCCGGTGCCGTGCGGGCAGCCGGTCTGCGCCATGAAGCCCTCGATCACGCGATGGAACACGATGCCGTCGTAGAAACCTTCGCCGACCAGCTTCTTGATGTGGGCGACGTGGTTGGGCGCCAGATCGGGGCGCATCTTGATGACGACCGGACCCTTGGTCGTCTCGAGCGTGAGCGTATTGCCTTCGTCCGCCATGGGACCTCCTGATTTCTTGTGTGCGCCCGCTATAGAGGGCGCGAGCAGTCGCGTAAACCTGCGCCCTTACTTGTCGTCGGAGGCCATGCGCATCTTCACGATCTTGTCGGGCGCGGTCACCGTGCCGTTGTCGGCCTTCGAGCCCTTCTTGATCTTGTCGACCACATCCATGCCGGAGACGACTTCGCCGACCACAGTATACTGGCCGTTGAGGAAGCTCGCGTCGCCAAAGCAGATGAAGAACTGCGAGTTCGCGGAATCCGGATTCTGCGAGCGCGCCATGCCGACCGTCCCACGCTCGAAATGCGCCTTGGAGAATTCGGCGGGAATGTTCGGCAGGTCTGACTTGCCCATGCCGGTGCCGGTGGGATCGCCGGTCTGCGCCATGAAGCCGTCGATGACGCGATGGAACACGATGCCATCGTAAAACTTGCGCTTCACCAGCGTCTCGATCTGCGCGACGTGCTTGGGCGCGAGGTCGCGCCGCAACTGGATCACGATCTTGCCGTCCTTGGTGTGGAGATTGACGACATCAGCCGGATTGCCCGCGGCCAGCGCGCCGAACGAAGTTCCGGCGACGGCCAGCGCGGGGGCTGCTGCGATGAGCTTGCGGCGATCGATGCGCATGAAAATCCTCTTTGTCCCGAAGTCGATGCGGCCTGTTATTTCGCTTTCGCGCGCTCGGCCATGCGCTGCGCAAGGGCGGTCGCGGCGACCGCCGGGGCGAACGGCCTGATGTCGCCGCCCATGGCAGCGATCTGGCGGACAAGCGTGGCGGTGATGTGGCGAACGCCCGGAGAGGCCGCGAAAAACACGGTCTTGACCTCGGGCGCCATTACGCCGTTCATGCCCGCCATCTGCATCTCGTAGTCGAGATCGGTGCCGTCGCGCAGGCCGCGCACCACGATTTTCGCGCCGTTTTTGCGCGCCGCTTCCACGGCCAGGCCTGCGAAGGTGACGACCTGCAGCTCGCAACCTTGAGCCTTCAAGGCGTCGCCGCAGGCGGCGCGGATCAGGTCGGCGCGTTCCTCAGGTGTGAAGACAGGCGTCTTGCCGGGATGGACGCCGATGCCGACGACGAGCCGATCGCAGACGACCGCCGCCTGCGTGATGACGTCGACATGGCCGTTGGTGAGCGGGTCGAAGGAGCCGGTGTAGATCGCGATGCGCATGGCAGGGGTATAGGCGATTTGGGGGAAGCGTGGAAGGCGACGGCGCGGCCGGTCAATAGGGCGAGCCGTCCTTGTGGGTAAAGCGCCATGCGCCGTCGACCAGGTCGGCGACGAGATCGTCGTCCGGATATGTCCCGCGGTCGCCCGGCGACCGGTCGCCGATCTCGAGATAGACGACGTCGGACTTCGTTTCGTTCACGAGGCAATGGCCGTCGCCCGTGCCCGCGCGAAAACCGGCGCAATGGCCGGGCGCCAGAATCGTGCGGCCGGCGTCCGTGATCAGCGTCGGATTGCCTTGCAGGATGTAGACGAACTCGTCCTGCGTGGTGTGCGCATGGCGTAGCGCCGACTGGCTTGCGGGCGTCAAGATGGTGAGATTCACGCCGAAATTGACGAGACCGAAGACATCGCCGAGCTGACGTTTGACGCGCCCGTTCATGCGGGACGCGAAAGGCTCGGGATAATTGCTCTTCTTCGTGCGCGGCTCGACTTCCGTGGCAACGACGGACACCGGTCTATCGAACATGCTTTCTCCCTTGCGCGCCGCCGCTCACGGACTGGCGAGGATCACGCCTCGCCGCCGTCGCCCTCTTCCTCGTCTTCACCGGCCACGCGCTCGACGGACACCACCTTCTCGTCGTCCGCCGTGTTGAACACGATCACGCCCTGCGCGCCGCGGCCGATGATGCGGATGCCTTCGACCGGACAGCGGATGAGCTGGCCGCCATCGGTCACCAGCATAATCTGGTCCGAATCCTCCACGGGGAAAGACGCGACCAGCGGGCCATTGCGATCATTGACCGCCATGGCGACGATACCTTTGCCGCCGCGGCCGGTGATGCGGTACTCGAACGACGACGAGCGCTTGCCGTAGCCGTTCTCGGAGACGGTGAGAATGTACTGCTCGGCCGCAGACATTTCGGCATAGCGCTCCTGCGAAAGCTCGCCTGAAACGCCGTTCGCGGCCTCCTCGCCGACATCCACCTCGCTCTCGCCATTGGCCTCGCCGTTCACGGCGCGGCTCATCTTGAGATAGGCCGTGCGTTCGTCGCCGTTCGCCTCGAAATGGCGCAGGATCGACAGCGAGATCACGCGGTCGTCCTTCTCCAGCGCGATGCCGCGAACGCCCATGGAATCGCGGCCCTTGAACACGCGCACTTCCGGCGTGGCGAAGCGGATGCACTGGCCCCGCGCGGTCGTCAGCAGCACGTCGTCGTCTTCGGTACAGATCGCGACGTCGACGATGGCCTCGCCCTCGTCGAGCTTCATCGCGATCTTGCCGGCGCGATTGACCTGCGTGAAATCCGACAGCTTATTGCGGCGGACCGTGCCGCCGGTCGTGGCGAAGAAGACGTCGAGCGTCGCCCAGCTCTCCTCGTCCTCCGGCAGCGGCATGATGGTGGTGATGCGCTCGTCGGCCTCCAGCGGCAGGATGTTGCGCAGGAATTTTCCGGGCGATTGCGGCGAGGTCAGCGGCAGGCGCCAGACCTTTTCCTTGTAGACCTGGCCAAGCGAGGAGAAGAACAGCACCGGCGTATGCGTGGAGGCCACGAACAGGCGCGCGACGAAATCCTCCTCGCGCGTCTGCATGCCCGAGCGGCCCTTGCCGCCACGGCGCTGCGCGCGATAGGTCGAGAGCGGCACGCGCTTGATGTAGCCGTTGTGGCTGACGGTCACGACCATTTCTTCGCGCTGGATGAGGTCCTCGTCCTCCATGTCGCCGGCCGCATCGAGAATGATCGTGCGGCGTGGCGTGGCATAGGCCTCCTTCACCGCGTTCAGTTCGTTCTTGACGATACCGAACAATCGTTCACGCGAGCGCAGGATGTCGAGATAATCGGCGATCTCTGCGGCGAGCTTGTTGAGGGCTTCCGAAATTTCCTCGCGGCCGAGCGCGGTCAGGCGCTGCAGGCGCAGATCGAGGATGGCGCGGGCCTGCGCTTCCGAAAGGCGGATGCTGCCGTCGGCGTCGAGCGCATGGCGCGGATCGGCGATCAAAGCGACCAGCGGCGCCATGTCCTTGGCCGGCCACGCGCGAGCCATCAGGGCCTCGCGCGCAGCAGCGGCGTCGGGCGAGGTGCGGATGAGGCGGATGACCTCGTCGATGTTCGCGACCGCGATCGCCAGACCGACCTGAAGATGCGCGTTGTCACGCGCCTTGTTGAGCCGGAACTTCGTGCGGCGCGTGACGACTTCCTCGCGGAAATCGACGAAGGCGCGCAGCACGTCCTTCAGGTTCAGCATTTCCGGCTTGCCGCCGTTCAGCGCAATCATGTTCACGCCGAAGGAGGATTGCATCGCGGTGAAACGGTAGAGCTGGTTCAGCACGACGTCCGGGAAAGCCTCGCGCTTCAGCTCGATGACGATGCGCATGCCGTCGCGGTCGCTCTCGTCGCGCAGATCGGAAATGCCCTCGATCTTCTTCTCGCGCACGAGTTCGGCGATGCGCTCGACCAGCGTCGCCTTGTTCACCTGATAGGGAATCTCGGTGACGATCAGCGCGGAACGGTTGTTGCGCATCTCCTCGACGTCGACCTTGGCGCGCATCAGGATCGAGCCGCGGCCCGTCGTATAGGCCGAGCCGATGCCGTTGCGCCCGACGATCGAGCCGCCCGTCGGGAAATCGGGGCCGGGCACGATCTCGATGAGATCGGCGATCGACATGTCGGGCCTGTCGATCAGCGCGACGGTGGCGTCGATGACTTCGCCCAGATTGTGCGGCGGGATGTTGGTCGCCATGCCGACCGCAATGCCGCCCGCGCCGTTGACGAGAAGATTGGGGAAGCGCGCGGGCAGGACGACCGGTTCCTGCTCCTTGCCGTCGTAATTCGCCTGGAAGTCGACCGTGCCTTCGTCAATGTCCTCGAGCAGCGCAAGCGCCGGGCGGGCGAGACGGGATTCGGTGTAGCGCATGGCCGCCGGCGGATCGCCGTCGACCGAGCCGAAATTGCCCTGCCCGTCGATCAGCTGCAGGCGCATCGAGAAGGGCTGCGCCATGCGCACCAGCGCATCGTAGATCGCGGCGTCGCCGTGCGGGTGATACTTACCCATGACGTCGCCGACGATGCGCGCGGATTTCACATAGGCCTTGTCCGGCGTGTGGCCGTTCTCGTGCATCGAGAACATGATGCGGCGATGCACGGGCTTGAGGCCGTCGCGCGCGTCGGGCAGCGCGCGCGAGACGATCACGCTCATGGCGTAATCGAGATACGAGCGCTTCATCTCGTCGACGATGGAAACCGGTCTGATGTCGGAAGGCGGCTGCGCGCCGGCGTTCTCGTTGTTGTCGTCGCTGTCGGCCAAGTCTTGCGGCTTTCGGGAGAGGCGCGGGCGCGCCCGGGAATCACGGCGTACAGCTTATATGATTCCGGGGCAGGAAGCGAATGGAAGGGGCGGCCGGGACGCCGACAAAATCTTTCAAATTCTGATAGTTACGGAGTGACTTTCGAAGCTTCCCGCTCCGTCATGCCCGGGCTTGTCCCGGGCATGACGCCAAGGTGATCAATTGCGCGCCCGGGCCTTTCGCGCGGGCGCCTTCTTAGCGGCGGGCGTCGCCGCTTTCGCCGCCTTCCTCGCCTTCGCCAGAGCTTTCTGCGCGGCGGTGCGGCGGGCGGCCTCGAGCGCCGGGCGGCACCAGCGTTTCAGTTCGTCCTCGTCGTCCAGGGCCGCGTCCGGCAGCTTCCAGAAGGCGTTCATGACGCGGCGGCGGCCGTCGGGCGGCGTGTAGTTGAAGGGTTCGGAACCGGCGGCGGCGAGCGCCGCGCGCTCTCGGTCGTCATCCACCTTGATCCAGATCGCGCCAAGTACGCAGAGCGCGATGCAGGCGTCGTCGACATAGGCGCCGTGACCCGAAAACATGCGCTTGGCGCGTACGCGGGCGAAGGGAGCGAACAAGTCTTCGATGGATTCGGCGTCCATGGCCGGGGAGCCTATCACGAGACCTCATGCTGAGGAGGCCGTGAAGCGGCCGTCTCGAAGCATGCGGATTGCAGCCATCCTTCGAGACGCGACCTGCTGTCGCTCCTCAGGATGAGGACATTGGAAGACGGCCGGCTACGCCCGCGCCTCTGCCTCATCCAGCTTTGCCGGCGTGATCGCCACGCTCTCGCCGCAGCCGCAGGCCGACGTCTGGTTCGGGTTGTTGAAGACGAAGCCCGACGACAGTTTTGTCGTCTGGAAATCCATCTGCGTGCCGAGCAGGAACAGCACCGCCTTCGGATCGACCAGAACGCGCACACCCTTGTCCTCGACGATCTCGTCGCCAGGCGCGGGTCCCTCCGCCATGTCCATCGTGTAGGACATACCTGCGCAGCCGCCGTTCTTCACGCCCACGCGCAGGCCGAAGAGCGGCTTGTCGGCGTTGGCGATGATGTCCCTTACGCGCGACGCGGCGGCGTCGGTCAGCGAAATCACGTTCATCTTCGGGCGGGCGCCCATGTTCTCCTCCATCAGGGTTCAAGGCCCTGCGCAAGAAACCAACTCGATATATAGGCGCCGGACGCCTGAACGTCGAGTTACGATCAATAAGTCGGCCAGAGGCCGGGTGTCGCGAGCTCGACGAGATGGCCGTCGGGATCGCGGAAATAGATGCTCCTGCCGCCGCGCGGCCAGGTCGCGCGCCCTTCGATCTCGACGCCGGCTCGCGCCAGTCGCGCCTCCCAGTCCGCCAGTTCCGCCTCGCCGACGGCGAAAGCCACATGCAGGCGCCCTGCCCCGTCGTGCGGCGGGATGGTTCCGCCCGGCATATGCACGGTCTCCAGCGTCGCTCCCTTGGCGAACAGGAGCAGGACGCTGTGGTCGCCGGCGTCGTAGGCGACGAACCTGTTGTCCGCCGGCACGAGCCTGTTCAGGCCGATCACCCCCTCCCAGAAGGCGGCGGAGCGCGCGAGATCCTCGACATACAGCGACGTTTCGAGGATACCGCGCAAAGAGGGCATCACCACATGTCCAGCGCGACGCGGGCTTCCTCGGACATGCGGCTCTGGTCCCACGGCGGATCGAAGACCATGTTGACCTTGGCGCCGGCGACGCCCGGCACGATCGAGACCGCATTCTCTACCCATTGCGGCATTTCGCCAGCGACCGGACAACCGGGCGCGGTCAGGGTCATGTCGATATTGACGAAGCGGGAGTCGTCGACCTCGACGCGGTAGATCAGCCCGAGTTCATAGATGTCGGCCGGGATTTCCGGATCGTAGACGGTCTTGAGCGCGGCGATGATGGCGTCGGTCAGCCGGTCGTATTCCTCCGGCGGCAGCTCGTTCGACAATTCCATCGCCGGCTTGTTCGGCTCGAATGGGGCTTGTTCGACTTGCGTCATGCTCAACCAGCCTCAGGAAAACAGGGATTCGGCGCGCACGAGCGCCTCGGCCAAAGCATCGATCTCTTCGCGCGTATTGTAGAGCGCGAAGGAAGCGCGGCACGTGGATGTCGCGCCGAAGCGTTCCAGCAGCGGCATGGCGCAATGGGTGCCCGCGCGCACCGCCACGCCCGCGCGGTCGATGACGGTCGCGACGTCATGCGCGTGCGCGCCCTTCATCTCGAAGGATACAATCGGGCCCTTGTCCTTCGCGGCTCCCAGAATGCGCAGCGAATTGATGCGCGACAGGCGCTCCATCGCATAGGCGGTGAGGTCCGCCTCATGCGCGCGGATCGCGGCGCGGCCGACCTCGTCCATATAGTCGAGCGCGGCGCCGAGCCCGACCGCCTGCACGATCGGCGGCGTGCCCGCCTCGAAACGGTGCGGGGGCACGTTGTAGGTAACGCGGTCGCGGGTGACGACCTCGATCATCTCGCCGCCGCCATTGAAGGGCGGCAGGCTCTCAAGCCATTTCTTCTTGCCGTACAGGACGCCGATCCCTGTCGGGCCATAAAGCTTGTGGCCAGTGACGATGTAAAAATCGACGTCGAGCGCGCGCACGTCGACATCCAGATGCACCGCGCCCTGCGAACCGTCCACCAGCACCGGCACACCATGGGCGTGCGCGATCTTCACGATCTCGGCGATCGGCGTCGGCGCGCCGAGCACGTTCGACATGTGCGTGATCGCGACGATCCTGGTCTTGCTCGTGATTTGCTTCTCGAAGGCTGCGAGATCGATATGGCCGTCGTCGTCGCATTCGATCCAGTTCAGCACGGCGCCCTTGCGTTCCCGATGGAAATGCCAGGGCACGATGTTGGAATGGTGCTCCATGATCGAGAGCAGGATTTCGTCGCCCTCGGCGATATGCGCGAGGCCGAAGGAAGACGCGACGAGATTGATCGCTTCCGTCGCGGAGCGCGTGAAGACGATCTCGTCGACGGATTCCGCATTGAGAAAGCGCCGCACGCTCGCGCGCGCCGCCTCGAAGGCGTCGGTCGCGGCATTGGCGAGATAGTGCAGGCCGCGATGCACGTTGGCGTATTCGTGCTCGTAGACCTGCGTCATGCGCTCGATCACCTGACGCGGTTTTTGCGCGGAGGCGGCGTTGTCGAGGTAGACGAGTTTCTTGCCGTAAGGCCTTTCCGACAAGATCGGGAAGTCGGCGCGCAGCTTTTCGACGTCGTAGTGCGCGGCGATGGGCGAGCGCGCGTTCATCGCCCGCTCCTGTGTGCGAGCCAGTCTTCAGTCTGACCGGCAAAGCGCGCCCGCACGGCTTCATCCGCGACCAGATCGAGCGCCTCGTTGGCGAAGGCTTCCAGCAACAGGGATTCAGCCTCGCCGCGCGAAAGACCGCGCGCCTGCAGATAGAAGATCTGGTTCTTGTCGAGCTGGCCGACGGTCGCGCCATGGCCGCAGACCACGTCATCGGCAAAGATTTCGAGCTCGGGCTTGTTGTTCATGGTGGCGTCCTCGCCGAGCACGAGCGCCTGGCTCTTCATGCCGCCATCGGTCTTCTGAGCGTGCTGGCGCACTACGACCTTGCCCTGGAAGACGCCGGTCGCCTCATGATCGAGGATGTGACGGAAGAACTCGCGACTGACGCAATTGGGCACGGCGTGGTCGACGACGAGCGTCGTATCCGCATGTTCCTTGCCGCGTAACAGCGACAGGCCGCCGAGCGAGAACGTCGAATGCTCACCTTCGAGCCGCGCGAAAATCTGGCGACGTACGAGGCCAGCAGTCGGGACGAGACAGAAACCGTTGAATTGCGCGTTGGCGCCCATGGTGACGAACAGGCTATGCAGCGCAACCGATTGTGCGCCCTGCTCGGCCACCTGCGCGGCGTAATCCACGCGCGCGCCATCGCCGACGACGACGGTCAGCGCCTCATTCGCCTGGGTGGCGTCCGGCATGCAAACCGCGGTCGCCTCGTCGAGCATGATGGATGCGCCCGCGCCGACGATCAGGATCGAGCGCAGGAAGGCCGCCTGCGCGAAACCCCCAGTCATCAGGTTGAGGATCGCCAGCGGGCGCTCGACCTTTGCGCCCGGCGCGACGCGGATCACCACGCCGTCCTGCATCAACGCGGTGTTGAGCGCGACGACAGAATCGTCGCTTCCCGGGGTCCTGACGCCAAGCGTGTCGAGCACATCTGCGTCGCCTGTCGCGAGCGCCGAGGCAAGCGACGCCACGGTCACTCCCGCGGGCAGCGGACCGCTCGAGGACAATTCCTCGTTATAGGCGCCGTTGAAGATCACGAAACGATGTGCGTCCGTCTGAGCAAGCGGCTTGGCAAGACACTGGCGCGCGAGCGGCAAGGTGGCGGTTTCGGGCGCGCGCGCGAGCGCAGCCGTGCGCATGGCGCCTCGCAGGTCCGTGTAGTGCCAGGCCTCGACGCGGCGGTTCGGCAGGCCGGCGTCCGCGAAGCGCTGCATGGCCGCGGCGCGCAGGTCGGTCGCGCCGACGAGACGCCGGTCGCCCTGATCGAAACGCTCGATCAGCGCGGCTTCCGCCTCGGTGCGCGCGCGCTGGAGAACGGGCTTGTTCATGCCGCCTCGCCCGTAAAGGCCGCGTAACCGGACTTTTCGAGCTCCAGCGCGAGCTCGGGGCCGCCGGTGCGCGCGATCTTGCCCTTGGCCATCACATGAACCGTGTCCGGCTTGATGTAGTCGAGCAGGCGCTGGTAGTGCGTGATGACGAGGAAGCTCCGGTCTTTCGCGCGCAGCGCGTTCACGCCGTCGGCGACGATGCGCAGCGCGTCGATGTCGAGGCCGGAATCGGTCTCGTCGAGAATGCCGACCTTCGGCTGCAACAGCGCCATCTGTAAAATTTCCATGCGCTTCTTCTCGCCGCCGGAAAAGCCGACGTTGAGCGGACGCTTGAGCATGTCCTGATTGACGCCGAGTTTTGTCGCGGCCTCGCGCACTTTCTTCATGAATTCGGGCGTCTGCAATTCGGGCAAGCCTTTCGCGCGGGCCTGCGCATTGAGCGCGGCCTTGAGAAAGGTCATGGTGGCGACGCCGGGAATTTCGAGCGGATACTGGAAAGCGAGAAACACGCCGGCATTGGCCCGCTCTGTCGCGTCCATTTCGAGAATGTTCACGCCGTCGAGCAGAACCTCGCCCTCCTCGACCTCGTAATCCTCGCGGCCCGCGATGACGTAGGAAAGCGTCGACTTGCCGGTGCCATTGGGCCCCATGATGGCGGCGACCTCGCCGTCATTAACGGTGAGATTCAACCCATCGAGAATCTTTCGGCCGCCGACGGAGACATGGAGATTTTTGACTTCAAGCATTTCTAAATCCGTTTTCAGACGTAACGGGGTGCCGGAACCGTCATTGCGAGAAGCGCAGCGACGAAGCAATCCAGAGCCACAATCCGGCTCTGGATTGCTTCGCTACGCTCGCAATGACGGCAATGTCGTCACCCCACGCTCCCCTCGAGCGAAATGGCGATCAGTTTTTGCGCCTCGACGGCAAACTCCATGGGAAGCTGCTGCAGCACGTCCCGCACGAAGCCGTTGACGATGAGCGCGGTCGCCTCCTCTTCCGACAGCCCGCGCTGCGTGCAGTAGAAGAGCTGGTCTTCCGAAATCTTGGACGTCGTCGCCTCGTGTTCGAAGATGGCGCTCGCGTTCTTGCTCTCGATGTAGGGCACGGTATGCGCGCCACAGTCGTGACCGATCAGCAGCGAGTCGCAATTGGTGAAGTTGCGCGCGCCCGTCGCCTTGCGATGGGCGCTGACCTGCCCGCGATAGGTGTTGTTCGAGCGGCCCGCCGAAATGCCCTTCGAAATGATCCGGCTCGTCGTGTTCTTGCCGAGATGGATCATCTTGGTGCCGCTGTCGACCTGCTGGCGGCCGTTGGAAATCGCGATCGAGTAGAACTCGCCGCGCGATTCATCGCCGCGCAAGATGCAGGACGGATATTTCCAGGTGATGGCGGAGCCCGTCTCGACCTGCGTCCAGGAAATTTTCGAGCGGTCGCCGCGGCAGTCGCCGCGCTTG
>JAGRKN010000142.1:217-402 GCA_020442275.1 Rhodoblastus sp. | reverse complement strand
GCCCTTGCCCTCGGCGTCGCCGGGGAACCAGTTCTGCACGGTCGAATATTTGATCTCGGCGTCCTCGTGCGTCACGAGTTCGACGACGGCCGCGTGCAACTGGTTCTCGTCGCGCTGCGGGGCCGTGCAGCCCTCGAGATAGGACACATAGGAGCCAGCATCCGCGATGATCAGCGTGCGCTCGA
>JAGRKN010000142.1:0-177 GCA_020442275.1 Rhodoblastus sp. | reverse complement strand
CCATCGGGCAGCGCACGCCCGGCGGGATGTAGACGAAGGAGCCGTCCGAGAAGACGGCGGAATTCAGCGTCGCGAAATAATTGTCGGTCACCGGCACGACCGAGCCGAGATATTTCTTCACCAGATCTGGGTGCGAATGCACGGCCTCCGAAATCGGGCAGAAGATGACGCCGGCCT
>JAGRKN010000421.1:366-3940 GCA_020442275.1 Rhodoblastus sp. | reverse complement strand
ATCGCGGCCGCCGCCCTGCTCGCGCAGACGCGCGCGGATCGCGGTGGTCGCGATTTCGCGCCAACGGCCGTCGTCCTGACCGCCGCTCTGATCGCGGCGACGGCGATCGCCGGCGGGCTGGCCTATTTCAGCTGGCGCATCGGCGGGTTCGATGCGTTGCTGGCGAGCGCAGTCAAGGAAGGCCGGCCGCTCGTCGAGGCCATGCTGAAGGACGCCAAAGCTCCGGGCGCGATGGATGTCGAAAGGCTGACGCGCTTTCTCATCATGGCCGCGCCGGTCGGCATCGCCGCCTCGCAGATCCTCAGCATGACGATCAACCTCTATCTGGCCGGCCGCGTCTCGCTGATATCTGGCAATCTGCCGCGCGCCTGGCCCGCGATCGCGGACGATCTGGCGATCCCGCCGGTATTCGGCGCGCTATTCGCTGCGGCATGCGGGCTGACCTTCGTCGGTGGGCTGGCGGGCGTCGTCGCCGGCATCGTGGCCGCCGTCTTCGGCATGGCCTTCGCGCTACAAGGCCTCGCCCTCGCCCACGTTTTCACACGAGGCTCGGGGCTGCGGCCGGCTTGGCTGTTTTCGCTCTATGGGCTGATCGTGCTTCTGCCGCCCTGGCCCTTCCTGTTTCTGGCGCTCGCCGGCCTTGCCGACGCCGCCTTCCACCTGCGGGCGCGCAAACTCGCGCCCCGATCCACAAACTGAAGCAACAAGGAGAACATCATGGAAGTCATTCTGCTCGAACGCGTCGCCAAGCTCGGCCAGATGGGCGAAGTCGTGCGCGTGCGCGACGGTTTCGCGCGCAACTACCTGCTGCCGCGCGGCAAGGCGCTGCGCGCCACCGAAGCCAACAAGAAGCGCTTCGAGGGTGAGCGCGCCCAGCTCGAGGCCCGCAACCTCGAAGCCAAGGCCGAGGCCGAGAAGGTCGGCGGCAAGCTCGACGGCAAGACTTTCGTCGTCATCCGTCAGGCCGGCGAATCGGGCCAGCTCTACGGCTCCGTCTCGTCGCGCGACATCGCGGAAGCGATCACTGCGGGCGGCGTCAGCGTCGGCCGCCAGCAGGTTATCGCCCTGCACCCGATCAAGACGCTCGGCCTGCACGGCGTGCCGGTGCGCCTGCATCCGGAAGTCGAGGTCAGCGTCACGATCAACGTCGCCCGTTCGGCCGAAGAGGCCGAGCGCCAGGAGCGCGGCGAGAGCGTCACGACCCGCGAGGAAACCTCGATGGACGATCTCGGCCTCGAGGTCGGCGCGGCCCTGGCGGAGGCCGGCGGCGAGGACTGATCGTCCTTACCGATCGATACCAGAGGCCGCGGCGATCCCGCGGCCTTTTTCTTTGACGCAGCCCTGCTGCGCTTCAGCCGCAGTCGACAATCTCCCGGCCCATGCCACACTCGCGGCATGGCAGATCCCGCAGAAGGATCGCCTCGGGACACAAGCCGCTTCCGCAATGCCGTGATCGGCGTGGGGCTGGCGCAGCTCTATGCCTGGGGCGTGATCTACTATCCCTTTTCCGTCACGGGAAAGATGATCGCGGCCGACCTCGGCCTGTCGATCGAGGCGGCATTCGCGGGCTATTCGTCCATGCTGCTGGTGAGCGCGGTCTTCGCGCCGTGGGTCGGGCGCGCCATCGACCGACGCGGCGGGCGCTTGACGCTGTCGCTCGGCGTGCTCTGGGCGGCGGGCGCGCTCGTGGTCGCGGCGACGGCAACCGGCCCGACCGGGTTCTACCTTTCCTGCGTCCTGCTCGGCGTCGCCTCGGCGCTCGTGCTGTATGACGCGGGCTTTGCCGCGCTCGTGCAGGTGGCGGGCCGTCAGGGCCGGCGCGCGATCACCTATGTCACGTTTCTCGGCGGCTTCGCCTCGACCGTCTTCTGGCCGATCACCGCGTTCCTCGCGGAGCGATGGGGCTGGCGGACGACCTATCTCGTTTTCGCCGCCGGCATGATCCTTCTGTGTCTACCGATCTATCTCGCGACTCTCGGGCGCGCGCCCGAGTTGCACATGACCTCCGGCGGCGCGGACGTCAACAGCCACCCTGACGACGAGACGCCGCTGGAAGGGCCCGCGCGCCGCCGCGCCTTCGTCGGCTTCGCCACGGCCATCGCCGCGCATCAGCTCGTGATCGCCGGACTCCTGATCCACATGATCGACGCCATGCGGCAGGCCGGCCTCACCGGCGAACAGGCGATCCTCGTCGGCATGGCCTTCGGTCCTGGGCAAGTGCTGGCGCGTTTCGCCGAAATGATCTGGGGCGCGCGTTTTCCCGCCATCGTCGGCGGACGCATTTCGGCGTTGCTGTTGCCGCCCGCCCTGCTCTTCCTCCTGTCAGGCTCGATGAACGTCGTGCTCGCGCTCTGTTTCTCGGCCGCGCTCGGCATGTCCAATGGGTTGATGACGATTGCTCGAGGCACGGTCGCGCTCGCGCTGTTCGGTCGACACGGCTATGGCGCGATATCGGGCGATCTCGCGCTCGCCAGCCTTTTTTCACGCGCCGCGGGGCCGCTGGTTCTGGCCTATGGGCTCGAGCGCTGGGGTTTGAGCCTGTCCGCTCTCGCCTGCATCGCCTGTGGGCTGATCAGCGTCGCGGCCATGGAATTCGTCGCGCGCATCGCGGCTTCGCAAAGGCAAGAGCATCGCGCAAAAATCGCATAAAATTTTTTGGTTTGTGGACAGCGGGCGAATCGGAAATTCTCCGCTGACGCAGAGCGCGCGGGGTGGCACAAAGACGCCCGACCGCCGTCCCGTCGCGTGTCGCACGCCCAAATCGCCAGCACCGAAAAGAGCCTGCCTTGGCCGCCATCGAGCAATTGTCCGACCGTCGCCTCGTCGTGGCCCAGCCCGAGGGCGGATTGCGCGCGCCGCCCCACAATATCGAGGCGGAACAGGCGCTGCTCGGCGCCATTCTCGTGAACAACGACGCCTTCGACCGCGTCTCCGACTTTCTCAAGGCCGAGCATTTCTCGGAAGACCTGCACCGGCGCGTCTACGAGGTGCTGAGCCAGCTTATTCGCGCGGGCAAGGTCGCGACGGTGATCACGCTCAAGACCTACCTTGCCGACGCTGATCTCGGCGGCCTCACAGTCAGCCAGTATCTCGCGCGCCTCGCGGCGGAAGCGACCACCATCATCAATGCCGAGGATTACGGCCGCACGATCCACGATCTCTCGGTGCGGCGCGACCTCATCGTCATCGGCGGCGATATCGTCAACACGGCCTACGATGCGCCGATCGATTCCGCGCCACGCCAGCAGATCGAGGAGGCCGAGCGCAAGCTCTACTCCATCGCCGAGACCGGCCGCTACGACGGCGGCTTCCAGACGTTCGGCTCGGCCATCACCACCGCGCTCGACATGGCGGCGGCCGCCTATCAGCGCGACGGCCATCTCTCGGGCCTTTCGACCGGTCTTGCCGATCTCGACCACAAGATGGGCGGCTTGCAGGCGTCCGACTTGATTGTCCTCGCCGGGCGTCCCGGCATGGGCAAGACGGCGCTCGCCACAAATATCGCTTTCAACGTCGCCAAGGCCTACCGCGCCGAAGTGCAGCCCGACGGGCACAACAAGACGATCGACGGCGG
>JAGRKN010000421.1:0-337 GCA_020442275.1 Rhodoblastus sp. | reverse complement strand
TCTTCTCGCTGGAAATGTCGGCGGAACAGCTCGCGACCCGTATCATCGCCGAGCAGTCGGGCGTGCCCTCCTACAAGATCCGTCGCGGCTCGATCACCGAGGACGATTTTCGCGCGATCTCGGAAGCCGCGCATGAAATGCAGCGCGCGCCGCTGTTCATCGACCAGACCGGCGGCATTTCCATCGCCCAGCTCACGGCGCGCGCGCGACGCCTCAAGCGCCAGCGTGGACTGGACCTCTTGATCGTCGACTACATCCAGCTCTTGTCCGGCTCGAAGTCGCGTGGCGACAATCGCGTGCAGGAAGTCACGGAAATCACGACCGGCCTGAAGGCGCT
>JAGRKN010000420.1 GCA_020442275.1 Rhodoblastus sp. | reverse complement strand
CGCGCATGTCGAGATAAGCCGCCGCAGCGCGACCCGCCGGCGCGAGGCGCGCCGTCGCCTGCGCCGACACGATCCCCTCGCCCCATTCCAGCAGCCGCACGCGCGCGCCCGCCTCCGCCGCGCCGAGCCGCGTCCGGCCGACGCCCGGCGGCTTCGCCCGGAACGTGAACCAGGAGGGATCGCCGATCAATGTGACGAATTCGGTGAGGCCATATTCAGCATAGGTCGACAGTTCGAACTTGCGCCAGGCGGGGATCGCGCCCGCGCGGCCAAAGCTATCATAGGCGATATTGGCTTCGCTGAAGGAAAGCTCGGCAATGACCTGGCCACGCTCAGGCGATTGCATGAAGGCTCCCGCCCATGCAGCCCCTGGCGCGAATAGCGCCGCAAACATCAAAATAAAACGCAACATACAAAGTACTGAAAACTTGGCCGATGCCCAATGTTACTCGTTCTACGGAGATTGTCGATGGCTGTAGAGCTGGCGCGACCTCTGGCCCGGCAGGCAGAATTTCAATCCGGTCGATGTGGCCTGTGGCGGCGAGCCAAAGCCTCGACTAAGCTGCGGCCAACACGAATTGTCTCCGCAAGGCGGGACCGGGAGGATAGACATGAAAAGGATCCTGACCGCTGCGGTCGCGGCCGTCGCGCTGATCGCCGTCGCATCGACCGGCGCGCGCGCGGCCGACAAGGTGCGCATCATGATCGGCGGATTCGAGAAGCAGATCTATCTACCCGCCAAGCTCGCCGAAGGTCTCGGATACTACAAGGACGAGGGACTCGACGTCGAAATCCTCAACGAATCCTCCGGCGTCAACGCCGAGAACGAATTGCTGGCCGGCTCCGTGCAGGCGGTGGTCGGTTTCTACGACCATTGTGTCGACTTGCAGGCCAAGGGCAAGTTCGTGGAATCCGTCGTGCAATTCTCGCGCGCGCCGGGCGAGGTCGAACTCGTCTCGAACAAGCATCCCGAGATCAAGTCGATGGCCGATCTCAAGGGCAAGAACCTCGGCGTGACAGGACTCGGCTCGTCCACCAATTTCCTCACCAAGTTTCTAATGAAGAAGGCCGGCGTGCCGGACGGCGATTTCACCACCGTGCCGGTCGGCGCCGGCACCACTTTCATCGCCGCGATCCAGCAGGACAAGATCCAGGCCGGCATGACGACCGAGCCGACGATCTCGCGTCTGCTCAAGACCAACGAGGCGCGCATCCTCATCGACATGCGCGACGTCGAGAAGACGAAGGAGGCGCTGGGCGGCACATATCCGGCGGCCTCGCTCTACATGGATTCCGGCTATGTCGCGAAGAACAAGCCGGTCGTGCAGAAACTCGCCAATGCGCTGGTCAAGGCGCTCAAGTTCATTGACACGCATTCGGGCGCAGAGATCACCGCCAAGATGCCCCAGAGCTTCTACGCCGCCGACAAGGAAGGCTACATCAAGGCGCTCGACGACGGCAAGAAGATGTTCACGCCCGACGGCGTGATGCCGGAAGGCGGTCCGGAGACGGTGCTCGCCGTGCTCAGCGCCTTCTCGAAGAATTTGCAGGGCAAGAAGGTCGATCTGTCGAAGACCTACACGACGGAATTCGTGAAGGCTGCAAAATGAGCGATGCGCAAGGCCCCGCCGTCGAACTGATCGACGTCGCGCGTCGGTTCGTCACGCCCGACGGCAAGGCTGTCGCCGCCCTGCGCGATTTCAACATGAGCGTCGCGCGCGGCGAATTCGTCGCGCTCGTCGGGCCGACCGGCTGCGGCAAGTCGACGACGCTCAATCTCGTCACCGGCCTCGCGCGCCCCTCGCGCGGGACCGTGCGCGTCTTCGGCAAGGAGGTCGACGGCATAGACCCGCGTATCGGCTTCGCCTTCCAGACCGATGCGCTCTTTCCCTGGCGCAACGTCATCGACAATGTCGCGGCGGGGCCTTTGTTTCGCGGCATGGCGAAGGCGGACGCCATGGAACTGGCGCGAAAATGGCTCGCGCGCGTGAATTTGTCGGGCCACGAATCCAAATATCCGCATCAACTGTCCGGCGGCATGCGCAAGCGCGTCGCGCTCGCCCAGACCTTCATCAACGAACCGCAGATCCTGTTGATGGACGAGCCCTTCTCGGCGCTCGACGCGCAGACGCGCGTGCTGATGCACGAGGAGCTGATGGCTCTGTGGCAGCAGAACCGCTCCTCTGTCATCTTCGTGACTCACGACCTCGAAGAGGCGATCGCGCTCGCCGATCGCGTCTTCGTGCTCACCTCGGGGCCCGCCACGGTCAAGAACGTCTACACGATCGACCTGCCGCGCCCGCGCGTCGTCAGCGAAATCCGCTACGAGCCTAAATTCATCGAGATCTCGCATACGATCTGGAACGACCTGCGCGAGGAAGTGCAGCGCGGCGCAGCGGCGCAGGAACGCGCGGCCTGAGGACGAAGCCATGACCGACGCGCTATCCGCCGACGCCCCTGTCGCCCTGCCCGCGACCGATCACGAAGCCGAAGCCCGCAATGCTGCGCGAAACCATCGCCGCCGCGTTCTGTTCTGGCGCTGGTTCATTCTCGCGCTCATGCTCGGCGGCTGGGAACTCGCGGGACAGATGGGCTGGATCGACGAATTCTTCTATTCGCGTCCCTCGCTGATCGCAGTGCGCCTGTGGCAATGGGCGACTGAAGGCGTCGACGGCATTTCGCTCTGGTACCACCTGTGGGTGACGATGGAGGAATCGCTGATCGGCTTCTTCACCGGCGCGATCGCCGGCGTGCTGGTCGGCGTCGCGCTCGGCCGCAACCGGCTCGCGGCCGACGTCTTCTCGGTCTACATCAAGGTCATCAACTCGATCCCGCGCGTCGTGCTCGCGCCGATCTTCATCATGCTGTTCGGCCTCGGGCTCGCCTCCAAGGTAGCGCTCGCCTTCGTCATGGTGTTCTTCGTCGTCTTCTCCAACGCCTTCCAGGGCGTGCGCGAGGCCGACCGCGCGCTGATCGCCAATGCGCAGATCCTCGGCGCCTCGCCCTGGCAGCTCACGCGCTCCGTCATCATCCCCTCGGCGATGAGCTGGATCTTCGCTTCGCTGCACGTCAGCTTCGGTTTCGCCATCGTCGGCGCGATCGTCGGTGAATTTGTCGGCTCGCGTTACGGCATCGGCCTGCTCATCAACGTCGCCAAGGGTTCGTTCGATGCGGCGGGCATGTATGCGGCGATCGTCATCATCATGCTCGTCGCGCTCGGCGTCGAGCAGATCATGACGCTGATCGAGCACCGCCTGGCCAAATGGCGCCCGGCGCCGCTGCAGGAAACGGCGTAAGGCCCAACGGGTCGCGAGCCTTCAGGCTCGCGATCCATGCGCCCTCACACTGTCTCCGGCGCCTTCGCGCCGACGCTCTCGGCCGTATAGGTCTTGCCCTTGTAGACGACGCGCTTCAGTTGCAGCTCGCCCTTCGGATCGAAGGCGTCGGCGCGCAGCGAGAACTCGCCTTTTTCGAGCTTTAGGCCGATGAGCGCATAGGCGCCGATCATCATGCGCGCCGCCGAGCCCGTATACCAGGCCCAGCCGCCACGCCCCTCGTAGCCCGGTCCCTCGTAGATATCGGCGGCCTGCTGGTGCGGCGGCAGGCCGTAGCGCTCGGCCGCCTCCGGCGTCGCATATTTCGACAACGGCGAAATCTCGACCCAGCATTTGTAGGCGCGCGCGAACAGACGCGCGGCTTCTTTCGCGTCGCCCTTCGCCTGCGCCTGTTCGGCCAACATCACCAGCGCATCCACGAACCACGAGACGCCATGTGAATATTGTCCGCCGTTTTCGCGCACGCCCGGCGGATACTCGGCTGAGCGGCCGGGGAAGGGATCGGATT
>JAGRKN010000419.1 GCA_020442275.1 Rhodoblastus sp. | reverse complement strand
AGCCAGCGTTTCGAGGGCGTGCAATTCTCGTTCGACGCGACGCGCATCGCGCGGACGGAGCATGGACCGACGATCACGGTCGATCATCTGAAAGCGATCTCCGGAGGGCGCGCCATCGTCGAAGCGCCGCGCGCGGAACTGTCGCTCGATCCCCTCGCGCTGCTCAAACTGCGCGCCATGCCACGGCGGCTCGAGGTCTTCGATCTCGTGGTGCGCCTGCTGGTGATGCCGGACGGCGCGCTCGCGATCACCGCCGGCGCGCCGAGCGAGGAGGCGGTCGTGGTTTCGCGCCCGATGGAGCCGCCTGCCGGAGCAACCTCGCCCGCGAGTGGCGAGAAGCCACGCCGATCCGCCATCCTGCGCGAGGCGACGGGCGCACTGCGCGCCTTCTTTGATCTCGCGACAAGTCCGAAGTCGCCGCTCGCCGATCTCAGGCTCGTCGCGGTGCGTGGCGGCAAACTCGTCGTCGACGATCGCACCGCCGACCACTCGACCACGTTCGAGAAACTCGACATGGCTTTCGAGAAGTCGTGGCGCTCGACGTCGTTCGCCCTGCGCGCGGCGGCGCCGAACGGCGATATCGAGGCCCTCGCCAAGGCGACGGGATCGCCCGAGACGGAGCGCCGCCTCGACATCGAGGTCAAAGGCGTGTCGATGGACGAGATAAGCCTCGTCGCCGGCGCGCGGCGACATCCCGTCGAAAGCGACGCCAGCCTGTCCTTCAAGCTGAAATTCGTGCTGGAAGCCAATCAGGAGCTGCGCGAGGCGACAGGGCGCGCGCTCGTGACCCCCGGCTATCTCCGTCTGGAGGACCCCGACCACGAGCCCCTGTTCTTCGACGAGATCTCCGGCGCGTTCCACTGGGACCCGACTCAACGTCAGATCATCGTCAGTCCTGTGCAGTTCTTCGCCGGCGAGACGCAATTCGTGATGGAGGGCGCGCTACATGCGCCTTTACGGCCGGACGAGGGTTGGCGGGTCGCGCTCGGCCTCGCCAAACCCGGCGGGCTCGCCCCGGAGCGGCCGGGAGAGAAATTTCTGTCGATCGAAAAAGCAAGTCTCGACGGGCGCCTGTTCCTCGACGACAAGAAATTCGACATCGGACGCATCGAAATCGTCGGCCCGGAGGTCGCCGCCGCGGCGGCCGGCGCGTTCGACTGGGTGCATGGTCCGCACATCCGGCTCGGCGTCTCCACCGGTCGCATGCCGCTTCGGTCGCTGTTTCGCGTCTGGCCGAGCGTGATGGGCGCGCCGGCGCGCACATGGCTGATCGGCCACGCGCATGCCGGAACGATCGACTCCGCCAATCTCAGCATCGACTTCGACAAGAACGCGCTACTGGCGATGCGCTTCGACCGTCCGCCGCCCGACGATTCCCTCCAGCTCGAATTCCAGCTGCGCGGCGCCGCGGTCACGGCGTTGAAGGGCGTGCCCGACCTGACGAACCTGGACGGGTCCGGGCGGCTCACCGGCCGCACGGTCGTTTTCAAGGCGAACGCCGGAGCCATCCAGACCGGCCCCGGCCGCAAGCTGACCCTCTCGAACGGCGCCTTCACGCTCCCTTACAACGACGGCGGCCGCGCGACGCCGGTGCGGGTCGACATGCGCGTCGCGGGCTCCGTCGACGCCGTCTCCGAACTGCTCGCGCGCGAAGCGATCCGCGATGTCGCGGCCATGCCGCTCGAACCCAATACACTCAAGGGCCAGGTCGACGGCCAATTGCGGCTCGATTTCAAGATCGGTCCCGATGCGCGCGGCGACGACGTGAAGGTGTTCGTCAATGCCAATGTCGCGAATTTTGTCGCCGAGAAACTGATCGGCAAGGAAAGGTTCGAGAATGGCGCGCTGACGGTCGTCGGCGACCCCACCGGCCTGCGCGCCACTGGCAGCGGTCGCATCTTCGGCGCGCCGGCGACGCTCGATCTGCGCAAGGACGTCGGCAAGCCCGCGCTAGCGACGCTGAACGCAACGCTCGACGACGCCGCGCGGGCGCGTTTCGGCGTCGAGCCGGTGGGCGTCTCCGGTCCGATCGGGGTCAAGCTCTCGGCGAAACTCAAGGACGGAGAAACCGACGCCAACGTCGACCTCGACCTTTCGCGCACGGCTTTCGACAATCCGATCCCCGGCCTCGCCAAACCCGCCGGACGTCCGGGCCGCGCGAGCTTCGTCATCGTCCACCGCGAGAAGTCGACACGCATCGACAATCTGACATTCGAGGCCGGCGGTTCTTCCGCGCGCGGCGCGATCGAGCTTTCGCCGCAGGGCGATGTGCTGGCGGTCAAACTCTCGCAGGCGAAACTGTCGCCCGGCGACGACATGCGCATCGACCTGCAGCGCTCGGGCGATCTCTATCGCGCGACAGTGCGCGGCGTCTCGATCGATGCGCGCCCGTTCATCAAGGCGCTGAACCAGGCCGGCGGGAGTTCGCAG
This sequence comes from Rhodoblastus sp., assembly GCA_020442275.1. Lineage (GTDB taxonomy): Bacteria > Pseudomonadota > Alphaproteobacteria > Rhizobiales > Beijerinckiaceae > JAJXWB01. The sequence continues at coordinate 1,741 of JAGRKN010000419.1, read as the reverse complement.
AAGGGCGCGGATTTCGAACTGGACCTGAAGTCGCCGATCCTTACCGGCTATTCCAAACACGCGCTGACCAACGCCGATCTGAAACTGTCGCGGCGCGGCGGCGCGATCAGGCAATTCGCCGCAAGCGGACAGTTCGGACATGGCGTCGTCTCCATCCGCATGTCGACGGGGGAAAGCGGGCGCCCGCAGATCGACATCAATTCGAACGACGCCGGCGCGCTTCTCGCCTTCGCCGACATTTATTCGCGTATGGAAGGCGGCGCGCTCAACGCGATCATGAGCCAGGAACCGACCGGCCTCGTCGGTACAGTCAAGATCCGTTCGTTCAATCTGCGCGACGAACCGGCGCTGCGCCGGCTTGTGACGGAAAGCGCGCCACGCGCCGACGCGCCCGGCGGCGCCAAAGTCGATCCGGCGCTTGCCGGTTTCGACCGCCTGCACGTCGTTTTCGCGCGCAACGGAGGGCGTCTCACCCTGCGCGACGGCGTGATGAACGGGCCGAACATCGGCCTGACTGTCGAAGGCCTGGTCGACAACGACCGGAATGTGATCGCGCTCAACGGCACGTTCGTACCGGCCTATACGGTCAACAATTTCTTCTCGAAGATTCCCGTCGTCGGCGTACTGCTCGGCGGCGGATGGAACGAGGGTCTGTTCGCGGTCAATTACAAGGTGACAGGCCGCGCCAACGCTCCGCAAGTCTCGGTCAATCCACTGACCGTGGCGCCGGGCTTCCTGCGCAAGATATTCGGCATTCTCGACAATGTGGGCGATCAGCCGCAGCGCTAGCTGGAGCGCTGCTCGCTGTCGCAGTTCGGCAGCCGCGGCAGGCGCCGCGCGAGGCCGCCGGCTATGCCGGCAGCACGATCACCTTCGTCTTGACCGGCGTCTTCGAATAGAGGTCCATCATGTCCTGCGTCAGCAGGCCGGTGCAGCCGCTCGTCAGGTTCGTGCCGATCGTCTCGGGATCGCTGGTCGAGTAGATCGTGTAGAGCGTGTAGCGGCCGTTCTGATAGAGATAGAGCGTCCGCGCGCCGAGCGGATTGTCGAGGCCGGGCTTCATGCCGCCGGCATATTTCGCCGCTTCCGGCTGGCGCTTGATCATCTCGGCGGGCGGCGTCCAGATCGGCCATTCCGCCTTGCGCCCGACATAGGCCTCGCCGCTCCACAGGAAGCCCTGCCGGCCGACATTGGCGCCGTAACGGGTGGCCTTCCCCTCGCCCTCGATACGATACACGTAGTACTTGCCGGGATCGACGATGATCGTTCCCGGCGCTTCCTTGCTCTCGTAATTGACGATGTTGCGATAATATTTCGGGTCGATCTTGCTGACGTCGACCGGCGGGATCGGGAATTTCTCTTCCGGCACCGCGCCGTACCATTTCTCGGCTTCGGCGCGGCTCATGCCGTCGGTCGCCATGCAGCCGCCGAGCCCGAGCGCGCCGACGCCAGCGGCCGCGCCGAAGAGCAGCGCGCGGCGGTCGAACGACGGAAGTCCCTTCAGGACCTCATTGTTTTTCCTGCCGGAACCGGCATTTCCATTGTCGATGATCATGTGATTTTCCAGAGTCCCGTGGACATCCCTGTACCACCCAGAGTGCCGTTCCGTAATCCGATTGGCAAGTTCAACCGCAGCGAAGCCTTAATCCGGCAGCTTCGTCACAACGCCGCGACGCGTTGCAACCGCCTATTTCGACTTCAGGAGCACGTGCTTCTTCTTGCCGAGCGACAGTTTGATCGC
>JAGRKN010000141.1:3223-3601 GCA_020442275.1 Rhodoblastus sp. | reverse complement strand
TGCGGCAGAGCAGCAGGCCTTTCGGCACATTGGGCTCCTCCATGTAGCCGAAGTTCAGCGTAACCAGCCGGAACAGCCGGTTGACCTCGTACATCTCGACCCGGTCCTCGTCGGCGACGCGCGGCGTATCCGCCGTGCGAATGGTGAGGATGACGTTGTTTTCGTGCAAGGCCTTGAAATGCTTGAGGCTGTGCAGCAGGGCGACCGGCGCGAGATCGGGTTGCGCCGTCAGATAGACCGCAGTGCCCGGCACGAGAACCGGCGTTCTTTTCTCGAGCTGGCTGAGCAGCACCCCGATTGGCAGGTCGGTCTGGCGCGCCTTGGTCTCGATGATCTCGGTTCCCTTCAGCCAGGAACGCATCACCAGCATGACGATGC
>JAGRKN010000141.1:0-3098 GCA_020442275.1 Rhodoblastus sp. | reverse complement strand
CAGCGCCAGTATTTGTGCACCACGATGAGCGCGAGGCTGGCGGTGACGACCATCGTGCCGGTGACCGCGATGCCATAGGCGTTGGCGAGCCTGCTGGAAGATTCGAACATCGCCACCAGCGCGAGCACGCCGATCAGCAGCATCGCGTTCACGCCGGGCATGTAGATCTGGCCGGCGTGTTCGGCGGATGTGTGCAGGATGCGCATGCGCGGCAGCAGGCGGAGCTGGATCGCCTGGCGGGTCAGCGAATAGGCGCCGGTAATGACAGCCTGGCTGGCGATGATCGTGGCGAGCGTGGCGAGAATGACGACCGGCAGCAGCGCCCAGTCGGGATAGAGCAGAAAGAACGGGTTTTCGAGACTCTCGGGATGGGCGAGCAGCATCGCGCCCTGTCCGAGGTAATTGATGGCGAGCGCGGGGAAGGCGACGAAAATCCAGGCCATCTGGATCGGCTGGCGGCCGAAGTGCCCGAGGTCCGCATAGAGGGCCTCTGCGCCTGTCACGGCCAGGAAGACCGCGCCGAGCGTGACGAGGCCGATCTCGCCATGACCCGCCACGAACCGGATCGCGTGAACTGGGTTGAGCGCCGACAGCACGGAGAGGTCGTCGACAAGATGCCGCGCGCCGCCGATCGTCATCACGGCGAACCAGACGAGGGTGATCGGGCCGAACCAGCCGGCCACGACGCCGGTGCCACGGCTCTGGATGAGGAACAGGCCGAGAATTATGACGAACGTGATCGGCAGGACATAGGGATCGAGCGTCGATGTGACGAGCTTCAGGCCTTCGACCGCCGAAAGCACCGAAATCGCCGGGGTGATCAGCGCATCGCCGAAAAACAGCGCGGCGCCGAGCGCGCCGATCAGCAGGACGGCCGGGGCCGTGCGGCCGAGCGCCTTGTTGGCCAGCGCCAGCAGGGAAAGCGTGCCGCCTTCGCCATTATTGTCGGTGCGCAGCAGGATCAGCACATATTTGACGGTCACGATGATCGTCAGCGCCCACAGGATGAGCGAGAGAACGCCGACCACGTTCATGCGGTCGACGCCCGCGTGGCCGCCGCTCGCGGCTTTCATCGCCTCGCGGAAGGCGTAGAGCGGCGAGGTGCCGATGTCGCCATAGACGACGCCGATCGAACCGAGCATCAAGGTCCAGAATCCGGCGCCCGTCACGCGCCTCTCGTCCGCAGCCGATGTTGGCGTTGCTATTTCGGTCATCGCGGTCATGTGCAGCCCCTATTGGCGCCGGCAGGGCGGCGCAGTCGCGGAAACTGGCGTTGGGCGCATAAGGATGCGATGCGGAAAGGGCGCCATCGCATAAGGAAGCCGTAAAGTTCGTGGACATGTCCGCATCTCCCCGCCATTTTCCGTGCGGATGGAACAGTTCACAGCATCGCCGCGTATCGGTTGGCGCACGCCGCCCTCGGTTGCTGGCGTCGCGGGATGCGTCGGGCTGATCGCGGTGGCGACCGGCGCCGCCCACCTTCTCTCCCGCATCCTGCCGCCCTCCAGCGCGACGCTGATATTTCTGGTGGCCGTGCTGGTCAGCGCCGCCAGTTTCGGCTTCTGGACGGGGCTGCTCGCAGCGGCCTTGGCTTTTCTCTGCGCGAATTTCTTCTTCGTGGAGCCTGTCCACACGTTCTCGGTGCGCCACGCCGAGGATGTGCTGGCGCTGGGCGTGTTCCTGCTCGCGGCCGCCATGACCGGCTTCATCGCGGGGCGGATGCGCGAACAGGCGGACGCCGCGCGTCAACGCGCCGACATGCTCGAGCTCCTGTCGGATTTCAGCGCCGACCTGTCCGGCCGAACGACGCGGGACGAGGTCGGCGTCGCCGTGGTCAACCATCTCGCACGCGCCACGGGCGGCGCGGCGGCGCTCGTGGACTTCCGGGACGGCGCCATGGTCGCCTGGCGCGGCGCGCCCGCCGACGCGACTCTCGAACTGGCCGACCTGCAGGCGGCCGACTGGGCGGCCCGGCACGATGCGCGATCGGCGGCGGCTGCGTCCGGCTGGTCGGGCAGCCGCTTCACCTTCCAGCCGCTTCGGCGCGCCGGGACGGGCGTGAGCATTGTCGGATACACGCCGCCCCATGGCGGCGCGTTGAGCGAGCAGGTTGTCGGCGCGATCCTGCAGCAGAGCGCGGCGGCGATCGAGCGGGTCGAGCTCGCCGGCGAGGCCGAGCGCGCGCGCGAGGCCGCAGAGCAGGAGCGGCTGCGCTCGGCGCTTCTGTCCTCGCTGTCGCACGACCTGCGTACGCCGCTTGCCGCCATTCTTGGTTCGGTGACGACGCTGCGCGAGCTAGGCGACGCCATGCCGACGGAGGCGCGCGCCGATCTTCTGGCGGCGATCGAGGAAGAAACCGGCCGCCTGTCGCGCTTCGTCGCCAACCTCCTCGCAATGACGCGACTGGAGGCGGGCGTGGCGCTCAAACGCGACTGGACCGATGTCGGCGATATTCTTCGCGCAGCGGTCGCGCGTGCGCGAAAGGCGTTTCCCGCGCAGGCGCTCGATCTAGCGCTCGGCCCCGACCTGCCGCTCGTGCGCGCGGACGCCACATTGTTGGAGCAGGCGGTCTTCAATCTGATCGACAATGCCGCGCGGCATTCGCCCCCGGGCGCGCCGGTCCAGCTGTCGGCGCGTCTCGCGGGCGAGGAGATCGCCATCGCGGTCGAGGATCGCGGGCCGGGGGTCGCTCCGCAAGCGCGCGAGCGCATCTTCGACAAGTTCTTCACGACGTCGCCATCGGGCGTCGGCCTCGGGCTCGCGATCTGCCGCGGCGTCGTGACGGCGCTCGGCGGCTCGATCGCGCTCGAGGCGCCGGAGGCGACAAAGGGCGGCGCGCGGTTCGTCATTCGCCTCAAGGTCGAGCCGGCGATGCAGGAGGCCTGAGGGCGAAATGTCGGACCGCAAGCGCATTCTGATCGTCGACGACGAGCCGCAGATCCAGCGCTTCCTGAAGCCGGCGCTGGTGGCGGGCGGCTATGCGGTCGCGCAGGCGACGTCGGGGCGCGAGGCCCTTCGCCAGATCGACGAATTCCAGCCTGACGCCATCGTGCTCGACCTCGGGCTGCCGGACATGGACGGCAAGACGGTGATCGTTC
>JAGRKN010000418.1 GCA_020442275.1 Rhodoblastus sp. | reverse complement strand
CCGCGGCGGTCGCGCCGATCAGCAGAAGGTTGCCGGGATCGACGGGCATGCCGAAATGCTCGATGCGTCCGCCCGCCGCCTCGACCGATGCCGGAATGACGTCGCGCCGGTCGGTGATCGCGGAAGCGCCGAAGACGATGACGAGATCGGCGTCGGGCGCGGCGCGCTCGATCGCCGGCGCCAGCGCCTTCGTCTCGTGGTCGACGCGCGCATGCGAGACGATGCGCGCGCCGGCCGGCGCGAGTCGTTGCGCGAGAACGCGTTCCGTCTTGTCGACGGTCGACGGCTTCAGGCCCGGCAGCAGCGTCGAGATCATCGCGACCTTCATCGGCCTGAACGGCGCGACCGAAAGCCGCGCGACGTCGGCGATTGCGATCGCCTGGTCCAGCTCCTCGCGCGCGACGGCGAAGGGGATGATCTTCACGGTCGCGACCATCTCCCCTTCGACGACGGCGCGCAGCGGCGGCAGCGTCGCGAAGGTGATGGCTTCGTCGATCGCGTTGACGGCGTCGATTCCGGCCGCGTCCACTGTGAGCACGCCGGCCCGTGTCGCGAACATGTTGGAGCGGCCGGTGAATGGCGGATCGACGCGCAGATTGGCGCCCGCGAGCTTGGCCGCGAGCAATTGCGCCGCTTCGTCCTCGCCGATATCGCCGGCTTCGAGCAGCGCGACCGTCACGTGATCGACGCCCGCCGCGCGCAGAGTCGCGATCTCCGCAGCGCCGACGATGTCGCCCTTCTTCAGAGTCAGTCCGGGGCGGCGCACCGCATGGGCGATGATTCCGCCCGCCGCCGCGTCGATCGGGACGGGCCCGAATTTCATGCCGCTTTCTCTTTCTCCGAGCGCAGCGGCTTCTTGCGCAACGACAGGACGATTTCCGCGAGCACCGACACGGCGATCTCGGCGGGGCTGACGGCGCCGATGTCGAGCCCGATCGGCGCATGAATGCGCCCGATCTGCTCGGGCGAAAAGCCCGCCGCCGCAAGTCTCTCGACACGCTTGGCGTGCGTCTTCTTCGAGCCGAGCGCGCCGATGTAGAAGCACTTGGCCTCGAGCGCGAGTTTCAGCGCGGGATCGTCGATCTTCGGATCATGGGTCAACGCGGCGATACCGGTGTAGGCGTCGAGGCCGATCTCGGGCAGAACCTTGTCGGGCCATTCCGCGATCACGCGCACATTGGGGAAACGCTCCTCGCTCGCGAACGCGGTGCGCGGATCGACGATCGTCACGTCGAAATCCACGAGCCGCGCCATTTCGGCCAGCGCCTGACTGACGTGGACCGCGCCGATCACGACGAGCCGCGCGGGCGGCGCCTGCACGGTTAGAAAGTACGTCTTGCCCTCGATCTCGACCGACGCGCTCTTGCCCATGCGCAATTGCCTGTCGATTGCCTCGGCCATTGGGTCGACGACAATATCGGCCGCCTTCACGAGGCGCTGGGCGCCGCTGGAGAGATCGGTGACGAGCACCGCCGCACGGCGCGCGCGGCGCTCCTCGTTCAGGGCTTTCAGAATGTCGAGTTTCATTCAGTCGATCCTCTCGACATAGACGCGAATGCGCCCGCCGCAGGACAGGCCGACGCGCCATGCTGTTTCATCCGCCACGCCATATTCGAGCGTGCGCGGCTTGCCGTCGGCGATAACATCCTGCGCTTCGGTGACGACATCGCCCTCGACGCAGCCGCCGGAAACCGAGCCGAGGAACAGCCCCTCCTCGTCGATGACAAGATGACTGCCGGTCGGGCGCGGGGCCGAACCCCAGGTTTCCACGACAGTCGCAATGGCGACGCCCTTGCCGGCGCGCTTCCAGTTCTCGGCCTCAGCGAGAATGTCCTGTTCGGTTGCGAGCATTTTTCATCTCCACGAATTTGCTCCCTCTCCCCGCTCCGCAGGGAGAGGGAACGTCACGCCGCCCGCAGCCACTTGCGGGGATCGGACGACGACGAATTCTTGTCCTGCGCCAGCGCCGCGATGAGATCGGCCATGGAGCGCAGATTGTGGATCGGCCGGAACTCGTCGACATGTGGCAGCATGGCGCGCACGCCCGAGGCCTTCGCCTGGAATTCCGAATAGCGCAGCAGCGGATTGACCCAGATCAGGCGACGGCAGGACTTGTGCAGCCGCTCCATTTCCGCGCTCAGCTGATCGAGATGATCGCGCTCGAGCCCATCGGTGAAGAGCACGCAGATCGCGCCCTGCCCCAGCACGCGCCGCGACCATTCGCGGTTGAAGGCGTGGAGCGAGGCGCCGATGCGCGTGCCGCCGGACCAGTCCTTTACGCCCGCTGAACATTCCGCCAACGCCTCGTCGACGTCCTTCTGGCGTAACGCGCGCGTGACATTGGTCAGTCGCGTGCCGAACAGGAACGTATGCACGCGCCGCCGTTGATCGGTCAGCTGATGCAGGAAGTGCAGGAAGATGCGCGTGTAATCGCTCATCGAGCCAGAGATGTCGCAGATCGCGACGATGGGCGCATAGCGCTCCGCATGCGCGCGAAAAGCGAGCTCGATCGCGCCGCCCGAGCGCAAGGACTTGCGGAATGTGCCGCGCGGATCGATGCGCCCGCCATGCGGGTCGGGCTTCCAGCGCCGCAGCCGCATCTTCTCGGAGGGCATGCGCAGACGCGTGATCGCCGCGCGCGCCACCGCGATTTCGTCCGCGCTCATCTGCGCGAAATCCTTGGTCTGCAGGACTTCGGACGCCGACATGGTGAAGCGCGCGTCGACCTCCACCTGCTCTTTCGGCTTTTCCTGCGGCTTGTGCTTGTAGAGCGCGTCGGCCACGCGCGCGGCGCCCGCATCCGGCTTCTTCGGCTCCGACTGATCCTTCGCCTGCGGCGACATCAGCGCGATCATCTTCTCGATGAACCCGCGCTTGCGCCAGAAGATGGCGAATGCCTGATCGAAGATGATCGTGTGCTCGTGCTTCTTCACGAAGACCGCATGCAGCGTCGCGCGAAAATCCTCGCGCGTGCCGATGCCCGCCGCCTCCACCGCATTGATCGCGTCGATGACCGCGCCGGGCCCGACCGGCAGGCCCGCGTCGCGCAGCGCGCGTGCGAAATAGAGGATGTTGTCGGCGAGTTTGCCGGAAGCCTGCGGCGCGGTCGCGGCGAAAGGGTTGGAGGATCGTTCGGACGGTGTCACACCCGCGCCTTCATGTCGGCCGCCACTTCGTTCACCAGCTCGCTCGCCTTGGCCTGATCGATCCGTGCGATATCGTCCTGGTACTTGAGGAGAACGCCGAGCGTATCGGTCACGAGGTTCGGATCGAGCGCCACGGCGTCGAGTTCGGTCAGCGCGGAGGCCCAGTCGAGCGTCTCGGCGACGCCCGGCGACTTGAAGAGGTCGAGCTGGCGCAGCTTCTGCACGAACAGCACCAGCGCTTCCGTCAGCTTCTGCGGCGCCTTAGGCGCACGCGCCCGCACGATCTCGATTTCTCGCGCAGCATCCGGGTATCCTACCCAGTGGTAGAGACAACGCCGCTTCAGCGCGTCGTGAATTTCGCGCGTGCGATTGGACGTGATGATGACGATCGGCGGATGCTCGGCCTTGATCGTTCCGAGTTCGGGAATAGTGATCTGGAAGTCGGAGAGGATTTCCAGCAAGAACGCCTCGAACGCCTCGTCCGTGCGGTCGAGCTCGTCGATCAGCAGCACCGGCGGGCCTTCCACCGAAGGCTCCAGCGCCTTCAGCAGCGGTCGTTCGATCAGGTAGCGGCGCGAAAAAATGTCGTGCTCGATCTGCGCGCGGTCATGGTCGCCGGCGGCTTCCGCCAGCCGGATCGCCATCATCTGCTGCGCATAGTTCCACTCGTAGACGGCGGCGGCGGCGTCGAGCCCCTCGTAGCATTGCAGGCGGATCAGCTTGCGGCCCAGCGTCTGTGACAGGACCTTGGCGATCTCGGTCTTGCCGACGCCCGCCTCGCCCTCAAGGAACAGGGGGCGGCCGAGCCGCAAAGACAGAAAGAGCACGGTCGCGAGCGAGCGGTCGGCCACATAATCGGCGGAGCGCAACAGCTCCAGCGTCGCGTCGATGGATGGGGGAATTGCTGCGGGCCCGGCGTTTGCGGCCATCTTTGTTCGTCTCCTCGCGCGCGCCTGCGCGCCCGACCAATATAGCGCCTCCCGCCCCGGACGGCAGGGCGCCAAAATACACGTCTCCGCGACAAATGGGCGCCATGCGGCGAAACGCACTCTTTAGGGCCGCAATG